>PKEY01000017.1 GCA_002919265.1 Hyphomicrobiaceae bacterium | reverse complement strand
GGCCGCCCGCAGTTGAAGATCGGTCATGCCGCCCGCGTTCGGGAATTATCCGCAGATCTGAACAACTGACGGAACGCGAATGCGCCTCACGGGCGTTTTGTAATGACGCAGGCGCTCAACACGGAGGCACGATTGCCAACTCCCGCGCGAAGAACTCCGTCATCCACGGCGGACAACACTACTGAACTCCCGTTGCCGCGCGAGCTGCTTCCCATGGAAGCGAAGCTCGTCGACCGGCTCCCGGAGGGTGATGGCTGGCAATACGAGC
Source organism: Hyphomicrobiaceae bacterium (assembly GCA_002919265.1). Lineage (GTDB taxonomy): Bacteria > Pseudomonadota > Alphaproteobacteria > Rhizobiales > Hyphomicrobiaceae > ZC4RG25. The sequence continues at coordinate 15,748 of PKEY01000017.1, read as the reverse complement.
CGAAATGGGATGGTTTTCGTTGTTTAGCGCTCCGCGCAGATGGCAGGGTTGAATTGCGATCGAAATCGGGCCGCTCTCTTGGACGATTTTTCCCCGAAATCGAAGAACTATTGCGACGTGTCGACAATCATGCATTTGCACTCGACGGCGAACTGGTCATCGAAAAGGATGGCGTGCTTTCTTTCGATGCTCTGCAAATGCGGCTGCATCCTGCAGAAAGCCGGGTACGGAAATTGGCTGCGAAAACGCCGGCCACATTTATCCTGTTTGACTGTTTACTCGACCATCGCGGCCGCAGCCTGATCGATGAGTCGCTTTCGAAAAGACGCGAAGCGCTCGAAATCCTGTACGAGTCAGTGCTGGCCAAAGAGTCTGCAATTTGGCTGTCGCCGTATACGCACGATCGCTCGACGGCTGAAGCCTGGTTAGGCAAGAGCGGCACCGCGCTCGATGGCGTCGTAGCCAAACGAATTGATGGCCCTTATCGGCCGGCCGAACGCGCAATGCTTAAAGTGAAGCGTATGCGCACAGCAGACTGCGTGGTCGGCGGCTTCCGTTACGAAAAGGACTCCAATCTTGTCGGCTCGCTTCTTCTTGGCCTCTACGACGACGAAGGCCGCCTGCATCACGTTGGCTTTTGCTCCGGGATCAGCAACGTGGAACGTCCTGCTCTTACACGCAGGCTCGAGGCGCTGATTGAGCCACCCGGCTTCACTGGCGATGCTCCCGGCGGCCCAAGCCGATGGAGTACGGAGCGCTCGGCAGAATGGGAGCCGCTCAGACCCGAACTTGTCGTCGAGGTTTACTACGACCACGTCACAGCAAACCGTTTTCGCCACGGCACGCGCATTCTGCGCTGGCGGAAGGACAAGGCACCGGCGCAATGCACGTTCGAGCAGCTGGAGCGAGAGCTCAGTCCGCGGCTGATCGAGGAACTGCTGGAGCGCTGATATGGCCGAGAAAGATGAAATTGCGCTCAAAGGCGTTCGCCTCACAAGCCCGGACAAGGTGCTCTATCCCGAGCAAGGCATCACAAAACGCGAGCTTGCCAATTACTACTGCGCCGTGGCCGATTTCATGCTGCCCCATGTGGCCCGGCGGCCCATCAGCCTCGTGCGCTGTCCGACGGGGCGCCAGCGCAATTGCTTCTTCCAGCGCCATGCCGGCTCGGGCGTGCCACCCGAGGTGAGCCAGATCACCATCGACGGCTTCGAGGAGTCGGGCGCCTACCTCTACATTCGCAATGTCGAAGGCTTGATTGCGCTTGTTCAGATGGGTGTGCTCGAAATCCATCCATGGGGCGCCCGCAATGATCGGCCGGACCGCCCGGACCGCATAATCTTCGACCTCGATCCAGGCGAAGGTTTGGGCTTTGCAGACGTGATGGGAGCCGCCCACGATTTGTGCGCGGTTCTCGCAGAAAAGAAGCTGGAGGCCTTCGCGAAAACGACCGGCGGCAAAGGTCTTCACGTCGTGGTGCCCATTACTCGAAGCTACGACTGGCCGACGGTAAAGGCGTTCGCCAAACGCATCGCAGAATCCATGGCAGGCGATGCTCCTGAGCGGTTCCTGACGAAAGTCTCAAAAGCCGAGCGCAAGGGTCGCATCTTCATCGACTATTTGCGGAATGACCCGACTTCGACCGCCATTGCGCCTTACTCGACGCGGGCAAAAGCTGGTGCACCAGTAGCGATGCCCGTGGAATGGGAAGCGCTTGTCCCCGATTTCGATCCCGCAATGTTCGATGTTCGGACTGTGCCGGAATATCTTGCCCAACGAAATCGCGACCCCTGGGCGGAGATCGACCGGTTCCGCCAACGCCTGCCTGCCACACCCTAAATTGGCACTTGGGATCATCGGCTGAATCTCTGCGTTCTCCCCGCGTGGAAAACACGCTTTTCGGAGGAGAGTCATGCCCTATACCATTCAGATGTTCGAAAATCATCCCAGCGTACGATCGCAACCGATCGAGCATTACGCGGCCTGCATCAACGCCATGCACGACTGCGCGGAAGCCTGCTTCAGCTGCGCAGACGCTTGCCTCAGCGAGAGCGATGTCCAAATGCTCGCGAGATGTATCCGGCTAGACCTCGATTGCGCTGAGATTTGCTCAACAACAGCGAGCATTCTTTCGCGACCCAGCATGGCTGCCCCTGAAATCTGGGCCGCACAAATTCAGGCATGCGTAACCGCCTGTCGTGCCTGCGCCGAGGAATGCGAACGTCACGCAGCCCAACACGCGCATTGCCGGATTTGTGCCGAAGCGTGCAGGAACTGCGAAAGAGCGTGCAATGATGCGCTCAGACTGATGCGTCCCCAATAGCGCCCTCAGCGATTGCTGCGTGACAGAACGTCGATGAGCTCCGCCACCTTTTTGCGCTGCTCCTCGGCGTTTCCACTCGCAATGGCGTGCTCGACGCAATGCGCAACGTGATCGCGGAGAATTTCCTCCTCGACCCGTCTCAAGGCCGCGCGCACCGCAGAAATCTGCGTGACGATGTCGATGCAATAGCGGCCTTCCTCGACCATGCGCGCGAGCCCACGCACCTGGCCTTCGATCCGCCCCAGCCGCCTCAGACAGGATGCTTTCGTTTCCTTTTGCATGTTTGACAGATACCCTTAGGGGGTATAAGGGTCAAGTCAGCTGGCATACCCCCAGGGGGTTCTTAGTCGACGGAGATCGAAGAACATGAGCGGGCACAGCCACGGCAATCATCAAGCAGCGCAACAGGAGCACAAGAGCAGCTGCGGACACGATCATGGCGCCGCCCACCAATATGCAGATCAAAAGACAAAAGACCCTGTGTGCGGAATGACCGTGGACCCGTCGACGGCCAAGCACAAATTAGAACGTGCAGGAAAGACCTACTACTTCTGCTCAGCTGGCTGTAAGGCGAAATTCGAGGCCAATCCCGAAAACTACCTGACGGCGAAACCTGCCGACGCCGAGTCCGCTGCTCACCAGGCGAAGGATCCCGTGTGCGGCATGAGCGTCGATCCCCACACGGCCAAGCACCGCGCGGAATACAAAGATCGGACCTATTACTTCTGCTGTGCCGGCTGCAAATCCATATTCGAGGTCGATCCCGAGCGTTACCTCAACCCTGAGCAGCGCCGTGAAGAGCCTGTGCCCGAGGGCACGATCTACACCTGCCCCATGCACCCCGAGATCCGGCAGGTCGGCCCCGGCTCGTGCCCCATTTGCGGCATGGCGCTCGAGCCCGAGCTGGTGACAACCGATACCCGACCGAACCCCGAACTTGAGGACATGAGCCGCCGCTTCTGGATTGGCGCTGCGCTCACCATCCCGCTCCTCCTGCTCGAAATGGGCGGCCACCTGACGGGGCTCACGGACCTCCTCGGTCAGCAGACGTCGAACTGGCTGCAGCTCATCCTGGCTACGCCAGTGGTGTTATGGGCGGGCTGGCCCTTCTTCGAGCGCGGATGGCAATCGATCGTCACGCGCAATCTCAACATGTTCACGCTGATCTCCATCGGCACCGGAGCCGCGTGGCTCTACAGCGTCGTCGCAACCCTAGCGCCGGAGCTTTTCCCTGAGGGATTTCGCGCCCATGACGGCGGCGTCGCCGTCTACTTCGAAGCGGCAGCCATCATCGTGGTTCTCGTTCTCCTCGGGCAGGTGCTCGAGTTGAGAGCCCGCGAGCGCACGAGCGGCGCCATCCGCGCGTTGCTCGACCTCACTCCGAAAACGGCCCGTCGGGTGAACGCCGACCGAAGCGAGGAGGACATCGGGCTTGAGCACGTCCAAGTTGGCGATCTGTTGCGCGTTCGGCCGGGCGAGCGAATACCGGTCGACGGCGAGATTGTTGAAGGGCGCAGCGCCATTGACGAGTCGATGGTGACCGGCGAGTCCATGCCCGTCACGAAAACCGTCGGCGCCCCCGTCATCGGCGGCACGATGAATCAGACGGGCACCTTCCTCATGCGCGCCGAGAAAGTCGGCCGCGACACGGTGCTGGCGCGCATCGTGCAGATGGTGGCCCAGGCCCAGCGCAGCCGGGCACCCATCCAGCGGCTGGCGGATCAGGTGAGCAGCTGGTTCGTGCCGCTCGTCATTGCCGTCGCGGTGCTCGCCTTCGCAGCGTGGTCGATCTGGGGGCCGGAACCGCGCTTCACGTTCGCGCTGATCGCCGCTGTCTCTGTCCTCATCATTGCGTGCCCCTGTGCCCTTGGGCTCGCAACGCCGATGTCGGTGATGGTTGGCGTCGGCCGCGGCGCGCAAAGCGGCGTGCTCATTAAGAACGCCGAGGCGCTGGAGCGCATGGAGAAGGTCGACACAATCGTCATCGACAAGACCGGCACGCTCACCGAAGGCAAGCCAAAGGTCACCACCATTCGCTCTGCTGCCGGGGACGATGAGGCAGAGCTTTTGCGGCTTGCCGCGAGTCTGGAAAGGGGGAGCGAGCACCCCCTGGCCGCGGCCATTGTCGCTGCTGCCGAAGAGCGCGGGCTCACGCTAAGCAACGCAAGCGACTTCGACTCGCCCGTTGGAAAAGGCGTCGTCGGCAGTGTCGATGGTCGCCGCGTGGTTCTCGGCAATAGCCGGATCATGCAGGAGGAAGGGATCGACATTGCGCCGCTCGAAGCCGCCGCGGGCGAACTTCGTCAGGATGGCGCGACGGCAATTTACATGGCTGTTGACGGCAAGCCCGCAGGCGTCATCGCCATCGCCGATCCCATCAAGTCCACGACGCCGGCCGCCATTGAAGCGCTGAAACAAGCCGGGCTCCACGTCGTCATGCTGACGGGCGACAATGCCACTACGGCGCGCGCGGTCGCGCGTAAGCTCGGCATCGAAGAAATAGAGGCCGAGGTGCTGCCTGAGGACAAGAACCGGGTCGTAGAGCAACTGCGAGCCCAAGGGCGTGTCGTTGCGATGGCGGGAGATGGCATCAACGATGCGCCTGCTCTCGCAGCCGCGGACGTTGGCATTGCAATGGGCACCGGAACGGACGTGGCAATGGAAAGCGCGGGCATCACGCTGTTGAAAGGCGATTTGATGGGCATCGTCAGAGCACGCCGCCTGTCGACGGCGACGATGCGGAATATTCGCCAGAACCTGTTCTTTGCCTTTGTCTACAACGCGCTCGGCGTGCCGGTGGCCGCAGGCATTTTGTACCCAGCGTTCGGAATCTTGCTTTCGCCCATCATCGCCGCAGCGGCGATGTCATTGTCATCGGTGAGCGTGATTACCAATTCGCTGCGGCTTAACCGGGTCGATTTGACGTGAAGGAGTGCTGCAACGCCCCTTCGTTCCGGACGAGTGCCGCAAGAATCTGAACGATCCGGTCAGGATTGCTCGGTTTACGCACGATGGGAGCTGACCACCAACCTCCATCGGCGTTCGTTCCATGTCCTGTGTGGATGACGAACGGCGTGCCGCGCTCATACAGCATGGCAGCAAGAGGCACCGCCTCCTCATGGCCCAGCCTGTAATCGATAACAGCGGCGTCAAGCGATTCGTCGTCAGCGAGGGCCAGTCCCAAACTCAAAGTGCTGGCCGGGCCGATGACGATCGCGCCGGCAGCCGCCAGCGAGAGCTCAAGCTCCCACGCCAGCAGCGGCTCATCTTCCACGATCAGCACCCTAAGTCCGGAAAGTGATAAATCCATTTCTCATTATTCCACATACTGTCATTTGCAGAACCGCCCCGCGGCCAACCCGTTCCCCCGAATCCCAATCGGAGTCGCCGCATGCTTGTCGAAAGGACACGATTGCGGCACTTCTGCCGCAGCATTTTCAGCAGAATGAACTTTCATGAGCCTTACTTGCTGGGCTTGGGGCGATTAGGCCGCCTTGTCGATCACAACTGCGTTAAGCAGGTGGGTGACGCGCTCTCCGTCTTCCGACAGCGGCAGAACGAGCCTTTCAAACTCGACAGGGCGCCCGTCGAGATTTACCCGCGCCCAGCCATAACAGGGCATGTGCGCTTTTCGAGCGTATTCGACACACCCATCGACGCACCTGAGCATCAGCTCGTTTTCGCTTCTTGTAAGAAGCTCGCCCTCATCGCTTCCCTGGAGCTGAAGCGGTTCTCTGTCCGTGTTCAGCACCCAAGATTGGGTTGATGTGCCGTTCTTCAAACTCATCAGCACCGTTCGATCTACTTTGGGCATGGTGTCGAGATCGACAATCTCCGGAGGCGGCAACATCCCAGCCTTGCCGCGATGGACGAGCCACCAGCGGTAAATAGCCTGAAGATTATCCGCCATGCCCTCGCCGATGCCGGCCGAGAGCGAAGAACCTGGTGCAAGACATGACGTAGGCGCCTCAAGTGTCCAGACGAGTCCTTCAGGCCTCCATTCGACTTTCGTTTCGCCATCAAGGGCGCGAGCCACCATCGCGCGGATGACCGTGTCGCCAAATCCGCGGCGAACGGGCTCGTGTACTTCCGGCCCACCGCTTTCGCGCCAGACAATACGGAATCGGGGCCCGTCCTGCCGCTGATCCAGGCTCCATCGGATATCGACGCGGCCTCTGGGGTTAGAAAGCGCGCCGTGTTTGGACGCGTTCGTTGCCAACTCATGCAGTGCGAGCCCGACATTTTGGGCGGCTTCTGGGTTTAGCAGCAAACCGGGCCCGGAAAGCGTGAGATCGTGCTCCGTGCGATCGATGAACGGCTCGAGATGGCTACGTACGAGCTCGGCGACCGGCACGCCGCGCCAATCGCGTTTCACCAAAAGATCGTGCGATTGGGCCAAACCCCTCACGCGCGCCGTAAATCGATCCTGGAAATCGGCGAGATCGCGACTCGTGCGCGCCGTTTGCCGGGCCATGGCCTGAATTACCGCCAGAAGATTTTTCGAGCGGTGCGAAAGCTCCCGCATGATGAAGCGGGTGTGCTCCTCGCGCCTTTTTTGTTCGGAAATATCCCGGAAAATCACCGACACAGCGACGATGTGCCCTTCCGCGTCACGCATCGGCGAGGCGCTGACTGAAACGGGAATGAGCGTCCCGTCCTTTCTCCGACGAACCGTCTCCATCGAAATGCGCTCGCCGGCCTTTGCGCGCTCGAAGAAACCGCCTGCCGTTTCACCCAAGTCGGGAGGCACCAAAAAGCCGACCTGCTGGCCAATCGCCTCCTCAGCAGTGTAGCCGAACATGCGCTCGGCCCCGGGATTCCAGCTCCGGATTTTTCCGTCCGGCGTCCAGCTCACGATAGCGTCCATTGAGGAATCCACGATGGCCGCGAGGTGGGCCTGTTCGATCTCAGCTGTTTTCCGCTCCGTGACATCCTCGCAAATAATGCCAATACCGGTTACCGATCCATCCGCGCTCTTGAGCGGATACAATTGCATCATCCAGATTCTCTGGACTCCCGGCTGCGCTTTCGTTTCGCCGCTGATTTCTACCGCCGCGCGTGGCTCGCCCGTTTCCAGAACCTCTCGGAAAAGCGGCTCGGCTTTGGCCCGCAAATCAGGAACAAATTCCCACACGGGTTTTCCAAGATGGGCCTGGACCGGAAATCCATTATAGTCGGCCAAAACCTTGTTAATTCGCTGGAAGCGGAATTCGCGATCAACCAGGGCCAGCCCAATCGGCGCGGAGTTGTAAAGCGAGCGCAGCTCATTGAGTTGCTGAGCTGTCGTCCGCAGTAATTCTTCCCTATGCTGACGAGCCAGACGGGTTGCCGTCACATTCTGGTCAATGCCGCGCGCCTTGAGCGGGCGATCGTCGGGGCCCATTTCGATGACGCCTCTGGAATTGATCCAGACCACCTGACCATCTGGTCGGCAAACACGAAATTCCGCTGAAAAAGGTCCGCCCTTTTTGATGAGTTCTTCGGCCCCGGCACGGATGCGCTCTCGATCGTCCGGATGGATCAGCTCCAATATTTCCTCTCGCCCTGGTGGCCCGTCCTCCTCCTTGAGGCCGTAGAGTTCATACATTTCGGGCGACCACGTGCGCGCGTCGGTGTCAAAATAATATTCCCACACCCCGGCCCCGATTCCTGCCAGCGCGAGGCGCAAACGCTCCTCGTTCGCACGCAAGGCTTCCTCGGCCCGCCTGCGCTCGGTGACATCGCGCGCAATGCTAAGAATCCTTTCGGGCCTGCCCTCGCCATCGTGCAACAGGCGACTGCTGACATCCCAAATCCGTTCCTCGCCCGAGCGCGCGATTACGCCGATCTCGATGTGAGAGCGCGCGTCGCCGTCCCGCGTTGGGGTCAATTCATCGAGCTTTTCCTGATAAGCCCCGGCAACGAGGGACGCGATGGGTTGCCCAAGAAGCTCCTCACTTGAATAGCCAAGGGCCTCAAGCCCGGCAGCATTGCAGCTAAGGAAACGCCCCTCGAGGTCCGTTGTATAGATGATGTCATGAGCCGCCTCGACGAGGGTCCGGTAGCGCTCCTTGCTGGCCTCGATTTCCTTTAGCGATTTCACCAATGCTGCGCCGACCTGATTGGCCTCGGCCAATCCGGTTTCGGGAAAACGCTCGCTGTGTTCCCTCAACGGCACGCTCGCGAGCAGCTGAATAGGCTCCGAAATGCGTCGAGCAAAGTAGTATGCAAGCGCGATCGACAAACAGCTGAGCGCAGCGGCAATGAGCGCAAATGTTACCCAACCCTGCCGCGAGATTGCTGCCAACTGCGCGCCTTCAATGCTGGCTGTCACAGTCCAGCCGGCAAATGCGGAGCGACTGATGATCCGAACCACTTCCGTGCCGGCTTCATCGATGCCTTTCCGAACTGCGGAGCCCCATTTGATTTGCTCCAAGGCCGCTTCCGGCAAGATTTTCCCGACGCTTTCCGCGTGCTGATGCGAACGCGCAATAATGCGACCTTGCCGATCTGCAATGGTAACAACCCAGCTTAAATCGCCGACATTCTGGTCGAGTAACGGCGTAAAAATTTCTGTCGGAACGGCGACGGTCAAAACGGAAGCTGTTCGCCCTCCGGATATGACGGGAACGCTGACGCCGATGAGAGCGACCTTGCCCTGCGCGTAGAACAAATCCGATATGCTGGCCTGGCCCGTTTCTGCGACTTCCCTGATCCGTTGCGGGTCTGACGTCGACAGTGCGGCGCCGACCGGCAACGTCGTATTTACGAGTTCCTGGCCGCTCGGGTCTGAAAGAATAACAAACCAGCCTTGCAAGCCTAGAAACTGCCGCGCCGTTAAATCAAAGGTCGAAAAATTGGCCTCCTGCACCAGCGGAGATGCGGCCAGAGATTCCCCAATTCGGGCGATGCCAATGAGCTCACGGTCAACGCTATCGCTAATATGCTCGACGGCCTGCTGAAGCCGCATGACTGTGCCACTGCGCTCGGCCGAAAGGAGATTCCAGAGCGCAAGGGTCACGAGCGCGATGCCCGGCACCAAAATTGCGAGACACAGCATGAGCAGGTGCGCCCAGAGGGGCCAGGCCCTCCGGTCCTCTCGGCGCATGTCGTACCTGCTCACTCGGGGCTCCTGGACCTCGAAAACCGTGTCTCTCACTGCATACGGAAAATCCGGATTGCGCCCGGAAAGTTCCAGTTTCCCGAACCGACAAAACGTCTCGTGTGGCCTTTTCTCTCAACGAGTTAACAGCGAGCAAACAGACGGGGCGTGTTCCGTTCTTGGCGCCCCATTCCGACGTATTTGCACCGAATTATTAAAGAGCCCAGACCGTAATGCCCAATTCCCCGATATAAGCCTTCAAGACGAGACGTAGGTCAAAGGGTGGAATACCGAGCCTCAGCGACTGAGGGGCGGTGGCCCGCAAAGATAGCTGGCTCTGGCGGGAAATTCGGCAAATGGAGGCGATACAGCGCTATAACCGACAATGCGAATGGGCTGCTGGAGCTTTCCCTATGCCATGGCCCGCTGGCCGATAAGCTGCCTGACCGCCTGCAGCAACTGCTCCGGCATAAAGGGCTTTTCGATGAGCGGCGCATCGCGGAATGCCGGCGGCATCCCCTCTCGCCCATAGCCCGTGAGGAAGGCGAAAGGCGTAGAGTTGTGCTTCAGCTCGGCGGCAAGATCATCCACTGGATAACCTCCCAGATTTGCGTCCAGCAACGCGGCATCCACGGCACCAGCCGCAATCAGGGAGCGGGCCTCGTCAAGGCTCGCAGCCGGGCCGATGACCTCGCAGCCGGCCTCCGAAAGCACCATGGCAATATCCATGGCAACGAGCGGCTCGTCCTCAACGACGAGAACGCGGGCCTTGGCAGAACCAGCCGAAGAAGTCCCGTCCTTGCGAGAGGCAAACGAACTTCTGTCCTCTTCTACCCCATGACCTTCAACCTCGAGCGGCAGCACAATCTCGCACGTGACCCCTTCCGGCTCGAAGTTTAGCAGCACTTTCCCGGCCTGCGCATCAAGACTTCGTTCAATGAGGGGGCTGCCGAACCCACGCCGTTCCGGCGGTCTGACAAGCGGCCCGCCGCTCTCCTTCCAGTCGAGAAGCAGCACGCCGGCGTGATCCCGCACGGTCCAGCGCAACTCCAAAGTGCCTTGGGAAACAGAGAGGGCGCCATACTTTCGAGCGTTCGTTCCAAGCTCGTGCAGGATCAGCGCCAAGTGAAGAGCAGCCTGCGGATTAAGGACAACATTCGGCCCATTGAGGTTAATGCGCTCGTCAGCATCGCTGTCGAAAAGGAGCTGCTCGCGAATGAGATCTTCGATCGCGGCTCCCTGCCAGCTCGTATTGGTCAACATTTCATGGACCCTCGCCAGGGCCTGCAGGCGCCCCTGGAAGTTGCCCAAGAATTCGTTGGGACTTTTGGCTGACCTTATGGTCTGCGTTGCGATCGCCTGGACTGTGGCCAGCGTATTCTTGACCCGATGATTAAGCTCTCGAACGAGGAGCCGCTGGATTTGCTCGTTTCGCTTCCGCTCCGTGATATCCCGGCTGACCTTTGACGCACCAACAACCCGGCCCAGGCGATCCAGGATCGGTGAGACGGTCAAGGAAACATCGATCCGGCGGCCATCTTTGGTAATGCGGACGGTTTCGTAATGATCGACGCGGTCGCCCCGGCGGATCTTCGCCAGAATTTCCAATTCTTCCTGATGAAGCTCAGGCGGAATGATGATCGTAATCGGTTTTCCGATGACCTCATGGTCTTCGTAGCCGTAGATACGGCTCGCCGCCGCATTCCACGACGTAATGACACCATCGCGTGACTTGCTGATGATCGCGTCGTCCGATGAAGCCACGATGGCTGAAAGGCGCGCGAGCTGCACATCGACTTCATGCACAGCCGTAACGTCGACCAGCATATTCAAGGCGCCTGTAAGGCGCCCAACGCCGTCGAACATCGGAACGGGATGCGGAAGGACTCTGAACCGCCTCCCATCCGAGCGTTCGAGGAGGAGTTCGACGGGGGGCGGTGCGTGCCCATTTTTCAGAGTGATTGCCACCGGCCATTCATCGTGCCGCAGCAATTCACCCTCAAGCGAATAGAACTGCCAGCCTGCGCGAGCCAAATCGCTCCCAACCCGCAGCTCGCCACCGGCAAACTTCTCGCACGCGGCATTGGCAAACGTAATGCGCCCGGCCGTGTCGGTCGCGTATATGGCAACGGGCATCGTCTGGAGGACGGAGAAGGATCGCAGGTCCTTCTCATGATTCTGCTGATCGGCAAAAACCGAAGCCGAGAATAGTCTCTGCGGCGCCGCTGCCTCCTGGAAGCAACCAACAGCACCCAAAAGGACACCGCTTTCATCGCGCACGGGCTCGGCGTTGTACAAGACAACGGTCCGACGGCCGCGTGCATCCTCTTTGACCACCAATTGGTTGGAAATGGATTTGCCGGTCCGAAGGGCCTCAGCCAATGGCCCCTGCTCCTTGGGCAACAAGACGCCTGCCTCGGTGAAGAGGCGTGTAGCGCCGCCGTATCGCTCGCGTTGGACCTCGGGTCGCCGCCCCCAAAGCTCTATCGCGCGGCGATTGAACCCGAGAAGATAGCCTTCCGTATCGCAACAACAAACGCCGACTGGCAGATTGTCCCAAAGATCGGTCGAGCAAAAACGTTCGCGCAATCGATCATGAGCCGCATTTCGGCTCACCGACGCGATCTGGGGCATAAAAACTCACTTTCAAACAGAGGTACTCAACAAGGAGAGAGCCTATCAGGCTTTCGCAATAGCAGCAGCTAAAATGTCGGGTGTGGCTGATAACTGTGCCGCTCATGAATGGGGAGACCAGGCAGAAAAAACAAGGGTAACAGGTGCTTGTGCGGTATTCTTTTCTCTGTGACCTTTTCTTCTTTTTCGAACAACTGACCAAAACTCAGCATAATCACCGATATAATTGGATCGTCGTCGCTGTGGATTTGGCAGAGAGCGTCTTGTCAAATGGAAACATATCGACACGTCAGCTCGGCCAGTTAACCAAATCGCACGAAGGCTGAGCGCGAAGAAGGAGCAGCTAACCGGATCCTATCGTCGCCGACCTGAGTGACAGTTGCATCTCCCTCCCAGGTCAGTTCGGCTCGAATGGGAGGACAAGACCGACAGAACCGTCGTGCCCTGGTGGAGCCGAGTTGCACCTGAAGCTCAAAATTAAGGGAAGCAATCGTTCGGGGAGCTGGCTGGCTGGGGCGGGAGGATTCGAACCTCCGCATGGCGGAACCAAAATCCGCTGCCTTACCACTTGGCTACGCCCCAAAGCCACGGAGCCTATATCCCGGATCGTGCGGTGCTTGCAAGGTGTGAAGGCGCGTCCCTGTGTCGGTGCTGCTTGGGTCACCCGCCGGTGCGAGCACGCACCCCAGCGGCTAGTGGCCCCGAACTTCACCGAACTCTTGCGCCGTCCGGCTCACCTCAGCGCGGCTTCTCGAGCAGCCAAGTGAGGTGTGAGCGCACGGTGGGCCACTCGGGTGCAATGATGCTGTAGACGCAGGTGTCGCGGATGGTGCCGTCCTTCATGCGCTGATGGTGGCGGAGGATTCCGTCAAGTTTGGCGCCGAGGCGTTCGATCGCACGCCGGCTCTGGTGGTTCATGAAGTGCGTGCGGAACTCGACAGCGAGGCAGCCAAGCCGCTCGAAAGCGTGCTGCAACAGCAGGAGCTTGGCTTCAGTATTGAGCGGCGTGCGCTGGACGCTCGCGGCGTACCAAGTCGAGCCGATTTCCACACGCGGTCCGGCGAGGTCGATGTTCATGTAGGTCGTCATGCCCACGGGCCGGCCGCCCGGACCATCCAGGACCGTGAACGGAAGCATCGAGCCGGCCGCCTGAAGGCTGAGACGCCGTTCAATCTCGGCGGCCATACCCTCTGGCGAAGGGATGCTTGTGTACCACAGGCGCCAGAGTTCGCCGTCCCGCACGGCCTCGGCGAGAGTATCGCAGTGCTGCCGCGATAACGGAACAAGCTCAACATACCGCCCGGTAAGGGTGACGGGCTCCAACGCCATTGATCCACCTCGCAAACGTCAAAAGGTGGCTCTACCTAACACACGAAAGAATGAGCACCAGCTCGCTTGTAGCCGGGCACCTATGTCACGAAGGCGGTTCCGAAAGTACCGCCTTACGGGGTGAGGCTGCCAGCGACTATTGCCAGCTTTCCCTGCCCTCGCCTTCGGAATGCCAGCATCGGACGTCGGAATAGCGTGCAATGTGCAACCTCTACTCGATGACCCGAGCACCAGATGCCGTCCGACGCCTGTTTAGGGTGGCGCATAACCGATGCGCTGCGTTCGAGCCGGTGCGAGCCATCTTCCCTGGCCATCTGGCGCCCGTCGTGCGCAAGGCTCCTGACGGCGAGCGCGAGATCACCATGCTTTCGTGGGGCTTCGTGCTGCCTCAAAACGGGCGTGCAGCCAAGCGCGTGACCAATGTGCGGGACGACAAGGCGCTCTCGAGGCCCTTCTGGCGGGAGTCGTTCCAGTTACGGCGCTGCCTGGTGCCGGCCTCCTCATTTTGCGAGCCAAAGGGCGCGCGGCCCGCGGTCTGGCACTGGTTCGCGCTGCGAGGCGAGGAGACACGGCCTCTCTTCGCGTTCCCCGGCGTCTGGAGCCGGTGGAAAGGGCAGCTCAAACCGGGCGCGCCAACTGTAGAGCTCGAAGTTTTTGCGATCCTGACCACCAATCCAAACGATTTGGTGGCCACCATCAATCACGAGCGCATGCCCGTGCTGCTGGACAGGCAAGAGCAGTTTGAAATCTGGCTGAACGGTTCCCCCTCTGAGGCCCTCGCGCTCATTCGCAGCTACGACGCCAACGGAATGCGCATCGTGCAGGCTGGATCTGATCGGGAAGACTTGCTGGCCGACTAGCTCACTAAAGCTGTTGAAATCTCATTTTACACAACCACAAGTGACCAGCGGATCACTGCAGATTTCGCGCAACACCCGCGAAAACTCGGCGAATCAATCTCTTCCCGCCACACGTCGGGCGTGTGCCTAACGAAAGCTTAAGAATTGCCCCTTATTCTCGCATCAGTTGTGTTGCTCATGTAATTCGCGTCGCGGTAGGGATTCGTCACACGGCCGAGGGATCGGTCGGGGGACCAGCTCAATGCATCAGCAGCTCGCGCGAGCTCTGCGGAATGGAGGGACTTTCAGTGCTCAAACCAGTCGTATCGACGGTTGCCGGCATCGCGTTCGCCGGAGCGTTTTCCGTATCGTCTGCGTTCGCCGATGGGGGATATCCGCTCTACGGCGGCGCGCCCAGCATGAAGGATGAGGTCGTCTATGCACCGCCCCCAATCGTCTGGAGCGGGTTTTACCTCGGCTTGCATGCTGGCTATGGATGGGGAAATTCCGATTGGAAAGCGCTGACTGATATCTTCGACCCCATCATCCTTGCAGGTGACCGGTTGAGCCATGACCCTGATGGCGGGCTCGTCGGCGGGCACATCGGTTACAACTTTCAGGCTGGCCGGTTTGTCTTCGGCATTGAAGGAACGCTTTCCGGCACGAATATCGAAGAAAAAACCGTCACCGATTTCGGGTTTGCGATCGACCCTGTGCAGCTGAGGACGGAAATCAACACCATGTGGACCGTCACCGGCCGCCTTGGGTATGACTGGGGTCGTCTGCTCACCTATGTCAAAGCCGGCTATGCCGGTGCTGACGTCGAGACGTCAGCGCGCGATTTCCTGAATTTCCGGGTGACGGATAGCCAGACACACCACGGTTGGACAGTTGGCGGTGGCATTGAGTATCTCGCGAGCGAGAACCTTATCCTCGGCGTCGAGTACAATTACTACGATTTCGGGTCGGAAGATTACGGCCGGTGGCTTCCCTGGCTCGAGACCGATCGCCTCGTTAGAAACGACGTCGACCTCCACACCGTGACGGCGCGTGTCAGCTACAAGATCGGCCCACGGCGGGTGGCGGCCGAGCCTCTGCCGCCGCTCAAATAAAGACGTCACAACGTGCGCCGAGCTGCTTGATCCCGGCCCTTGTCACCGGGATCATCGCTCCAGGACATCAGCCATTCTCCCCCGCGCCCGGCCTCGGCTTCCCGGCGAAGCCAAATGCGGGAAAACTAAGGGCCCCGGAACTCTCCGAGGCCCTGTTTTCGTTCAGTTGCGGCTCTTGTCGACGAGAGCCTTCTCCTTAATCCAGGGCATCATGGCCCGCAGCTTGGCGCCGACCTCCTCGATCGGATGGCTGTCGTTGAGGCGGCGGATGGCCTTGAACTTGGGCTGGCCGGCCTTGCACTCGCGGATCCACTCGCTGGTGAAGGCGCCGGTCTGGATGTCACGCAGGATGCGCTTCATCTCCTCGCGCGTCTCCTTGGTGATGATCCGCGGACCGGACATGTACTCACCGAACTCGGCCGTGTTCGAG
>PKEY01000058.1 GCA_002919265.1 Hyphomicrobiaceae bacterium | reverse complement strand
AGCCGCGCCGCCGGAGCGCCGGCGGAGGGAACAATCCCGTTTTTGCGCTAGCGTCGATAGAAGCGTGCTCCTTATATATCCGCGCCCGGGCGAGGACTAGTCCACGCGTTGTCCCGGCGCCGATGGCGAGCCATCAGCCCTGAGACAGGTTTCTGTGACCGACAAAGAGCATCGCACTAACGAAAACGCGAGCAGGCCTCGCCTCATCGTGAGCAACCTGACGGTTGAGCGCGGCGGCCGGCATGTGATTTCTGAGCTTTCATTCGAGGTCGCGGCGGGAGAAGCTCTTTTGCTCACCGGGCCGAACGGTGCCGGCAAGACGACCCTCTTGAAGACGGTTGCAGGCTTCATTTCACCCGCAGGTGGTCGTGTGACACTGAGGGGTGTGAGCGACGATGAGGCAACCGCGGAGCAAATTCACTACCTGGGGCATTTGAATGGGCTACGCCCGACGCTCACCGTCGAGGAGAACGCCCGCTTCTGGGCGAGCTACCTTGGTGGCACTGACGCCGACGTATCGACGGCTCTCGAGCGGTTTGGCCTCGGATCACTTGCCACCATCCCCGCAGGGTATCTTTCAGCCGGGCAGAAGCGCCGGCTTGCACTTGCCAGACTGCTTCTCGCGCCGCGTCCGCTTTGGCTGCTCGACGAACCGTCCTCCTCATTGGATGCCCATTCGACTGAGGTGCTCGCCAGCGTGTTGGATGAGCATGTTGCGGCCGGCGGGCTGATCATCGCTGCAACCCATTTGCCGCTCGGGCTTCGGCAGTCGCGTGAGCTGCGGCTCGGTTTTGCCGCGAGGGCCGCATGAGCGCCCTCTGGTCTCTCGTGAAGCGCGACCTGCTGATTGCTGCCCGCGAAGGTGGCGCGACAGGAACGGCGCTCGGCTTCTACCTCATCGTCATCGCCCTGATGCCGCTCGGGCTGGGCCCAGACCTGCAACTGCTCTCGCGGATTGCACCCGGCGTGCTGTGGATCGGACTTCTCCTTGCCGCGCTGCTGTCGCTCGGCCGCATCTTTGAAACGGATAAAGAGGAAGGCGTTCTGGAGATCCTGGCGACCGGTCGCGTGCCGTTAGAGTTCGTGGTGGCGGCCAAGGCGTTCGCCCACTGGCTGTCGAGCTGCGTGCCGCTAGCAATCCTGTCCCCCCTGCTCGGGCTGCTGCTCAATTTGGAGCTTGCGGCCTATCCAATTCTGCTGGGCACCATCCTGATTGGCTCTCCGGCAATCAGCTTCCTAGGAAGCATTGGGGCTGCGCTGACGCTACGGAGCCGGCGTGGCGGACTGCTGATCGCGCTGCTGGTCTTGCCGCTCTACATTCCGACGTTGATCTTCGGCATCTCCGCCATAAGCGCTGTCGTGACACCGCCCGGCAGCCTGGAGGCGTCCCTTCTCCTGCTCTCGGCGGTCACGATTGCTTCGTTGGTGATTGGGCCGATCGCGGCTGCGGCGGCCCTTCGCGCTCAGTTGGGATAACCAACAACGCCAATGGTCCCGCGACTCTAAGCGGTTTGCGCCAGGCCAGCGGACAGCCTAGATCTGTGCCATGCAGACGCTCACCCAAAGGTTGGCCAACCCGACGCGGTTCATGGAACTGTCCGGGCGGATCTTGCCCTGGCTTTCGGGGCTTGCCGCCGTCACGCTCGCGTACGGGCTCTATCTCTCCTTTTTCGTCGCGCCGCCTGACTATCAGCAGGGTGAGACTGTCAGGATCATGTTTGTCCATGTGCCGGCCGCGTGGCTAGCGATGATGGGATACATGATCATCGCCGTGTCGAGCTTCGGCCTGCTTGTCTTTCGCCATCCGCTGGCGGACGTTTCGGCCAAGTCTGCCGCCCCCATCGGGGCAGCCTTCACGTTGCTGGCGCTGGTCACCGGATCGCTCTGGGGCAAGCCCATGTGGGGCGCGTATTGGGTTTGGGACGCGCGGCTGACCTCAGTGCTGATCCTGTTCTTCCTCTACATCGGCCTGATTGCGCTGCGCTCGGCGCTGGAGGAGGACCCCGCCTTGGCCGGCAAGCTCTGCGCTGTTCTGGGCCTTGTTGGTGTCGTCATCCTTCCGATTATTCGGTTTTCCGTCGATTGGTGGAATACGTTGCATCAGCCCGCGAGCGTGCTGAAGGTGGGGGGACCGGCGATCCACCCGTCGATCTTGATCCCGCTCCTTGTCATGGCCTTGGGTTTCACCCTTCTCTTTTTTGCCATGCACTTGAAGGCCATGCGCAACGAAATCCTGAGGAGACGGGTCAGGTCTTTGACACTGGCCGAGGTGGAGCGCGCGAGCCGACTTGAAGCAAGAGCTGCGGAGTAGTCATGGATCTTGGACCTCACGCGGCATTCATCTGGGCCTCCTACGCGGTCGTGGCTCTCGTGCTGGCCGCGCTCATCATTTGGCTCATTGCAGATGGCCGTCAGCTTCGTCGCCGCCTGCAAGATCTTGAAGCCCGGGGAATTCGGCGACGCTCGGCTGCCCATTCGGCATCGCAGGACGGAACGAGCGGCTGAGTGCGATGCAGGGTCCGCAAAAAAAACAGGCTGCAACCCAAGTTTCAGCAAAGCCCCGCCGGCGGCGCGCAGGGTGGGTCGTCGCTCCGCTGATCATCTTCGCGGCTTTGGCGACGATGTTCTTCTACGCCCTGCAGACCGGCGATCCTTCGCGACTGCCATCAGCTCTGATCGGTAAGCCGGTGCCCCAGTTCACTCTCGCGCCTCTGGAAGGGCTTACCGACAATGGCCAGCCAGTGCCCGGATTCAGCAATGCCGATCTCGCACGCGGCCAACCGTCAGTAGTCAACTTCTGGGCGTCCTGGTGCGTCCCGTGCGTGCAGGAACACCCAGTGCTGGTTGAGATGGTCCGTCGGACCAATGTCGACCTTTATGGGATCAACTACAAAGACCAGACCTCCGCCGCTCGTCGCTTCCTGGGCCACTACGGCAACCCGTACAAGGCCGTCGGCGTGGACACCAACGGCCGAGTGGCCATCGACTGGGGCGTGTACGGAATGCCGGAAACGTTCGTCGTCGATGGTAAAGGCCGCATCGTCTACAAGCACGTGGGGCCGATTTCGATTCAGGCCCTCGAGAGCCAGGTTATTCCAGCCATTGAGGCAGCGCGAAAAACTGGCTCCGCATCCTAACGGGCGGCGCGCCGTTGATCCTCGCAA
This sequence comes from Hyphomicrobiaceae bacterium, assembly GCA_002919265.1. GTDB lineage: Bacteria > Pseudomonadota > Alphaproteobacteria > Rhizobiales > Hyphomicrobiaceae > ZC4RG25. The sequence goes on along the minus strand of PKEY01000058.1, from coordinate 13,595 downwards.
TAGACGCCAGAATTATTCAGTTCACGTACCGCGTCGGCGCTGCGTCAGGCGGGAAGCCTGTTCGTCCGGTGCACCGAAGTGCTCGAAGTAGCGCGGATCAATGCGCTCGACCGGCAGCACGATGAGCACGTCTGTGGTGCCGAACTGGTGATCGATCACCGCTCCGTCTCCAACGACAGCCCCCAGCCGCAAATAGCCCTTGATGAGCGGCGGCATCGCTCTCATCGCGGCCCGCGGGTCCACCTGCTCCCTGGGCAGAATATCCATCGGCACGAACAGGTGATCGTGCGCCCTCACCCGCCAGTCCTCGGGCGCGCGGGCATAGTAGTGGAGGAAGGATAATGCCATTGCGTGCTTCTGCGGGTCTGTACCCTCGAAGCTGGCGCAGCCGATCATGACGTCGATCTTGTGCTCACGCGCGTAGGTCCAGAGGCCATGCCAAAGCAGCTCGACGGTTCGCTTGGTCCGGTACGGTTTGAGAACGCAGCTCCGGCCCAGCTCCATGAAGCGGTAGTTGGGCTTGGCCGCGAGCAAGGGCGCTATGTCGTACTCGCCCTGCGTGTAAAAGCCGAGCTTCCGCTGAGCAACCTCCTGGCGGAGTATGCGGTAGGTACCAACTACCCGTGGCTGTTGCCACCTCCATTCGCGCCCGCCCGAGCAGGGCTGCGCTGTGTCGATGACGAGCAAGTGATCGCAAATGGCGTCGTAAGGATCTTCGTCTCGCCCCCTGATTTGCGCCGTGAAGGTCGGCTTGGCCGACATTTCGTTGTAAAAGACGTCGTAGCGCAATTTCTGCGCGCGCTTCACGTCGGCCCAAGTCCGCGCAAGCCGCACCTCGAGATCGCCGATGCGGCCGTAAACCTTTTCCGGGCGACGGCGTGGCCCAATGGCAAAACGAGGGAAGCGCTGCCGAGCGATAGAGCCGAGCGCGAGAAGCCCCAAGGGTAACACGCCCGCTCTGGGGCCGCGCGACCAGCGCTTCGTCTTCCGATGCGCACTGAGCTTCATTCGGATTTCGCAGCCCCCAATTGCCGCGTGCGGTTCACCGAATCTCCCGAAACGGCGTTGTCACCTGATCCGACAGTTAACCATTAGTCGGAAAGCATGACAATTCAGCAATGGAGGCTGGCGAAGTTCACATCACGCTGCATCGTCTTGATGCGCCGCGACGCGATCATTGTCCGATTTTCGTAGCCAACGTTGGAGGATGGCCTGGAATTCCGGCCAGCTAAATGGCTTGGACAGATAATCGTTCATGCCCGCTTCGAGACACGCTTTCCGATCCTCTGAGTAGGCATCCGCCGTCACGGCGATCAGCGGCGGGCACTTGTGGGCATTGTTGGCATTTTCATTGCAAAGTTCACGAATTTCGCGCGTTGCTTGCATGCCGTCGAGATCCGGCATGTGAACGTCCATCAGGACAAGATCGACCCTCGGCCCGGTGCCGTTGATGCTATCGCGGATGGCCTGGACAGCACCGCGCCCCGTCTCGACCATCATGCTTGTGCATCCGGCGCGACGAACCATGCAGTCGGTGAGCATGGCGTTGATCGGATTGTCCTCGGCGACAAGGATATTGAAGCTCTCCGGCGCTTCCTCTTTTGAATCCACAGCCGAAGGTCTGTCGACTGGTGTGTCCGAGACAGGTTTCGTTGCCAATGGCAGCGTAAGCGTCAGCGTTATCTGCAGCGCACCATCATTCTCGATGGTTACGCTGCCGCCCATTGCGCGGGCCAGCAGGCGGGCGAATGTCAGCCTTACGCCCGACTGCACCGAGCCGCTTCCATTCGCCTCTACCTGAAATGTGAGCGCTGCTTGATCGGAGTTGCCTGGCGCCGCGACGAGACTGAGCCGCAGCGGAATGCTTCCATGCTCGGTAGCGTCCAGTGCGATATCGATCAAGTTCGTGCAAATTTGACGAAGCTTTGCCTCGTCGCCGACTACCGGCCGCAGCAAAGCTTCGTCGCAAAGCAGCGCCAGCTCCACCCTCTTCCTGAGAGCCTTCTGAGCAACAGCGGCGATGGCTTCCCGAACACATGCCTCGGGATTGAATGGCTCCATGACGACCGCAAGGCGCCCCACTTCCACCGTGGCAAAGTCGCGTAGCTGAGTGGCTAGCTCTGTCAGCGTGTTCGCTGACTCCTTGGCTTTCCGCACCTTCGACTTCTGATGGCGGAAGTGCGCTAGCGTCTCCAGCTCTTCCAGAGCGCTGACAATTGTCTCCGCAAACGCGCCAACCTCCTCGCCCGCTGCCACCAACATCCGCGTCTTGTTGCTGCTTGCGTCCTCTGCCTGCTCCCTTGCTTTGGAGAGCATGGCCTGGTACGCGCGCGAATCCGAAATGTCGGTGCCGATCCAGACGGTCTCGCGCCCGGCCTTTTCGGAGTGACGCGTATATTGCTCCCACGCAAACCACCGCGGTCCAGCGACCGTTTGTAACCTTTGAGTGAGCCGCTTCGGGGCTGCCGCATCACTATCGAAGCTTTCGGTCTGTTCTTCCTCCAGGACGGCCGGTGCGTAGCTCGTACCGATCACGCCACCTGCTTCGACGCCGAAGGTTTCGCAAAAAGCTCGGTTCACGAATGTCAGGCGTCCGTCGCCGTCCCGGCAGACAACGAGGCTTGTTTGTAGATCGAGAAGCTCCCGAAACCGCAGATCACTTTCCCCGGAAGAACTGGTGAAACCGGCTGGGGACTGAGCTTCGTCAGATGCGCGGGCCAGCTCAAACAGAGGGCGGTTTGGACGCCAGCCCGCGCCGGGCCTCAGTGCCGCTTCAAGCATGAGGACCACGAGCATGAAAGCGCCGACAGCGCTGAAGCTGGCCGAGCCGAAGGCAGCCGGAATGCAAAGGGGGCCGAGCAGAAAGACGAAGCCACCCACCCCCAGAACTGCGCGCAGCAAGGCCGCCAGCTGCCAGAGCTGCCTGCCCATGAAAACCTCCAGTTTTGTGAAGGCCAACAGCGTTTGACGCTTAGCCGCTTCGAAGAGGAAGATTGTGGGTACACAATCCAAGTTGAAGTGCCGGTCCAGCGGCGCTCTTCGGCAGGGTTAAGGATTGTTTAGGGGGATGGCTAAAAGCGAAACGAACTATCCATCTGTGTTGGAACTGTACGTTCTATGATGCTGCTTTGGCAGGTCATCTTATGCCGGCGGCGTACAATCCCCCTCACCAAGGGTACGCTGCATGATCACGGTGTCGAGCCACCGACCGTGCTTGTAACCGATAGAATGGAGCGTGCCGACGAAGGTGAACCCCAGCTTGCGGTGCAGCCCAATCGAAGCCCACTGCGCCGAGTCGCCGATAATGGCGACCATCTGGCGGTACCCACGCGCCGTGCACTCCTCGATAAGACGCGAGAGCAAAGCACGGCCTACGCCTTTGCCCTGCTGGCCCTCTACGACGTAAACTGAATCCTCGACAGAGAAGCGGTAGCCTGGCCGAGTGCGATAGGCGCTGGCGTAACTGTAGCCAATCACCGCACCCTCATGTTCTGCGACCAGATATGGATAACCGCCACTTGTAATTGTCTCGAAGCGACGGCGCATCTCGTCGACGGAAGGGGGCTCGAGTTCGAAGCTCGCCGTGCCTGTCAGAACAGCCGGTCGATAGATTTCCGTGATGGCTGGGATGTCCTCTGGCGTTGCCGGACGAATACGGAGATCTGTAGCCATCGGCGCCCCCTCACCAATTGATCACACCCTGGCCGCCACGATCAACAAGATTAAACTTGGGCCCTCAATATCTCAAAAGAAAATGGGCCCCGTTTTGAGGCGGGGCCCATGTGCTCTTCTCACTCCATCGAATGCTTACTCGCGGTCACCAAACAGTTGGAGCAGCGAGGTGAACAGGTTGATGAAGTCAAGGTACAAGCTCAACGCGCCCATGATGGCCGACTTCGCAGCAAGCTCGGCATTGCCGACGACAGCGTAGTAGCCATCCTTGATCCGCTGGGTGTCGTAGGCGGTCAGACCAGCGAAGACCAGGACGCCGATCACCGAGATAGCGAACTGCAGCGCGCTGGAGGCGAGGAACAGGTTGACCAGAGCGGCAACGATGATGCCGATCAGGCCCATAAACAGGAACGTTCCCCAGCCAGTCAGATCCTTACGCGTCGTGTAACCCCACAGGCTGAGGCTCGCGAAGGTCGCCGCAGTGATGAAGAATACGCGAGCGATCGAGGCCCCGGTAAAGACCAGGAAGATCGTCGACAGCGAGGCGCCCATGACTGCAGCGAACAGCCAGAAGGACAACTGGGCCGCGCTGACGCTCATCTGATATACGCGGAAGGATAGGAAGAATACGAAGGCCAGCGGAGCCAGCATCAGCACCCAGCGCAGCGGGCTGACATACAGCAGGTAGCCGAAATCCGTCAGCATCGTGCCATTGCCGAGCCGCGCCACCCCGGACGCCGGATCACCGGTCACAGCGGCACTGTACAGCAAGTAAGCGACCACGCCGGTAAGCGCGACACCCGCCGCCATGTAGTTGTAGACGGAGAGCATGTATGCGCGGAGGCCCTCGTCTACCGCTACGCCCGCACGGGCGGCGGCGGTGGCCTGCGCATACCTATTGTCGAACTGAGCCATTTCCCTTCCTTTAGAAGCCGCTTATGAGCACCTGAACCGATGATCTGAAATATGACCTGCGAGCGTGAAGCTTTCAAGGCAACTCTCGCGACCATACTTCTGGGCTAAGTTAGGCACTGTATGCGTCACCCGCAAGACGATCTGGTCCCTTTTGTCAAATACTCCCTATTCAGCCCGCAAATACGGGACAGGGGGCGCGCGTAAGACTTGCCAGGTGCCGACGCCGCCAAAGCCCATCACCAGAACCAATGCGAGAGCCAGGGCACTCGCCACGGCAGATGACGAGAACGTGAAGTCGATCTCCATGATCTGATTGACGACCACCCAAGCGGCGAATGTGCCTAGCACTACGGCCACTGCAGCCGTGATGACGGCAAGGATCAAGTACTCCACGAAGTGTGAAACCAGAATACGGCGACGAATGGCGCCCAAGGTTTTCAGAATAACCGCTTGCTTGATCCGGCGCCGTTGAGCAGTCGCCAGCGCGCCGGCGAGGACAAGGGCCCCCGCAAGGATCGTAATTCCACCCGCGACGCGGACGGCCGTCATCACCTTTTCAAAGACCTCAGCGAACGCCTCGATGGCATCCTTGACGCGGATGGCCGTGGTCGAAGGGAACGTGTTCGACAAGGCGCGGGCAAGAGCAGCGTCCTGTTCCAGATCAGCATCAGGCGGGAGCGTGATCGTCGCCAAAAGGTTGTGCGGAGCTGCGCGCAATGCATTTGGCGAAAAGACCATCACGAAATTGATGGCGAGAGACTCCCACTTCACTTCGCGTAAACTGGCGATACGAGCCGTGATATTCCGGCCGAGAACATTCACGGTGACTGTGTCCCCAAGGCCGACACCCAAATGCCCTGCAAGTTCGGCCTCGAACGAGACCAATGGCTCGCCGTTGTAATTCTTTGGCCACCAATTGCCCGCAACCACCCTCGACCCTTCCGGTACCTCCTCCGAATAGGTCAGGCCCCGATCGCCTGTAAGCACCCACTGCGCCTCGGACGGAGCCTGGATCTGTTCTGCAGGCTTGCCTCCGAGCTCGATGATACGACCCCGGAGCATGGGCGCCTCGCGGACCTCCGAGCCCGGCGCCATGCGCTCGACCAAGCGCTTGAAGTCAGCTGAATCCTCCCTGCGCAGATCAAGGACGAAGTATGTTGGACTCTCCTCCGGCAGGTGGGTCGTCAGTTCTCTCACCACCGATGAATCCGTGAGCGCCACCGCTACCAACAACGACAACCCGGCGCCGAGCGACAAGATTATCGAACGGGTCAACCCTCCGGGCGCGCCCAAGTTGCCAATGGCCAAAGCGACTTCGGGAATCGACGAACGCGGCACGCGTCGGGCCAGCTTCGTGACGAGCACGCCGACGCCGGTGAACAATGCGAAGACGCCGGCAACGCCGAGACAAAAGTAGACGGCGATCCACCGCATGTCGGACGAGAGCACGGCGAAAAGCACCAGCAGCGTCAAAGCACTTGCTGTCAGCACGATCACTCGTGGTCGGGGCCAAACCTGCTCGGGCGCGATCTCGTCGCGAAACAGAACGCCCGCGCGTATCAACTCGGCGCGGCCGAGTGGCCAAAGCGTGAAGACCAGCGCAACCAGAAAGCCGTAAGCAGCGGCCGTAGCGATGCTCAACGGGCTGATGGTCACGGTTGCGCGGATCGGCAGCGCATCACCGTAGAGGGCGTTGAGCACGAACGGCACCGAGATACCGAGCGCAAGGCCGATGGCCACGCCGATCGCTGCAATCAGTAGTACCTGTGTCAAAAACACACCGAAGATTGTGCCGCTCGTAGCCCCGAGGCTCTTGAACGTGGCAATCACCTTGCGCCGCCGGTCGATGAACGTCGCAACCGCGTTGGCAACACCCACGCCCCCAACCAGCAGGGCCGTCAGGCCGAGTAGCGTCAAGAACTGCCGCAGCCGTTCGATCGATCGGGTGACGCGCGGAGAGGGATCGCGCCGATCGCGGACCGTGAAGCCGTGTTCCGGGAGCGCCGTGTTCAGATCTTCTCGAAACTGAAGCAACTCCTCCTCGCTGGCAGGCCGGCCATCGCTCAGCTTCAGCGCATACCGCCAGTGGACGAGGCTCCCCGGCTGCGCGAGCTCGGTTCGCTGCAGGGTCTCAAGCGAGACAAATACGCGCGGACCGTAAGTCAATCCTTCCGTGAGGTTATCCGGCTCGTCTTCGATGACGCCGGTAATGGGTACCGTCGCGGAGCCAAGGGCAATATTGTCACCCACTTTGAGATTCAGCCGCTCCAGCAGGATGGGCGCCAGAACGGCTCCGCCTTTTTCGTGCACCGCCTGCTCGAAATTCACCCCGTCGCGCAGCTCGACCCGTCCGACCAGGGGATAGGCCGCATCAACCGCTTTCAGCTCCGCCAGAGCCTGGTCGGCACCGTCGGTTCGCCGTGCCATCGTCCGCATGGTGGCCATCTCGGCGAGGCGGCCTTGGGCCTGCAGCCAGGCTCTTTCGTGAGGCTCCGCCTGCCGATGGGCGCGCGAAAGAGCGACGTCCCCGCCCAGGATAACTTCACCCTGTTGCTCAAACCCGAGCCTGAGCGAATCCGTCAGCGCGCCAACGGCCGTGATGACCATGACGCCCAGCGCCACGCAGGCAATGAACACATGAAAGCCCGAGAGCCCGCTGCGCATCTCCCTCAAGGCAAGCCGAAGCACTTGAGGCAAACCGGCGCTCAATGGCCTGGTGGTTTGGGCAATGGCTGACGCTGCGCTGGTCATGCGGCCTCGGCAGAAGCGTTGGTGGAGACGATCTGACCATCGGCCATGCGGACCGTGCGCTCGCAGCGGTCAGCCAGCGCGGGATCATGCGTGATGAGAACCAGCGTTGCGCCCCGGCGGCGATGCAGGTCGAACAGAAGATCGATGATTTGATTGCCCGTTTTCCCGTCGAGATTGCCTGTCGGCTCGTCGGCGAGAACGATCAGTGGGTTCGGCGCGAGCGCTCGAGCAATGGCCACACGCTGCTGTTCGCCACCAGAAAGCTGGGCCGGGAAGTGGCTGGTCCGGTGACCAAGTCCAACCTCCTTCAGCATCGCCTCCGCGATTGCGAAGGCATTGCTGTTACCTGCGAATTCCAGCGGAAGCGCCACGTTTTCCAGCGCTGTCATCGTTGGCACGAGATGGAACGATTGGAAAACGATGCCGATCTCCCGCCCCCTGACGAGCGCCAGCTCGTCCTCGTCGAGCGCCGTGAAATCATGACCAGCGACGATCACCGAGCCGCTCGTCGCCCGCTCGAGGCCCGCCATGATCATCATCAGCGACGTTTTTCCCGACCCTGACGGTCCGACAATGGCGACGGTCTCACCCGCCTTAACGTCGAGGCTGACACCGCGCAGAATGTCGACGGCGCCGGCCCGGCTCATGAGCCTCAATCTCACGTCGGAAAGGGAAATGATGGGCGCTTGAGGTGCGGGCACAGAAAACTCCGAATCTTGTGTCGTGCGTGGGGTCTTTCTACCTGGAAAAGATCAACCGACTTTGGACAGGACGGGAGGCAACATCATGAAGCGCAGGCTCTCAACCCGCGCCTTGGCACAGGTGAGTATCCTCGCCGCTCTCGTCAATGCCTGCTTCTTTCTCGTTGCGGGGCCTCAGCGGGCGTGGGCAGACCCTGCACCCATCCGAATCGTCGCGTTCGGCGACAGTCTCACAGCGGGCTACGGCCTGAAACCGAGCGAAGCCTTCCCAGCCCAGCTCCAACGGGCACTGAAGGAGAAAGGCTATCAAGTTGAAGTGATCAACGCCGGGGTTTCGGGCGATACCACGGCAGCTGGTTTGCAGCGCTTCGACTGGGCTTTCCCGGATGATGCAGATGCCGCCATCGTGGCGCTGGGAGCCAACGACGCTCTCCGCGGGATCGATCCGGAGGAGACGCGCCGCAATCTCGACGAGATCATGAGCCGGCTCAACGCAAGAGACATCCCGGTTCTGATCGCCGGCATGAAATCACCCCGCAATTGGGGGGACGACTACGTTCGCAAGTTCGACGCCATTTATGCTGCCCTTGCGGAAAAGCACGGCGCGTTACTTTACCCGTTCTTTATCGAGAAAGTCGTCCTTCGGCCGGAGCTGAACCTCGACGACGGCATGCACCCAAACGCTCAGGGTGTGGCGGCTATGGTCGAGGACATCCTTCCCAAGGTCGAAGAGCTCATTTCCCGGGTCGAAACGAAACGCGGGGCATTGGGCGCCAACTAATCGTTGAAGAAAAGCGCGCGAACGACCCCGCGTCGCAGCGAGGAAGGCTTTGCCTCGCGCGCGATACAGACTAAATGTCAGGCCTTGGTTTTCCGAAGGTCGTGAATGGTACTGCTCCTCGACAATAGGCCTTGCCACAGCCCCTCCTCCGATTTGGAGGACACCCGGCCGTCGCTCGTCGGCCTGGGACGGGCACAGCTTGCCGAGGCGCTAGCGTCCATCGGCGTACCGCCGAAGCATCTGCGCATGCGCGTGGCCCAGCTCTGGAGCTGGATTTACGTGCGCGGCGTGACGTCCTTCGATCAAATGACCGATATCTCGAAGGACCTGCGGGCACGCCTTGATGCGGCCTACACGCTGGCCCGGCCAGAGATCGTCCGGGAGCAAGTCTCGGTGGACGGCACGCGCAAATGGCTGCTGCGCTTGCCGAGGCGCGGCCGGGAGGTGATGCCGCCGGAGATCGAGACGGTCTACATCCCCGAAATTGACCGGGGCACGCTTTGCATATCAAGCCAGGTCGGCTGCACGCTGAATTGCTCGTTCTGCCATACCGGCACGCAGCGGCTGGTGCGCAATCTCGAGGTCCAGGAGATCGTCGGCCAGATCATGCTGGCGCGTGACCGGATTGGCGATTGGCCAGGCGCCGAGCCACCCGGCGACGGACGGCTGTTGCCTAGCACCGAGCGCAAGATCACCAACATCGTGCTCATGGGCATGGGTGAGCCGCTTTACAATTTCGAGAATGTAAAAGCGGCCATGGAGATCGCCTCGGACGGTGAAGGACTCTCCATCTCCAAGCGGCGCATCACGCTGTCGACATCCGGCGTTGTGCCTGAGATTCCCCGCTGGGGCGCCGAGAGCGGGACCATGCTCGCCATTTCGCTGCACGCCACCCGCGATGACCTGCGGAACGAGCTGGTGCCCATCAACCGCAAGTATCCGATCGCCGAGCTGATGGCTGCCTGCCGGGCTTACCCAGGACTTTCCAACGCCAAGCGAATCACCTTCGAGTACGTAATGCTGAAAGGTGTCAACGACTCGCTGGCTGATGCCAAGGAGCTGGTGAAGCTGCTGCGCGGCATCCCGGCTAAAATAAACCTGATCCCATTCAACCCGTGGCCGGGCACGAAATACGAGTGCTCGGACTGGGAGCAGATCGAACGGTTCGCCGAAGTGGTCAACCGCGCAGGCTATGCGAGCCCCGTCCGTACGCCGCGCGGCCGTGACATCTTCGCCGCCTGCGGGCAGCTCAAGTCCGAAAGCATGCGTCTCAAGGCGAGCGCCCTCCGCGCGAGCGAGGCAACGGGGAGCTGAACGAGGATGGTCTGGTCGACGATCTGGCGGATCATCGTCGTTCCCATCGCCTTCATCATTTCCGGCCTAATCTCACTGTTCGTATTGTTCACTCTGGGCCTCGAGCGAATTACCCACGCCTTCCACCAAGCGCCAATGGATGAGCCGGACACCGTTGTGGCGGTGTTTGACCTCGTTACGCAGGGCGCGATCCTGGCTTCGGGAATTACCATTCTTCCGGCAATCCTCGTCGTGATCGTTGGCGAGGTCGCGCGGATCCGGTCGGCCGTCTACTACATCTTCGGCGGGGGGCTGGCGCTTGTTGCCGTGCCCGTCCTGGCGCAGGTCGGGACAATCGGCGTGATGTGGCCGAGCCCGGCGGTCTGGCAGGTGTTCGCGACAGCGGGTTTTGCCGGTGGTTTCGTCTATTGGCTGTTGGCCGGACGTCGGGCCTAATTACTCCTCGGTGGACGGGGGATTGAACGATGGTTGCAGCGATCCTGCGCTGCCTCGCGGGCTATCTCATCGCGTGCTTTGCTGCGGCCACTGTTCAGGTTTCTCTTGTTCTGCCGCCTCATGAGCTTTTGGGAGCGGAGGCTGAACGTCTGACCGCGGCCGGCATCTGGCTCCTGTTTGCCACCGTGCACACGGCGATTTTTGCCGCTCCCTTCGCGATCGTTATGATCGCTCTTGCTGAGAGGCGCAGTATATCAAGTTTCATCTACTACGCCGCAGTAGGGCTCGGCATCGCGGCCGTTGGCTTCCTTGCTCAGTTTCGGGGCCCCGGTTTGGGGCAGCCTCAAGAGGTCATCCTGTACGTTTTGGCGGCGTTTTTCTCCGCGGGAGTCGCCGGCGGTCTCGTCTATTGGTTCATATCGGGCCGCAAGGCGGGCCGAAGAGGATGGGGCGAAACAAGGTCATGCCATGCTGCGATGCAATAGAATTGCTGCAGCGCCAAAAATGCGATAATCTCCCCCTTGGCGCTTAGCTGAAGGCCACGGAGGACATCGCGATGTTGCGTTTTGACGATTACCTGGAGGTGGCCAAGCTCTGGAGCGAATTTTCGCTCAAATGGATTGAGACCAGCGCGCAGACCTTCACTTCCGTGCTGCGCGGCTTCGAGCCAAGCGGAACGAATTTCACGCCGGCAGCGGATTTGAAATCCCAGGAAGCTGACAAGGCCTGTCAGACGCCTGCAACGTCTTGGTATAAGCCTCCTACCCGCAGCCCGTTTGAACCTGATTGGCTCGGGCTCGGCTGGGTTGCGCCGCTCAACGCGACCAAGCTGGCGCGGAAGGACGTCTGGGGGCCGTTGAATCCCGTCGAAGCTTGGACGAAGGCCATGGAGCTGGCGGTTCCGTCCATGACCGTTGGCTTGCCTGTGCCTGCTACGAGCCAACTCCGTCTGGCCAACTGGCCGGCAGCCACCATGCCGTGGATGATCGGGCTTGGCGTCGCCATGTTTGCCCCTGCTCCAGCCGCCGCAGCGCCTGCGGAACAGCCCCAGTTCTCAGCTTATCGCTCCGAGAGCGGTCACGCCGTCGCGCAGATTACGTTTCCGAACCGGGTAGTAGCAGCGGTCGCCGTTCCCGAGACCGCCATGTCAGTCCTGAACGAATTTTTCCGCTGGCCGCGGACGGTGAACTGAGCCACCCGAGCGGGCGAAAGGCCGCTCGGGGACAAAAGGCATTAGGTCTACGGCTATTTCTTGGCCGTTGTGCTCGTGGCAGCCTTTTTTGCCTTGGCCCGGCAGTAGGCCTTAACTTCACGGCCATCCTTGCGCTTTGTCGCCGCCACCCAGCTGCACTCAGCCTTCGCTGTGCACGCCGATTGCGCCAAGCCCTTGCACGGAGAAGCACTTGAGCTCGCCTGAGCTGCAGTCGTGATGAAGCCGATAACGATTGCGCCGAAGGCCAAGCCCTTCACAAAAACACTCGCGCTCACAGCAGTTCCCCCCGATACGCATATCGGTGAACGATTTAGCAACTCGGGGCGAACGCCATCTTCGTTTGCTCCGGAAAAACTACTTTTCCTTGCTGCGCGCCGCCCAGGCGAGCGCCTGCTCCAGCCGATCATCGCCCCAGAACAGCTCGCCATCCTCCGTGATGAAGCTCGGTGCACCGAAGATGCCCCGGGACTGGGCTTCCGCCGTCTGATCCTTAAGACGTTGCTTGATCACAGGGTCTTCGGCGCGCGCCATCAGCGATGCAGCGTCGAGACCTAGTCCGGCCAACGCCTTCTCGAGCACCGCCGGCTGTGCAATGTCCTCTCCCCTGCCGAACTCGGCCTCGAAGATCGCTTTGGTGAACGGCTCGATCCAGCCTTCATCGGCGCCAATCAAAGCGAGCCGCGCTGCCTTCAGCCCGTTCGCCGGGAACGTCGGAGGCATGACGAACGGAAGACCACGGCTCTCCGAAATCCGCTGCATGTCGCGGATCATGTAGCGGCCTTTCGCCGGGTAGAGGTTAAAGGGCGACGTGTCCCAGCCCTGCGCCTTGAAGATCGGCCCGAGCAGAAAAGGCTTCCAGATGACCTCGACGCCGGCCTGCCGGGCGAGGTCCGAGATGCGCATTACGGAAAGATACGAGTAGTTCGAGGCAAATTCGTACCAGAACTCCAGGCGAGGCATAGGACGACCTTTCGATCAGCCAGAAACTCAGCAATCGACTGTAGAGAGCGGCCTAGCCCTATGAGTCAATTTGACTCACCTCCGCAACGAAACAAACAATGGCATACAAAAAGGGCCGTCATCTTTCGATGACGGCCCTCGCCTAGTGCAAGGCCCCGGCTAAGGTTACTTGCACTTTGGCTTTTTTACAGTCTCAACGACCGTCGTCTTCGGACGAGTGATCGCCTTTTCGACAGGGATGAACCGACCTGTTTCGGCGTCCCTGCCCCTCTTTTTTCCTGCCATATGAATATCCTTCATTGCAGGAGGCGGAGGAAGCCGCCGCTCCGAGACAACACCACGTTGCCCCGCCGCGTATCAGGGTCGGATGCGAATCGGTGCGACGTATACAATTTAGCATGCGAGCCGATTTGCCCTCAAACTCAGAGGTGAGACACTAGCAACACGTAGCAGCTCTTGGCCGCTGGCGGATCGCGCGCCTATAGTGCGCCGCCCCATTCTTACGACATGAGCAGGACACACGATGGCTGCGAAGACCGGCGGAGAGAAGATCAAGAAGGTTGTGCTTGCCTATTCAGGCGGCCTCGACACCTCGATCATCCTCAAGTGGCTGCAGGAAACCTACGGCTGCGAGGTGGTCACGTTCACAGCCGATCTCGGCCAGGGTGAAGAACTCGAACCCGCCCGCCGCAAGGCGGAGATGCTCGGCATCAAGCCCGAAAACATTTTCATCGAGGACCTGCGGGAAGAGTTCGTTCGCGACTACGTATTCCCCATGTTCCGCGCCAACGCGGTTTATGAGGGGGTTTACCTGCTCGGCACCTCGATCGCGCGCCCGCTGATTGCCAAGAAG
>PKEY01000049.1 GCA_002919265.1 Hyphomicrobiaceae bacterium | reverse complement strand
GGAAGAAGTGGTGCCGCAAGAGGGATTCGAACCCCCGACCCCATCATTACGAATGATGTGCTCTACCGGCTGAGCTATTGCGGCGAAGAGGATAGGCGGCTTGGTATACTCACTTCAGCCGACTTGGCAAGGCCACAGGAACGCGCAGGGCGACCTGCGGCCTCACCATTGGATAAATAGGTTACGCTGAGGAGCCTTTCACGGGCAGCGCGAAGCCCAACCCTGCTCCCTGCGCATCGTCCTCAACGTCAAGGCCATCCGGCCCGGGGTCGTCGGGCGCGCGTGGCGGCACGACGATGCGCGGCTCGGCGGGACGCGAGGATTGCCGATGGTAAGGCGGTGGGTAGGGCATCGACGGCAGCTGCGCGTTCACAACCGCTGCGGGTCGGCTCTCCTTGGATGTGCCAACGGGCGTAGTGTTCGGCTGGACAGCAGGCGCAGCCGCTTTAGCTGGCGCCTCAGTTTTTGGCTCTGGAGCGGTCGCGACATTCGGTGAGCCGGCAGGCTCGGTCGGTCGCGCCTCCGGCTTCACTTCCTGCTGATGCGACAGATCCGGTTCGGTTTTGGGCGAGCTGGCAGGCTGCGCAACCGCCGTCTTCGATCCGGGGGCTGCTGCCGCAGGCTGGTCCGCACTACCGGGCTTTGAGCTGTGCTTGGGCTCAGCTACCGACGGTGCGCTTGAGGTCGCCGCAACCGGCTCGGGCTGGGCTTGCTGCTCCGGAGTGGGCTTCTTGATCTCCTCAATGATCTCGGCATCAGCGGCGGCTTGCTGCATTGTCTCGCTCCGAGCCGGGGATGCTTCAATCGTCGGGTGTTCGTTTGCGGGTTCCGGACCGGCACTGAGCGCGACGAGCTCCTCCATCTTCCGGCTGAGCAGGGTCGTGTCCGACTTGTCGATTGCCTCGACAGGGATGCGCCACTGGAAGGCGTCGAGTGCGCCGGTGACGGGCGAGACGGGCGCCCAGTGCTCAGACACGACACCATCGGCCGTCCACACCGGATCGCGAGGCGCGCTTACCGCGCGGGCAAGCCACTCGCGGACCTTGCCAGCATCGCCATGCTGTTCGGCCTCGATCCGCGCCATGAGCGTGCACACGCGCTGTGTGGGCGCATTGGAAAGCAGCGGATCGAGCGCGTGGCGGGCCGTGTACCAGTCTTTCGCCTCGATAGCTGCTGTTGCGACTGCGATGGCACTTTCGATGGAATGCGGCCTGAGCGCTGCGAGCTGTTTGACGCGGTCGAGGCGATCGCGCGGACTGTCGCCGATGCGTGCGTAAGCGTAAGCAGTTGCAATGTCCGGATGGGGAGAGCGCTTCCAGGTGCGCTGGAGGATCCTTGCAGCCTTCCGGGTGTTACCCCGCGCAGCAAGGGCGCGTCCGGCTATGGCAGCCGCAGGCACCAGATCGGGCGCCAAGTAATGCGCTTCCAGCGCAAGAGTCATGGCGCGATCGGGATCGGTATCCTCCACCTCCTGCGCTTGCGCCGTAAGCAGGACAGCGCGTCTGCGATCAGCAACGGTCTTGTCGATATGATGATGTCGCCGCGCGACTTCGAGCGTCTCCAGCGCGCCTTTCCAATCACCCTTGCGGCACTGGATGTCGAACAGAGCTTCGACAGGCCAAGCGAGTTTCGGATTGAGCGCCATCGCGCGCTCGGCGAAGTGCCGGGCAGCTTCCTGATCGCCCTCACGTTCAGCTTCGAGGAACAGGCCGCGCAAGCCCAGCTGCTCGGTATCTGGCGAAGCCAGCATCGCCTCGAAGATACGCCGTGCGGTGGCGCGGTCGCCGGAAAGCTGCGCCGCCTGCGCGCGCAGCAGGTGCGTGAGCGGCTCGTTCGGCAAAGTCTTGCGGGCCTGGATGGCGTAGCGGGTGGCAAGGGCGCGATCGCCGGCGCCGATGGCAATCATGCCGCTTGAGAGAGCCTCGAAACCACGCTTTTGCCGCCGCTGGTTGAAGAAGCGACCAATGGCGGCGGGGCTATTCCAGATCTGGCGCAGCACAGACCAGAGAACGATCGCCAGGCCAAGGAAGACAGTCAGGATAACGATGGCGCGGAAGACGCTCGTTTCAATCTCGTATCCTTGCCATTGGATGACGAGGCTGCCCGGCCGGTCAGCGAGCCACGAAAGGCCGAACGCGAGGGCGGAAACGACAAGCAGGAACAGAACCAGACGCAACATCAGTTCGTCCCCTTCTCCACCGAGGCCTGACCGCTAAGGGACGCCTTGAGTTGCTCTTCCACGCTAGCAAGCGCGCGATCAACCGCGGCCCTGGCTTCGACTTTGGCCAGCCATTCCTGCGCCGCCTCCAGTGCCCTTGGCGGCAGCTGTTGGGCCTGGTCCAGAACTTCCGCAAACTTGGCGCTTTCAAGCGCCTTTTCCATGCGGCTGACGATGGCTTCGACACTCGAATCGTCGGCGGCGAAATCGGTCCGGCGAACACGGACGATGGATTTCGCGCCCAGCAGCAGCTTGTCAAACGTCGAAGCATCAGCCGGCACGGTGCCGGCATCGATAATGGCGTGAGCGACTGGCCGGAACGCCTCCTTCAGCTCGACAAGCGTGGGGACGCCCCGATCCTGATAACGTTCGAGAACTGAGAGATCGATCTTGCCAGCGCCGATCCGTCTCACCTCCGAGAGCTCCGTGGCGTAGGGGCCACCCCGATCGAGCGCCCTCTTCAGATTGCCGAGCTCAAGTGCGAGCACGATGCGCTCTGCGTTCACCCGGCGGTCTTCCTCGCTGCGGACAACGGCCTGGACGTTGTTTTCCAGCGCCGCGATGCGGCTTTCGACCGGGGCAATCGCGGCCGAAACATCCTGCGTGCGGGCTACCGTCTTGAGCTGGTCTGCGAGGTCGTTCCGTAGTCCGTCAACCTCGCTGCGCAGACGGCCCGCTTCTTCCTGAACAGCCCGGACCATCTGCTCCAGTCGCTCATCCGTGGACTTAAGGGCTTCAACACGTTGAGAGATGCGCGCCAGATCAGCCTTCGCGGCAGCCAACTCGCGATCCATGCGCAGCGTGGCGGAACGCGCGGCTTCGCTGGCCTCGGCGGTTTCCGCAAGGCGGCTCGCGATCTCTTCACTGACACTCTTGCGCAGTTCGGAGAGCTGGTTGGGAAGCGTCGCCTCGAGGTCGGCAATCTTCCCGCTGATGGCAGCGAGCTGCGGAATGCGGCCAGGCTCTTCGCTGTTGGCGGCGGCGCTCAGTGTGGCCAGAACCTGCTCCAGCTTGTTGACCCGTTCGGAGATCTCGGCAGCCGCGGATTGGTCGACGCGTTCGCCCAAGCGCGCTGCGTCGGCTGTGAGCTTGGCTTGAGCCTCTGAAAGCTCAGCTATGGCGCGATTGACTTCGTCGATGCGCGCGAGGCGGCCAGTCAGCTCGGCGAGCTTCTGATCCAGCTCCTGAGGCGAAACTGCAGGGGCTGTGGCCCTCTCGCGGATCGCCTGCTCGGCCGCAATGAGGCGCTGCTGAAGATCAGCAACGACTTGCGGTGGAGTGTGATTGCCGAGGCCGAACTGCGGCCCGATGCCTTCGGCAAGCAACAGGGCCAGGAAGCCGCCAGCCACGCCCGCTGTCAGGTGGGTGACGATACCCAACCCAGAACCCTTCTGCGCGGTTGCCGGCGCTTTGGCCTGCTGCGGCTCGGGCTTGGAAGCTGACTTGGCCGTCTCCTCTGCCCTCGGCTGCTGAGCCTGCTTGTCCGTCGCAGTCTTGGAGTCAGGTTGCGGTTTTTCCGATGATGTCGGCTTGTCTGCGGGCTTCGATGCGCCCGAGGCCTGCGCAGTTGGTGAGGCAGCCGGCTTGGAATCGGACGCCTGGGTGGATGCAGAAGATGGCGCCGCTGCCGGGGCCGGCTTCGACTCGGCTGGCTTCGCACCACCAGATGAGCTTGTCATTGAACTGCTTGCGCCAGCCACCGTGGCAGGTGGCTTGGGCTCGCTGCTCGAGATTTCGGTAGCCTTCAGGTCCAGCAGGGCTGAAGGTTTTTTCGGACCAGTGCTTTCGGGAGCAGGTTTACCGGTATTCTTGGAACTATCGTTTCTACTCGTCATAAAACCGCAAACCTCTCGAACCAGCGGGATACCCAGGCGACCCAACTGATGGCTCAGACCTCGTTAAGGTTTCGTTGGTGAACCGCCGGCGTATCCACGTTGAGTATTTAAATCGATTGTGGCGTGGCGCGCGCTGTAAGAGCAAGCACTTCCTGCAGGTTGGGGGCAGCTGCGATCTCCACCTTTAGTGGGGCAATCTCCTTGAGCTGCGCCGCAGTGGCTTCGGAGATGCAGAAGTAGGTCAACTGGCGGGCGGGTTCGACCAGCCCGTGCTCCTTGATGAGCTTCGCGAAGACCGCAGCTGTGCGCGGTGACAACAGGATGACACCTTCGATGTAGCCATTGGCGATGCGTGTGGCGATCGAGCCGCTGAGCCGTGTTGCCGGCTCGGTTTCGTAAACGATAGGCCGCAGCACGTGGTAGCCGAGGCGGGTCAGCTCGCTCGAAAAGTCATAGGCCAGCACGTCTCCGGCGAGGTGCAACAGCGGCCCGCCATTTACGTCTGCATGCGAGATGATGAAGCTCACAAGCTCGCGGCCTGTGCCGGGACCTTTGATGACGTTCTGAAACCCGAGCGCCTTGGCCGTCGCCGCCGTGCCGGGGCCTACGGCGAACAGGGGCAATGAGCGTGCCTGCTCGATGGCGGGGCTAGAGGCGAGGGCTCTCAGGCCGTTTCTGCTAGTTGCGATCAGGGCCTGGACCCCATCCAGCTCGATCGGATCAGCGTTATCGAACCGAATGGTGATCAGCGGCTCGACGAGCACCTCATGGCCTTGCGCGATAAGCTGGGCGCGCAGAGCAGTGGCGTCGGGCTCGGGGCGTGTGACGAGAAGGCGCATCGGGATCACCGGAAAAATTCAGGCCCCGCAATAGCTTTGAGCTCGCGGCCCGCGTCGTCGCCGAGAGAAAGTGCCTCCGTGACAGGGCCTTGCCGTTGTGTCTCGTGAAACCGGCGCCCATCGGGGGTGAGGATCAGGCCGCGGAACGTGACGATTCCATCATTCAGTTCGGCAAGGCCTGCAATGGGCGTTCGGCAGCTGCCTTCCAGACGGGCGAGAAAGGCGCGCTCCGTCGCCACGCAGATGAATGTTGGCTCGTGGTTGATGGCCGTTACAAGTTGGGTCGTCGCGGCATCGTCGCGGCGGATTTCCACGCCGATGGCACCCTGGGCCACCGCCGGAAGCATCTCCTCCGCCGACATGATCCTGGTGATGCGATCGGCTCGGCCAAGCCGTTTCAGGCCGGCGCAGGCAAGAAAGGTGGCATCCGCCACGCCCTGCTCCAGCTTGCGGAGCCGTGTCTCCACGTTGCCCCGGAACTCGATCACCTTTAGATCGGGCCGAAGGCGCCGAACCTGGGCCTGGCGGCGCAGGGAGGAGCTGCCAACGACAGCGCCGGAAGGCAGTTCTTCGATCGAGCCATAGCGCACGCTCATGAAAGCGTCCCGCACGTCTTCCCGCGGCAGCATGGCCGCGATGACAAGGCCGTCTGGCAATTCCGTCGGCATGTCCTTCATGGAATGGACGGCGAGATCGATCTGGCCAGCCAGCAGCGCTTCCTCGATCTCCTTCGTAAAAAGTCCCTTCCCGCCGGCTTCCGCGAGCGAACGGTCCTGAATGCGGTCCCCCGTCGTCTTGAAGGTCAGTATCTCGACGGCAGCATCATCGAGGCCGTGCGCGGCAATCAGCCGTTGCTTTACCTCATTGGCCTGGGCGAGTGCCAGCGGCGATCCGCGGCTACCTATCCTGATCTTGCCAGCTTGCACGCGCCAATCTCCGGATGCTAGGCCCAGCCAACGAGAGTGAGCCTTTGATTTCAACGGGTCACGTCCTGACCATAAGCTGCGCGATATGGATCACAACGCCGCATGAACCCGCAACCCGCGAAAGGCCGCGCCGGAGTTCTGGTGCTCGGCATCGAAACCAGCTGCGATGAGACCGCGGCTGCGGTGGTCCTGCGTGAAGGCCCTGGGCAGGGGCGGCTGCTCTCCAATGTCGTGCGGTCGCAATGGGAGCAGCACAGGCAATTCGAGGGCGTGGTTCCAGAGATTGCGGCGCGCGCCCATGTGGAATGTCTTGATGACATCGTCGGGGAGGCTCTGGCACAGGCAGCCGCTGATTTGCCGGATCTAGACGGCATCGCAGTAACTGCCGGGCCGGGTCTCATCGGCGGGTTGATGGTTGGACTGACGACCGCCAAAGCTCTCGCATTGGCTTGCGAAAAGCCATTGATCGCGGTCAATCACCTGGAGGCCCACGCGCTGACTGTTGGGCTCACGGAGGGGCTGACACCACCCTATCTGCTCCTGCTTGTTTCAGGCGGCCATACGCAGCTTTTGCTCGTCCATGATGTCGGTCGCTATACGCGCCTTGGCACGACCATTGACGATGCACTCGGTGAGGCGTTCGACAAAACGGCCAAGTTGCTCGGCTTGGGTTTTCCAGGCGGCCCGGCGGTCGAGCGGATGGCGCGCGGCGGGAATCCACAGCGCTTCGCCTTTCCTCGTCCGATGGTTGATCGCGACGAGCCACACTTCTCGTTTGCCGGTCTCAAGACTGCCGTGCGTCGACAGGCTCTACAACTCGTGCCGCTGCACGAAGCGGACATTCGCGACCTCTGCGCCAGCTTCGAAGCGGCTGTGACCGATGTCGTCGTCGACCGCTGTGCTCGAGCGATGCAGTTGGCCGGCGCTGAGCTCGGCGATGCGAAGCACCTTGTGATTGCTGGCGGTGTCGCGGCCAATCAGCGACTGCGAGAAGCCTTGGCAAATCTGGCTGAAGGGCGCGGGTTTGCCCTCCATGCGCCGCCGATCGCGCTATGTGGGGACAATGCCGCCATGGTGGCCTGGGCGGGGGCGGAACATCTTGTACGCGGACGTACTGACTCGTTGGACGTCCCCGCGCGGGCCCGCTGGCCCCTCGACCAGTCCGCCGAGCCGATACTTGGGGCTGGGCGGCTCGGAGCGAAGGCATGAACGCAAGGAGCAGGCAAGTCGGCGTCATCGGGGGCGGCTCGTGGGGCACGGCTCTCGCAATCGTCGCGGCCCGCGCCGGTCATCCGGTGACGCTTTGGGTTCGGCAGCCTGGTGTCGCCGAGGAGATCAATGCGACGCGCGAGAACAAGGCGCGCCTGCCAGGGATAGTCCTGCCGGCGAATGTCAGGGCGACCTCCGAGCCCGCGGACCTTAACAGCTCAGACTTCGTGCTCATTGCCACGCCTGCCCAGGTGATGCGGGCCGTGATGGCAGCGTTCAGAGCCCACCTCCGCCCGGACACTCCGGCGGTCATCACGGCGAAGGGGATCGAGCAAACCACTTCCCGCTTTATGGCGGAGGTGCTCTGTGAGACTTGCCCCGACCTCCAGCCGTTGGTGCTTTCGGGGCCGAGTTTCGCTGCCGACGTGGCACGCGAGCTGCCGACAGCAGTAACCCTTGCTGCGAAGTCTCTCGAAATC
Source organism: Hyphomicrobiaceae bacterium (assembly GCA_002919265.1). Lineage (GTDB taxonomy): Bacteria > Pseudomonadota > Alphaproteobacteria > Rhizobiales > Hyphomicrobiaceae > ZC4RG25. The sequence continues at coordinate 9,293 of PKEY01000049.1, read as the reverse complement.
GCGCGCCCAATAGCCGAAGCCCTGAGCCTACCGACCTTTCGGCCGTACATCTCCGATGATCTCGTGGGGGTGCAGGTCGGCGGCGCGGTAAAGAACGTCTTGGCCATCGCCTGTGGGATCGTTAGCGGTTGCGGCTTGGGAGAAAGTGCACGCGCTGCCCTCATCGCGAGGGCCTTTGCGGAGCTGAGCCGGTTCGGTGCCGCGTTGGGCGCGCGCCGCGAGACGCTGACCGGCCTTTCGGGCCTGGGCGATCTCGTGCTCACGTGCTCCAGCATGCAGTCGCGCAATTTCCGGTTCGGGGCAGCCTTGGCTGAGGGCCAGAATGTTGCCCGCGCTCAGGAGGCGGCTCGGGGCGTGAGCGAGGGTGTTTACACAGCCTCCGCTGTCGTCAGGATTGCCGCCCAGCATGGGATTGAGGTGCCGGTGTCGTCTGCCGTGCTCGACATCATCGAAGGCCGGTTGACTATCTCAGACGCGATCGCTCGATTGATGCAGCGCCCGCTTAAGGCAGAAGACTAAGCGACGGGCCCCCAGGTTGGCCTGGGCGCAGCCGTTGGGGCTTGCCAGGCGGGGTTATTGGGGTAGCCTTCGATGAACAATGGATAGCGAAGGCGCAGTCTCCCCATGCCCAAGACGTCACGCACCAAAAACACGACCACTGAAGCGCGTGTCAGCCACTGGCTCTTCAAGTCCGAGCCCGATGTGTTTTCGTGGGAAGACCTGAAGGCGCGCGGTGAAAAAGGCGAACCCTGGGATGGCGTTCGCAACTTCCAGGCCCGCAACAACATGCGGGCGATGAAGGTCGGCGATCTCGGCTTCTTTTACCATTCCAACCAGGGCAAGGAGATCGTCGGAATCGTAGAGGTGATTGCCGAAGCACACCCCGACCCCACGGACGCAACCGGCACCTGGGAATGCGTCGACGTGAAGGCAGTCGCAGATATGCCCCGGCCCGTTACGCTTGCAGAGGTCAAGGCTACGCCCGAGCTTTCCAAGATGTCGCTGGTTACATCCATGAGGCTTTCCGTGCAGCCGGTGACCGACGAGGAGTGGGAGATCGTTTGCCGGATGGGCGGCCTCGATCCGAAGAAGCTCAGGAGCAAGGGGCGGAAAGCGGCGTGAAGCGTTCGGCACTTCGCGCGGTCGCGGCGAATGTGGCCACGACGGGTGTCTCTCTTCTGAGGAACGGTGGAAGGGACATGAACAAAAGCGAAGCTGTCGCTTTCATTCGCGGTAATACCGAGCTGCTTTCGCCACCGCTGACGCCGGAAATCATTTTGCACCTAGCCACCGAGTCACTGCCCATCTGGCGCAAAACCGAAGAAGAGCTTGGGGAGATGAATGTGCCTCCTCCCTACTGGGCGTTTGCCTGGGCGGGCGGCCAAGCGCTTGCACGGTACGTGCTCGATCACCCGGATTTGGTTTCCGGCAAATCTGTCATTGACCTTGGCGCAGGAAGTGGGCTCGCAGCCATTGCTGCTGCGAAGGCCGGTGCACGTTCTGTGCTCGCCATCGACATTGATCCGCTTGCCCATGCTGCAATCGAGCTCAATGCGTCGACGAACGGAGTTACGATCGGAGTGTCCTCCCAGAACGTCTTTGAGGAGCCCTTACCGGATACAGACGTGCTGCTCGTGGGCGATCTCTTCTACGAACGAGACCTTGCGCAGCGCGTCCTGGAGCTCATCGAAACCGCTGATCTGCGCGGCAGCGATGTGCTGGTTGGCGACCCCCGCCGCAGCTATTTTCCCGTGGAACGTTTCGCGCAGGTGACTTTCTATGAAGTGCCTGTGACGCGCGAGCTGGAAGATTCGGAGCTGAAGCGAACAGCGGTATGGCGTCTAGCGGCGCCGCCGGCCCATTCCAGCAGCCTGCGACACGACATCGTGGAGGCAGCATGATTTTTGGCGGGGTCAACTTCGGCGGCGTGCTGCTGGCAGCAACCGCGAGTTTCCTGTTTGGTGGACTTTGGTACACCGCATTTTCTCGGGGCTCGCTGGCAGACGCCACTGAAGCGGAAACCGAGCACCGTCGGCCCCGCCTCCACGTCAATGCAGTCCCGTTCATCATTGCCTTCGTGGCGCTGTTCATTATGGCGTACGTGCTTGCAGCGGCGCTGGACAGGCTGGGTGATGTGAGCGTTCGCACCGGCGTGATTTCAGCCTTGTTTGTCTGGGGCGGTTTCGTTGCCACCTCCCTCGTGGTCACCAACATGGTTCAAGGCGTCAGCCGCGTCGCAACGCTGGTCGACGGCGGGCATTGGCTTGGCGTATTGGTGATTCAGGGGGCCGTTATCGGCTGGTTGGGGGGCTGATCGCAAACTGCCGGGGCAGTATGGCTAACCCATTCGACCAATGAGGCGATTGCCGGCCACCTGCCGGGCCGACATAATGTGCTCAAATTTTATTCACGCATTCTGGGAGGTATGCCGATGTCGGAGAAAGTCTACGCCGTGCCTGCTGAATGGGCGAGCCGAGCCTGGATCGACACGGTCAAATATCAAGAAATGTACCAGCGCTCGATCTCCGACCCGGAGGGATTCTGGGGCGAAATGGGTCGGCGCATTGATTGGATTAAGCCTTATACGAAGGTCAAGAACACGACCTATGGCCCCGGGGAAGTTTCAATCAAGTGGTACGAGGACGGCACCCTCAACGTCTGCTACAACTGCGTCGACCGGCACCTCGAGAAGCGTGGCGACCAGGTGGCGATCATCTGGGAGGGCGATGATCCCACGGTCGATGAGAAGATCACTTACCGCCAGCTGCACGAGCGCGTTTGCAAGTTCGCCAATGTCCTGAAAGCGAACGGCGTCAAAAAGGGCGATCGGGTCACGATCTATCTGCCGATGATCCCGGAGGCCGCGTACGCAATGCTGGCGTGCGCTCGAATCGGTGCCATCCATTCGGTCGTGTTTGGTGGTTTCTCACCGGACAGCTTGGCTGGCCGTATTCTCGACGCGGATTCCAAATTCATCATCACGGCCGATGAAGGTTTGCGCGGTGGTCGCACCGTGCCGCTCAAGAAGAATACCGACGAGGCTCTGACGAAGACCAAGGGCGGCGAGAAGGTTCTCGTCGTCCGTCGCACCGGCGCTGATGTGCCCTGGAATCCGGAGCGCGATATCTGGCTGCACGAAGAGCTGGTGAAAGTCAGCGCGGATTGCCCGTGCGAGGAAATGAACGCCGAGGATCCGCTTTTCATCCTCTACACGTCCGGTTCAACGGGTAAGCCGAAGGGTGTGCTCCATACTTCGGGTGGTTATCTCGTTTACGTATCCCTGACCCACCAGTACGTCTTCGATTACCACGACGGCGACATTTACTGGTGCACAGCCGACGTCGGCTGGGTGACGGGGCACAGCTACATCGTCTACGGTCCGCTTGCGAATGGCGCGACGACGCTGATGTTCGAAGGCGTGCCGAACTATCCGACGCCGTCGCGCTTCTGGCACGTAGTCGACAAGTGGGACGTGAATATCTTCTACACTGCGCCGACTGCCATTCGCGCCTTGATGGGTGCCGGCGACGACTACGTGAAGCGCACCGATCGCTCGTCGCTGCGGTTGCTGGGAACCGTCGGCGAACCGATCAATCCGGAGGCGTGGGAGTGGTACCACCGCGTTGTCGGCGAGGGCCGCTGCCCCGTCGTGGATACATGGTGGCAGACCGAAACCGGCGGCATCCTCATTTCTCCGCTACCCGGCGCAACCAAGCTAAAACCAGGTTCGGCCACGCTGCCGCTCTTCGGCATCAAGCCGGGGATCGTCAACGACAAGGGAGAGCTCATCGAAGGTCCCGGGACTGGCAACCTGGTCCTCCTCGACAGCTGGCCGGGGCAGATGCGCACCGTGTTCCGCGATCATGACCGGTTCGTTCAGACTTACTTCTCGACCTACCCGGGCATGTACTTCACGGGTGACGGCTGCCGCCGGGACGAGGACGGTTACTACTGGATCACGGGCCGCGTGGACGACGTCCTCAACGTCTCCGGTCACCGTATGGGTACGGCCGAGATCGAGAGCGCGCTGGTTTCTCATCCGAAAGTCGCGGAAGCGGCCGTCGTTGGCTATCCTCACGACATCAAAGGCCAAGGCATCTACTGCTACGTGACCTTGAAGGCTGGCGAGACGCCCAGCGAAGAGTTGAAGAAAGAGCTCGTCGCTCATGTGCGTAAAGAGATCGGTCCGATTGCGGCGCCGGATCTCATCCAGTTTGCACCTGGTCTGCCGAAGACACGTTCGGGCAAGATTATGCGGCGTATCCTGCGGAAGATCGCCGAGGACGATTTCTCGAACCTTGGCGATACCTCGACCCTTGCGGATCCGTCTGTGGTCGAAGATCTGATCGCCAATCGCCAGAACAGGCGCCAGGCCTGATGCATCGGTGAAAGTGCCACGCTTGCAAGGCACTTTCACGCGAACTGCAAAAAGAAATTTCAGAGAAGAAGCCGCGTTTCAGCGGCTTCTTTTATTGGGACCGTTCACCGGCAAGTGGAGAGGATTCCGCGGTCGAAATGGAAATGGTCTCGATGGGCACGATTGAACTCAGGGCCGAGCGCCACGCGAAAATACCGGCAGGCCGCTCGGTGAGCGGCCTTCAGAAATTCGCTTTCAGGGCTGGGCCGTGACCAGTGCCGCAGGACCGAAATCTTCTGGCCGTTCTCCAGCGTGAATGCCGAAATATCGATCGCATTGGCGGTCGCATGCTCGCTGCGCCTGTCCTTCCAGAAGGGGTTGCCGACAATGTTCCGGCAGGAATAGGTGCCCATGTGCTCCAGCGATGTGACGCGCTGTCCGAACAGCGACATGGCGAGAGGCTGCACCTCATGGATCATCCAAAGCGCCAGCGCTGCCGCCGTTTGGCAGGACACGGTGTCCACGTGCAATCGGGCGCCACCAACCGAAGACACGCGCACGTTATTGATCCAGCCGCACCCGTTGCGCAATGGTTTGTCACGAGCCTGAACTGCCTCGATATGTGGGGGTACCAGCACCCGAGAGCACAGCTCGCGGTCGTATTTCAATTCGGCCAGCTGCCAATCGACGATGATTGGCAACGGGTTCGCCAAATCGAGCGCCGGCAGCGGGCTGTATCGCGCGGGGATAAGGCCCTGTCGGAATGCGAACCCCAATCCTGCAAGTACGATAAGAAGCAGGATGAGGCGTCCTAATAGCGTCGGTCGATTGCGCATGGGATCCGTTCAAGCGGCGGGCGTTCCCTGTATACGTGGTTTCACCGCCACATGTCAGCGCGTCGCAAGCGCATCAGCGCCGAAATCTCCCGCGTGTTGCGAGGAAGTGATGATCGCAACCGTTCGCGCTCAGCTGTCGGGCTAGGGGATCGGATCAAGATTTTGATTGATTGTCCTTATTTGGGGATGACGAAACACCGGCAAGATGGTTGGAATTGAGGCGCGCATCTCTCAGTGTGAAAACATGCTCGCCACCACACTTGGGGCACCGGGAACTTACTTTCAAATCCAGGGACCGAACAAAGCTCAATTCATCCATCTCCAGGGAACTGGCATACTCGAGTCCCGTTGTTGGACATTTTAGTATGATTGCGCCCATGGCACGAGCCTCACTGGGCAAGAGGAGAAAACATTTAAGTAGCGCTATTGATCTTGCCGCATTATTCGCGGTGTTCTGATCAAGTCTTCGTGTTGTTGACAGGAAATTTTGGAACTCGTCTGCGACAGTCGTCATCTCGCATTTGAACTGCTGTTCCGTTCTTCGCGGAACATCGTCACCAATTCGCGTGCTCCATAGTCAGAACACCAACCGAGATGGAGCGAACGCCATGACCAGTATCTTTGCCAACCTTGCCCCAATTGTAGTGGCAGTTGCCGTGCCATCAGGCATCGGGGCACAATCTCTCTCGCGCTGCATCAATGCGCTTATTGCGGCTGGCGAAGTCTCGAAGGCCGAAGTCGGGCACCGAGCAGTCCGGTTTAACTCATCGCAGACTTCGAGCGTGCTGCGCCTTAAGGCTGGTTAATGTTGGCAAGCGTTTGCCTGGAACTCCCGGCCGGCTGAGCAATTGAAAGCCACGGACTTGCTTCCGATATGAGCACGTATAGCGGGCCTTGGCGAAACAATCGAATGAGGGCGCCCCCCATGTCAGACGTCGCGGCGATGACCCCAATGCAATATCTCGACAAAGCCACCAGCCAATTGCGCGAGCTGGGGGTTATGCCGGCCAAAGTTGAGCCGGCGCCGATCAACAGTTTGCTCGAAAAGATCTCTGACCTGGATCAGGAAAAGATCGCGTTGATCGCCCGCACCCTCGGCCAAGCCGAGGTTTTCAATGAAGTTGTCCGCGAGCAGACGGCCCAGATGGAGATTGGCAAACGATATCAACAAATTACAGATGGTTTTAATTCGATCCGTGACGACGCGAAACGGCTGGTCGATCAGGTCAGCGATGGCAAGCTCGACTGGCTGGAGCGGGGCAGCAATATCTGGATGAAGATTGCCCGCGGAGATATTGCGGATCGCTTTGATAAGATCCGCCAGATCTATCTGTCGGTCACCAAGGAGACTCGCAACCAGATCGAGCGGGAGACCAAAATCCTCGATGCATATCGCGATTTCCGGGGGGCCCTGAAGCAGGCGGAAGTCATGGCTCTCGAGGTCCTCAAGAAGGCCGAGGACAAACTCGATGCGGCTCGGAAGCGGCTCGATGAAGCATCGGCGAAGGTGGCCGCATACAGCGGTTCGGAGCCTGCTGAGCGTGCCAAGCTGGAGCTGGAGCGAGACGAGCAGTTGCGGCGGCTTCAGGACGAGGAGAAGCGCTACCAGATCGCCAAGGACCTCGCGGACAATTTGACGATCTCCTACAACACGTCCGAAGTCATCATGGCTCGTCTGATGCAGACTACCTCGGCGAAGGAGCGCGTATACGCCCAAGCTGTTACGTTCTTTTCGACGAATGACAGCGTGTTAACGGCCCTGAAAGCGTCTTTCACCGGCGTTTTCGGCCTGCACGAATCCACCAAGACCCTCGATGCCATGAAAGAGGGCATGTCCAAGAGCTTGGAAGATTTGGCAAAGATCGGAGACAAGGTTCAGGAGGAGGCGGTTCGGGCTGGTTACGGCCCAACGATCCGCGCCGACGCCGTTCGGCAGCTTGTCGACAGCGTGGTCAATTTCCAGGTCCGATCGGGCGAGATCATTGCCGAAATGCGCCAGCTCGCATCGCAGAACTCGAAAGAAATTCGGGATGCTGTCGAGGAAGGCAAGCGGCGTATCGCGCGGCTGGCTGCGCAAGCGGATACCCTTCCGCCACTTAACTAATTCGATTGGCTTATAGGGGCGCGCCTTGGAAGCGACTGCGGTAGAGCCCAAGCCGCATACGCTGGATGAATTGATGATGGCGATGGACGTGGTGGACACACTGCGCCATCGCGAGGACCTTGTGCGCCGCGAGCTGGACGAAGAGGGGCGAGAAGCCCAGCTGATTGAGCGGCTCCGAGACATCTATCGCGAGCAGGGCATAGAAGTGCCCGATCGGGTGCTGCAGGAGGGCGTCAAGGCCCTTCGCGAACAACGGTTCGTCTACAAGCCGCCACCTTCATCCTGGAAACGCACGGTCCTTGGGATTTGGGTCAAGCGATCGGCACTCGGTCGCCGCTTTTTGAAGTGGGGCCTCATTATTCTCGCGGTAGTGGGGCTCACCTATTTCGCCCTAATACGTCCGGCGCAGGAGGCTCGCAGGCAGGCTCTGATTGAGGCCACGGAAACGCTGCCCAACTCCATTCGGCTGGCGCATTCCGACGTAATGGCACTCGCTACCGAGGATGCGGCGAAACGAAGAGCAGATGCTCTGCTGGCTGATGGCGAGCGAGCAATCCGCGACCGCGATCTTTCGGCGATGCGTCGCATCAATAGCGAGCTGGTTAATCTCCGGGAGGCGCTCAGCACCGAATACACGCTGCGAATTGTGTCTGAACCGGGCGAGGTGACCGGTTTTTGGCGGCGTCCGCCAGGGCTCTGGACGCAGCGGAGCTACTACCTGATTGTGGAGCCCATAACGCCGGACGGAAGAAAAATCACTCTGCCAATTCGCGACGAGGTGACCGGCGAGACCAAAAACGTCTCGCGGTTCGGCGTCCGTGTACCGCAAGAAACGTACGAGGCAGTCGCGCAGGACAAGCGGGCTGACGGGATCATTCAGCAAAACGTTTTCGGGGTAAAAGCACGGGGCAAACTCGAGGTGGACTATCGCATGCCCTTCGAGGGCGGAACTATCACCAACTGGTAATTGAGAGCGAGCAGCTCGGACCATGTGGACGGGACGGCAGGCATTCGAGCGTATCGAGAATGCGATCATGAATCTGCACCGTCAGGAGACGGAGCTCGATAGCGCGCTTGCCTCCGCCACCGCAGAAGCTGAGCGCTTGCGAAAGGAGCGGAACGCTGCTTTTCGGGAATTGGCACGCGTTAAACTCGATGAAATCGCTGCGAACCGACTGGTCGAAAATCTCGACGCCGGTGAAAGGCGAGCCTCTCAGCTTCTGGAGTCGAGACGCCATCGGCTTGAAGAGCTAGCGGAGCAAAAACAGAAGCTCCTTGCCGCACTCGAAAAAGCCGAGGCTGATCGCAGTACGGCGGCCGCTGAACTCGAGAACGCCATTAATCGACTGGACGAGTTGCGGGCTCGAGTCGCAGACGAGATCAAGGCCAATCCGGAATGGAGGCAGGCCCGTGAGGCGCTGGAGGCCGCCGAAAGCGTGGCTGGTGCGGCAGAGGCGAAAGCTGCTCAATCCGAAGCCGAACTTACGGACAAACGAAAGCCTTACGACGAAGATCCGTTGTTTGCCTACCTCTGGCGTATAGGTTACGCCACCCCGCGTTATCAGGCCGGCAGTTTCGCGCGATTCATGGATCGCATGGCCGCAAATTACATTGGCTACCACGAGGCCCGGCTCAACTACGCGATGCTTATCGAGATCCCGGAGCGGCTGAAAGAGCACGCGAAGTTGCAGCGAGAGATGGTAGATGAACGCCGCAGAAATCTGCAGGAGATCGAGCGCAGGGCTCTCGTTGAGGCCGGGGAAGAGGCTCTCTCGCGAGCTGTCGAAGAAGCCAGAAAGAAGTTCGCCGCAGCTGATGAAGAGGTCGATGCACGGCAATCGGAGCTTCGAGCGCTAGACGAAAAGCGTGGTGCACTCGTCGCAGGTGCAGATGATCCAATTTACCAGGAAGCCTTGAAGACAATCGCTATAGCAGACGCCCAGGACCAATTCGCGACGCTGGTTGAGGAGGCCAGGCGCACCGCTACTCCGGCCGA
>PKEY01000115.1 GCA_002919265.1 Hyphomicrobiaceae bacterium | reverse complement strand
AGCCACTGCTTTTGCCCGTGGCTCAGGCTTCCCGCAATCCGATCACGCTGATCGCTGAGACCGATAGTCGCCAGATTTTCCTCGATTCGTTCCGCCTCCTCACGCGACGCGCCCCACCGCAATGTGCCTCGCACACGCCGATCGCCCTTCAACGCCAGGAGGATGTTATCGTTTACGGTGTGATGCTCGAATACTGTGGGCTTCTGAAATTTCCGGCCGATTCCCAAATTGGCAATCTCCGCCTCGTCGAGCCGCGTCAGGTCGATGCCGTGATCGAATAGAACCACACCTGATTCCGGTCTGGTCTTTCCGGTGATCACGTCCATCATCGTGGTCTTCCCCGCACCATTCGGACCGATGATGGCGCGCATTTCGCCGGGCTCGATTTGCAGGGAAAGATTATTCAGGGCTTTGAAGCCGTCGAAGCTGACGGTAACGGCGTCCAGATAAAGAAGGCTGGGCGTCAGCATCTGCCGCGCTGCAACGCTTGTGAAAGCGTTCATAGGCTCACTCCGCTGGCTGAGGCACAGGTCCATTTGCCTGGACCGCGGCGTTCGAAACAGCCCGCCGCCTTGCGAAAAAATCCTGCAATGTCCCCACGATGCCTCTCGGCAGGAATATCGTGACGAATATGAAGAGGCCACCGAGGACGAACAGCCAATATGGCGCGAGGGTCCCCGTCGTGAAAATCGTCTTGGCGTAATTGACGAGAACCGCACCAACTGCCGCACCCACGAGGGTTCCTCGCCCACCGACGGCCGTCCAGATGACCACCTCAATGGAGTTTGCGGGCGCGAACTCGCTGGGATTGATGATTCCCACTTGCGGAACGTAGAGCGCTCCCGCGACTCCGGCCATCACTGCGGAAACCGTGAACACGAATGTTTTATAATTTTCGACCCTGTAGCCGAGAAATCGCGTGCGGCTTTCCGCGTCTCGTATCGAGACGAGCACCTTTCCGAGCCTTGATGCGACGATCCCCTTTGCGACGAGGAAGCCGAGGAGAAGCGCCAGCGCGGATGCTGAAAAGAGAGCTGCCCTTGTCCCCTCTGCTTGAACCGGAAAGCCCAGGATATCCTTGAAATCGGTGAGGCCGTTGTTGCCGCCGAAACCCATTTCGTTCCGGAAGAAGGCGAGCATCAACGCATACGTCATGGCCTGCGTGATGATCGACAGGTAGACGCCCGTTACGCGGCTGCGGAATGCGAACCATCCGAACACGAAGGCTAGAACACCGGGCACCAGCAGAACCATGAGAAAGGCAAACCAGGCGCGATCGAAACCGTACCAGAACCATGGCAACTCGCTCCAATTCAGGAAAACCATGAAATCCGGAAGCACAGGGTGCGCGTAGACGCCGCGCGTTCCAATCTGCCGCATCAGATACATGCCCATCGCATAGCCGCCGAGGGCGAAGAACGCGCCGTGACCGAGAGAGAGAATACCGCAGTACCCCCAAACAAGATCGAGCGACAGCGCAAGCAGCGCGTAACAGAGATATTTCCCGTAAAGCGACAGCGTCGATGCAGGGATATGAAAAGGAGACGTCGGGGGAGTGAGAAGGCTCAAGGCGGGCACTAAAACGGCCGTTGCAAGCAGAATGCCGACGAACCACTTGGCGTAGGCATCACCGGACAGCAGAGCGCGCATAATCATGCTTCCACCGCCCTTCCTTTGAGCGCGAAAAGTCCGCGCGGCCGCTTCTGGATGAACAGGATGATCAGAACAAGCAGCAGGATCTTGCCGAGAACGGCGCCTGCATAGGGCTCGAGGAACTTGTTGGCTACGCCCAAGGAGAGCGCGCCGACGAGGGTTCCCCACAAGTTCCCGACGCCACCGAAAACGACGACAAGGAAGCTGTCGATGATATAGCTCTGACCGAGGTTCGGACTGACGTTGTCGATCTGCGAAAGCGCTACGCCTGCGAGACCAGCGACGCCAGATCCGAGCCCGAATGTCAGGGCGTCGATTTGATTTGTCGGAATTCCCATTGAGCCAGCCATTCGCCGGTTTTGCGTGACAGCGCGGATTTGCAGGCCGAAGGTCGTGAACCGAAGGAGCAAAAGAAGGCAAATGAAGATAATGGTCGCGAAAACGACGATGTAGAGCCGGTTCCACGTGATCGCGAGCTCGCCAACCTGGAACGTTCCCGTCATGAAGCTGGGCGTTCCGACCTCGCGATTGGTCGGACCGAAGATGGTGCGCACAGCCTGCTGAAGGATGAGGCTGATGCCCCAGGTTGCGAGCAGTGTTTCAAGCGGCCGCCCGTAGAGTAACCGAATGACGCCGCGTTCAATTCCGATTCCTACGCTCCCAGCCACGAGGAAGGCCAGGGGAATGGCGAATGCCAAGGAATAATCGAATAGGCCCGGAGCACTTGTTCGGATGATCTCCTGAACGACGTATGTCGTGTAGGCCCCCAGCATCACCATCTCGCCGTGGGCCATGTTGATGACGCCCATGACGCCGAAGGTGATAGCAAGGCCGATGGCGGCCAACAGCAAGACAGAGCCAAGGGACACGCCATACCAAGTGTTTTCCAGAGCTCTCCACAGCGCTAGCCGGTTTTCAATTGAGGACAGCGCAGCAGCGGCTGCATGCCGAATTGGTTCAGATGTATCCGAGGGAAGGCTTCCGAGAATAGCAAGCGCGTCACGGCCTCTGTAAGCCCTCAATATTTCTATTGCCTCAATGCGTTCATTGTCTGGCGCATCCGACTTGGCAACGATGATTGCGGCGCGCGCGAGTTTCAGGATTTCGGCAACGTCTGGTTCCTTTTCGCGCTCCAGCGCACTTTCGACGGCCGATAGGAGCGCCGGATCGCGCGCCGCAAATACGGCACGTGCAGCTTCGCTGCGTCGTTGGGAATCAAGATCAAAGAGACTAAGGGCTCCTCTCGCAGCCGCGACCGCGGAGCGCACACGATTGTTTATGCGAATAGCGGCTAATTCTGCCGGAGGATTCGCGACAACCTCGCTTGTGCGCGCATCCCGAAATGTGCCCGCGACATCGCGGTAAAGAATGGACTTGTCAGTTTCGGACACGAACAGGCGGCGATCGCCCAAAGCATCTATGATCTCAATCGCGTGAGGTGCGCCGGAGCTGACGATGTGATCGATGGCTGTAATCGTGTCGTTGAAATTCTTGGTGGCGAGAAGCCTCAATGCTGTTTCGAGATCGCCTTCATCGGCGTAAGCAATGTTGGTGCCCCGGATTGAGGTTAGAGCCAGGACCATGACGACCAAGGCCATCGTGACGTAGCAGCTTAATCTTCTCACGGGAGTTCCGGGCTAATGGTGCTGCTTGAGGCGGTGCGGCGAGATCGCCGCACCATTGTGTCGATTTTCTTTCTCGGCTCGGTTCAGACGCCGCCGCACTGTCCGGTTTTCTTATTATAGTTTCCGCACTTCTTTTCGACCCAATCGGCCTCCAGGTCCTTCGAGCCCTCGAGATAGTCGGACCACGCATCACCCGGCACGAGATCGTCCGTCTGCCAGACGATGTCGAACTGACCATCCTCGCGAATTTCGCCGATCATCACAGGCTTGGTAATGTGATGGTTCGGCAGCATTTTCGCCATTCCACCCGATAGGTTCGGCACCTCGATGCCAGGCAGGGCGTCGATGACCTTATCCGGATCAGTCGTGCCGACCTTTTCGACGGCCCTCACCCACATGTTGAAGCCGATGTAGTGAGCCTCCATCGGATCGTTGGTGACCCGCTTCGGATCCTTCGTGAAAGCCTTCCACTTCTCGATGAATTCACGGTTGGCGGGACTGTCGACCGACTGGAAGTAATTCCAGGCGGCGAGATGGCCGACCAAATCCTTCGTGTCGATCCCGGCCAACTCCTCTTCACCGACCGAGAAGGCTACGACAGGAATATCTGTCGCCTTTATGCCCTGGTTCGCCAACTCCTTATAAAAAGGAACGTTGGCATCGCCATTGATGGTCGAGACAACAGCGGTCTTCTTACCCGCCGAGCCGAATTTCTTTATCTCTGCCACGATGCTCTGCCAGTCGGAATGACCGAATGGCGTATAGTTGATCATGATGTCTTCCTTCTTGACGCCTTTGGAGAGAAGGTAGGCCTCAAGAATTTTGTTCGTCGTGCGCGGATAGACGTAGTCGGTGCCCGCTAGCACCCAGCGTTCAACTTTGCCGCCCTCCTCGCTCATCAGATAATCTACGGCAGGGATCGCCTGCTGATTGGGCGCAGCTCCCGTATAAAAAACGTTGCGCTCGCTCTCTTCACCCTCATACTGCACAGGGTAAAAGAGAATGCTATTCAGCTCCTTGAAGACTGGCAGGACGGATTTGCGCGACACGCTCGTCCAGCATCCGAAAACTGCAGAAACCTTATGCTGCGTAATAAGCTCGCGGGCTTTTTCCGCGAACAGCGGCCAGTTCGATGCGGGGTCGACGACTACGGCTTCAAGCTTTTTGCCGAGCAGACCACCTTTTTTGTTCTGCTCTTCGATAAGCATCAGCATGACGTCCTTAAGGGTCGTCTCGCTGATGGCCATAGTGCCTGATAGAGAATGCAAAACACCAACTTTAATGGTGTCTTCAGCATGTGACGGAAGGCTAGCGGCGAACGCTAACGCGGCCAAACTGACCGCTCCCTTGAGCAGGCCGCCAAATAAATGTTCTCGCATGAAGGCACTCTCCCTGAAACCGATAAGCACACTTCGGGTTGGCAAGGAGCGTGCCACAACTCGCCGACAACCGGCGTGAGCGAACTAACCCTCGGAAACTAGAGAGAAAAAGAAGCCGAATCTTGCACGACTGGCGAACATTTTGGCCGATTAGCCGGCGGCGTGCACTTTTGCGATGAACGTTCGCTCACCAGGCCGCTTATTTTCTAGGCGCTAGAAGCGTGATCAAAGCGGTCGACGGTCAGGCGCCGACGGCGCGCCCAAAATTTTGGCGTAGCTTGGCAAGCCAGGTCGATTCGTGCTGCGTAACACTCGATTAGAGCTTCGCCTTTGGTTCGGCGAAGTAAATCCGACGTTTGCCACTCTTCAGGTCTTGTTCGGCGCGGATATCAAATCGTGCCGCAAGCAATTGCCGGAAAATATCGGGTTGATAATCGTCGTATTGGTCGTCGCGATTGGCCAACAGGATTTGGACCATTTCGTCGTCCCGCCCGACGAACTCGATCACAACAGCCGTTCCGAGGCTTGCCAGCCAGTCAATGAAATCAGCCAAGGGAATATTGGCGGAGATCACGATGTGATGAATGAGCGCCAGGCAGAGCGTCAGCTCCGGCCGTCCCCTCTCTGCGAGCCCCTTACGTTCTGCGCCGCGCCAGCCCTGATTGGGAGAGGCGTCGGCAAGATTAACAACGAGAGGCAATATGGTTCGCGACGCCGCGCCGGCCTTCTCGTGCTGATAAAAACGCTCGATAGCCATCCAGTCGCCATCCATGGCAACTACGTAGTCCGCATGCTCAGCTGCGACGCGCGAGAACGTACCGGTATTGCACCCCAGGTCCCACACCAATCGCCAACGCCGGGTCGCAGCAGCAGCCCGGACAAACTCGAGCTTTCGCTGAAACTCCTTCTCGTCATAGGAGTGCGTCCGATCGTAATCCGACCATTCGGTCTTGATCGGCGGCGGCACGAGCTTCGCGACAAGATCGGCCAGTTTGTTGACGTTACGCTTGATGAGACTTTTGTCGAAACCCGCAGTAGCGAGCTGACTTTTGACATTCACGCCCTTGCTTGAATAGCGCTGCTGGAGAGCGCTTTGCGCCACCACGTGAAGCAACACACCTGGTCGCAACAGGTCGCGCGCTGACATGAGCCGGCGCATGTCCTCCGCCGGAATGCCATCGATACGCCCACGCAGCCATGGCCGGAAGTCAGCCCCTTTGTAGGCCTGGAGCATCAACGGGTATAGGAACAACTCACAGAATTGGCGGTAGCCCACCCACGGCTCGCCCTTCCGGAGCGGAGCGAACGAAGGAATATCGATGAAAACGGGGTGAACCCCGTTCCATTGAATATTATACGGTGAGGAATCTCGCAAAATCATGCCGCAGGCCAACGCCTGGCACATGAGGTCCAGATGCAAAAGGGCGGCATCCTTCAGCATCCCGAAAGGCCACTCGTAGGGATAGGAGATGAAGGGGATGCGGGCATGTTCCACGATGCCAGCCCACGATCCCTCAGCCAGTCCTTCCTTTTGAGGATCGACTGACCAGGTGTCGACGATTTTGCCGCTTTTTCGGTTGGCTTCGAAAAACGGCGCGCGCTGAAGCGCTTCCCAATTTTCGAGCGCCGCTTTGCTCAATCCACGAAATATTCGATTTCCGCGATAGAAAACGCAGCCGTTTCTGTCGCGATAGGAGCCCGGCTCGGTCTGTATAACAAAAGCCGCACCCTCGGGTGTGGCAGCTGCTTGGGATAGCACTGCGGACATCGCTCGTTGTAACTTGATCCGTACGAGGAGGTATGCTTCCTGGGCAGACCAGCCTTGACTTCACCGCTGCGTTGCGCGTTCTGCCTCAGCCTCCTCAGAGGCTGCAGCCTTCGGCTTTATTCCGAAAAGCGACAGCAACTTGTACCAGTAGAGCTTGGCCGCAACGGCTAGTCCCGCAACGCCCCCGAGTAGAAGTTGTAGCAGCATGCTTCCCGAGCCGCCGTCTAGATATGCGTGCGCCTCCGTGGTCGACATGGCCGCAAACATCAGGGAGAGGACGAGCGGAGTGGCGAGGGCAAGCGGCTTGATTCGCATCAGGACCATCCTCCAGATCGTGGAATCACGTGGTTGGCAGCCAAGCTAAGTAACCAATTTGGCTGCAGAATCGCTCCCGTAGATTCATCACAAATGTGTCATGAATAGGTGCCTGATCCCTGCCTCCAAGCAGTGCTCTGGTGCAACCCTGGCACCGGCGCTCCGCCCACTAACAGACGAGAGGTGACTGGATGGCGAACGGATCGGTTCTGGAACCTGTTGTCCAAACGAAACCAAACTCCCGAAGGCAATGGTCGTCCACTTTCTGGCTGGCCGCCCCCCCTCTTCTCTTCGCGGTTGCGTCCGTTCTTGGACTGCTCGTTCACAACCGCCACCAGACGTTCCTCTCGAGTGCGGCGCCGGCGCTGATCGGCTCGCTGGGTTTTGCGCTCGCAGTCCTTCTCCTCGTCGCGGGAATCCGCCGGAGGTTCGATGCGTGCGCAGCCGTCATTGCTAGCATCTGGGTTGCAGGCTGCCTTTTCCATGCCGGTCTGTTTCGCTTTGTCCGTTGGTTCGACGACAGTTACGCGACCGTATGGTCCGTGCCGGTCGCAATTCTGCTCATAGGCATTCTCACGTTGGCTGCTGCGCGCCTCCCGGCGCGACACATCCGGGCGCTGCACCTCGCGCTTACCGCGGCTGCCGCCGTGATGGTTGCCGCCCCGGCCTGGGATGTTGCCGCCTTCGAATGGCGAAATCGCGCGGCTAGGACCGTCTACGATCCCAATAAGGCTGTGGAGGAAATTGCTGAATTCACGAAAGGAACAGAGACGCCTGTCGTTACGGCGCGTCCCCCAGATATCTATTACTTCGTGTTTGATCGTTTCGCATCGGCGGAGACGCTCGCGCGATATTACGACGTCGATATCACCGAAACCATCGATTTCCTCGAGCAGCGTGGCTTCCATGTCGTCCGCGCCGCCAATTCAAACTATCACCGCACTGGGCTGTCTCTCGCGTCAACATTCTATATGGATTACCTCGACATGCTCAGCGAGCGGGCACCAGGGAACGATTGGCGTCCGCTTCAGGCGATGCTCAGGGATCATCGGGTCGCGAGATTCTTGAAGGAACGCGGTTATCGATTTATCCAGTTCGGCTCATGGTGGACGGGCACCTTCCAAAATCCTCTTGCAGACGAAAACCACCCACATGGATTAGGTGAGTTCGACTACCTTTACCTCCGCTACACAATCTTGCATCCGCTACTTCAAATTCTGCCCACCACGCGCCTCGCGCAGCAGCTCGACTGGGATCTCGGCCAATGCCAACGAGTGAGACCGCAGATCGAAAAGATCAAAGCGTTGGGAGAGCAAGATCAGCCGCTTTTCGTGTTCGCGCACATTCTTGTGCCGCATGGTCCTTACGTTTTCGCACCGGACGGAAGGTGCTTCACCCGCGAAGAGGCTGAAAAACGGAGCGAGCGCGAAGGATACGTCGACCAGGTTGCCTACGCGACTCGCCTGATCCAAGAACTTGTGGCGGCGTTGCAGTCTGAGCGCAATAATCTGCCAATCATCATAATTCAGGCTGATGAAGGGCCTTTCCCTGAACGTAACTGGAGTGTTCCCTGGAACGAAGCATCCGCGAGCGAACAGCGCATCAAGACAAGCATCATCAGTGCCTATTTTTTCCCTAACGGCGACTACAGCCAGTTGGGAGAGAACACGACACCCGTGAACAGCTTCCGCGCTGTGTTCAATACCTATTTCGGGACGAGCTTTCCGCTGTTGCCGAATCGCATTTTTGTTTCACCTGATGAGGCCCGACTCTATGACTTCTATGATGTCACCGAGAATGTGCTTGCGGACTATGAGGATATTTCCGCCTTGCAACGCTCGGCTCCAGCCGGCTCTCAATCAGTACCGAATTGAGATCAGCTCACGTGCCTGACGATAACCCAGGACAGGGCCATTGACAGGGTTAGGTATCACTCATCGGCGAACAGCGCGCTGAGCCGTAAGCTGCGGCTCAGCGCGAGCATCATCCTCCTTAAGCTCAGCGAAAAGCCAATCAACAAATACGCTCACAATCGGCGTAGCGCGGACATTTTTTCGGCAGGCAACGTAGAAGGCATCAGTTGCAGGCACCGCAAGATTGAACGGCGCCACGAGCTGTCCCTTCGCCAGCAGACTGGCAGCTGTTATCGTGTCGCCAAGTGCAATTCCCAATCCATGCACTGCGGCTTCTATGGCCAATCTGGCATCTGAAAAGAATAGCTGCTGCCCCCGCTTCAGGTCGAGCGCATCGGCGGCAGCCAGCCAGGTGTGCCATTCCCGCCCGTCATCACCATGTAAGATGACATGATCGCCGATATCACGAATTGAGCGAATTGGTCGATTGTTAATCAGGGTCGGACTGGCAACGGGAAACAATTCCAATGAGGTCCAAAGTTTGACCCAACAGTCCGCCCAGCTACCATCTCCATAAAGAATAGCAACATCAACGTCAGAAGAGTGAATGCTATCCGGATCATTGGATGCGGAGAAAGACAACCGGATTTCCGGATACCGCCCGATGAAGCTACCGATCCGCGGCAAAAGCCATAGCGAGAGGAGTGCCGGGACGCACGCGACACTCAAGGCGCCAGAGGTGGTCGGTCGCGTCATCCGCGCCGTCGCCGCGGCGATGTCCTCGAATGCCGCAGAAACCGTCGGCAGCAACTCCGCCCCGTGGGCCGTCAGCTTGAGCCGCTGCCCTGCTCTTTCAAACAATTTTACGCCAAGCCACGTCTCGAGAACGCGAATTTGATGGCTCACTGCACCGTGGGTGACGTGCAGCTCAGCTGCCGCTCTCGTTAAAGACCCCAGGCGGGCTGCAGCCTCAAACGCGCGCAGCGGATTGAGAGGTGGCAAACGACCAGCCAATGGGCGTCCCGTTTGTTAGTTTTTCTCACATCTCTCTTTATAAGAATATCAATTGCCTTTTCAACGCCTCGCCATAGCATTCCGTAGACTTCAGGATTTCCGATAACCCCGATAGGCTCGCCTGAAAGCCTATCGGATGAAGAGAGGTTCTGGATGGGCTGGGACAAAGAAAAGCTGGAAGCACTAAGAGCGAAGTACGGCGAGGGCCATGGTGGAGAGCTGTTCGATCCACGCTTCCGTCGTGTGGCCGATAAGATTTTTTCCAAATCGGGCACCCGTCTCGCGCCCTACTCGGGAGTCCCCACCTTTCTGTCTGCCCCCTACCGTCAGATTGATCCCGCCGCCCCAGATTTCGGTGATCTTCAGGTTGCTTTGCTGGGCGTCCCCATGGACCTCGGCGTGACTAATCGGCCAGGGGCACGATTTGGCCCGCGCGCGTTGCGAGCGATCGAGCGCATCGGTCCGTATAATCACGTGCTCGACTGCGCTCCCATATTCGACTTACAGGTCGCCGATATCGGGGATGTTCCGTTCGCAAGCCGATATCGATTGGAGCAATGCCACGAGGATATCGAACGGCACGTGCGAAAGATTGTAGATGTCGGAGTGGTGCCACTTTCCGTCGGTGGCGACCATTCGATCTCACATCCCATTCTGAAGGCCATCGGTCGCGACCAGCCTGTTGGCATGATCCACATCGACGCCCATTGCGACACCGGTGGTGCGTTCGACCAGACCAAGTTCCATCATGGCGGCCCATTCCGAAATGCCGTCCTTGACGGCGTGCTTGATCCAACCCGGACTATTCAGATCGGCATTCGAGGATCAGCCGAATACTTGTGGGAGTTCTCTTATGAGGCCGGCATGACGATTATTCATGCCGAAGAGGTATCGTCGATGGGTGTTCCGGCGATCATTGAAAAAGCAAGAGAGGTTGTCGGAGACGGGCCGACCTATCTCTCTTTTGACATTGATAGCCTCGATCCCGCCTTTGCACCGGGCACAGGAACGCCGGAAGTGGGCGGCCTTACCACGCGCGAAGTCTTGGAGCTCCTGCGTGGTCTGAAAGGCGTCAACCTTGTCGGCGGCGACGTCGTCGAGGTGGCACCCCAGTACGATGCCACAACCAACACGGCCCACGCGGGTGCGCAGGTACTTTTTGAAATCTTGAGCCTGATGGTCTTCAGCCCTTCAATTACAAAGAAAACAGTTTGGCCCTGAAGTATTTCGCCCAAGAATAAATGGGAGTTGCGTTGCCCGAAAGAGGAGAACGGACATGAAGCCCCTGCGAACGACGAAAGTCAGCCGCCGCTCGGTTTTGGCTGCGAGTATTGCGGGTGCCGGGTTGCTCGCCTGCCCGTCCATACTGCGCGCTCAGGAAAGGTCGATAAAAATCGGCGTTTATGGCGGTTATTTCAAAGATTCATTCGACAAAAACATTTTTCCGGAATTCACCAAGGCGACTGGCATAGCGGTTGAATCGGTGGCCGAACCCACTGGCGAGGCTTGGTTGGTCCAGCTTGAACAGGCCGCACGTGCCGGGCAGGCCCCTGCAGACCTTTCGATGATGTCCCAGGTCGCAACCCTGAAAGGTCAACGGACAGAGCTTTGGACGCCGCTCGATCCTGCCAAAATCAAGAACATGGATAAATTGCTGCCGCAGTTCATCTCGAAATATCCGGACGGGCGCATCGCAGGCATTGGCGCGGTTGCGTGGTACATCACCCTCGTGACGAATACGAAGGTCTATCCGGAGCCGCCGGAATCCTGGGCTGCCCTCTGGGATCCCGCCAATAAGGATCGCCTTGGCCTGCTCGCTCTGGTTTCCAACTCGTTCCTGTTGGAAGTCACGGCGAAGACCTTCATGGGTGGGACTGACGCGCTGGATACGGAAGAGGGCCAGCTCAAGGCCTTCGAGAAGCTCGCCGAAGTGAAACCGAATGTCAGGCTGTGGTATCGCGATGAAGCCCAGTTCGAGCAGGCTCTAAAGTCGGGCGAAATCCCAATGGGCCAGTACTATCACGATGTGACGGGCCTCGCGGCAGCCGACGGTTTCCCAGTCCGCTCCACATTCCCGAAGGAAGGCGGCATCCAGGATTCTGGCAGCTGGGTCCTTTCTCGCGCTTCAAAAAAAGTGGAAGAGGCCCACATCTTCATCGACTTCATGTGCCAGCCGGAGGTTCAAGCCCTCCTGGCCCGGAAGGTCGGCACAGCGCCCACGATAAGACGCGATCTGCTCGATCTGACGGACGAGGAATTTGCCGCCGTCTCGTCGGAGATCGATCCGATCATTCCACGCTACGACCTCTATACCACGAAGGCCGACTGGCTGAATCAGAAGTGGACGGAAATGATTGTGGGTTGAGCGGAAGGAACAAGCACAGGCAGGAGTCAGCCGAAATTGCTGCGCTTGCTATAGTTGCAACGGCGCTGGCTTCTGCATCACCCAAGTGAAGATGTGCACCCGCGAAGACGTCTCACATATGTCGGGATTGCAGCTTAAAGGCCTGACGAAAAGATTCGGAAATTTTACTGCGGTCGACAATGTTGGTCTTGCCGTTCCGCATGGAACATTTGTTTGTTTGCTTGGCCCTTCTGGTTGCGGAAAGACGACCCTTTTACGGATGATTGCAGGGTTGGAGGAACCGTCCCAAGGAGCTGTTTTTCTAGATGGGAAGGACATCACGCACCTACCCACGCACAAACGCAATTTCGGAATGGTCTTTCAATCACTGGCCCTCTTTCCGCATCTTACGGTCGGTGAGAATATTGCCTATCCACTCCGCATCCGCGGTGTTGACAGAAAAACGCAACAAGAGCGAGTCAAGGAGCTTCTCGCGCTAGTCCAACTTCCGGGATACGCGCACCGTTCAATCTCGCAGCTGTCAGGTGGCCAACGTCAACGCGTCGCGATCGCACGAGCTCTTGCGCATGCACCTAGTCTCTTCCTCCTCGATGAGCCCCTGTCTGCGCTCGATGCCAAGCTGCGAGAAGCGATGCAGATGGAATTGCGCCAGCTGCAGCAAAAACTCGGCGTCACGACAATTGTCGTGACGCATGACCAGCGTGAGGCCATGACCATGGCTGACCTGGTCGTCGTCATGGGTGATGGCCGCATCCGCCAGGCCGCTCCTCCGATCGAAATCTACCGCAAACCCGCCGATGCTTTCGTCGCCGGCTTTATTGGTTCAACAAACCTTCTCGAAGTTGAGTTAGATAGCGCCGGACGTGTTGTAGCTCTAGGCCGGCCAATTCCGAACCTTTCGTTGCCGGATGGTATGAACAAAGGTCTTATCTCTATCCGCCCCGAGGACATTCAACTGGAAAAAGATAGGGCGAACGCCATCCCTGGCAAGATCAGTTTCGTCCGGGATCTCGGCGGCACTATTGAGATTTTCATCGACGCTGGCGGCACTAGGATCATTGCAGTCGTACCTCCTCAAATGCGGAATGACATCCAGGAAGGTTCTGACGTTGGCATTGTATTACCAGCCGAAAGCTGCGTGGTGCTCAAGCAATGAAACCCGAACCTCCGCACAAGCTCGCTGACTATGCCCCGTTGATCTTTCCCGCGATTATGCTGATCGTGTTCTTCGTGATCCCATTTTCGACGATGATCACGGTCAGTTTCTTCAAGCGTCAGCAAGGAGGATTTTACACGCCGGAATTCGTGATTGATAATTATGCCCGCTTTTTGAGCCCATTTTTCGGTGGTGTGCTTGGCTTCTCTCTCATGCTTGCTGTGATAGTTGCTCTCGTCTGCGTGGCCATCGCGTTCCCCTTCACATATGCCCTGACACAAAGCCCGCGCCGCGTTCAGGTTATATGGCTGATTGCGCTGCTTTCTATACTCTCGCTTTCAGAGGTGATCATTGGTTTCGCGTGGTCGACACTTCTTTCGCGCACTGCCGGGATCACCAATCTTCTGGTTGCTGCCGGTTTGATGTCAGAGCCACAAGCCCTTCTGCCTAGTTTCGGCGCTGTACTGACCGGAATGGTATACCAGGCACTGCCCTACACCGTTCTGGTTCTCTATCCTTCGCTTATCCGCCTCGACCCGTCACTGCTCGAGGCCGCGCGAACACTGGGAGCCTCACCACTTCGAGGCTTTTTCAACATTGTCATTCCCGCCCAGCGCAACACGATCGTGGCCACGTTCATTCTGGTCTTCGTCTTTGCGCTTGGTTCTTACCTGCTGCCGCAAATCCTCGGCAGGCCACAACATTGGACACTGTCGGTACTGATCACTGATCAGGCCATCTACCAGTCCAACATGCCATTCGCCGCGGCAATGGCCGTCTTCCTCGTACTGATATCATTGGCCCTGGTTGGCCTGACGGCCCTTATCGGGGGGCGGAGGGAGGTGGTCGAATGATCGACGGCATCTTGCGCAAGGTTGGGTTCGCGCTTGTCGCACTCTTCCTAGTCGGTCCGTTGGTGGTCGTCGCGGGCGTCTCGATCAACGAGAAGCAGTCGCTTACATTTCCACCCCACGGTTTCTCCTTAGCGTGGTACGGACAAATCTTTGAAGATCCGGGCTGGCGCGGTGCCCTGATTACGTCAGTGTTGCTTGCGACCTTCTCTGCAGCCCTTGCGGTTCTTATAGCGCTACCGCTTTCGTGGTTTCTCTGGCGGCGTATCGCGCCCTGGGCCAATTTCTTCCGGTTGCTGGGTGTCGCGCCGTTCATTCTGCCACCCGTGATCACTGCGCTTGGTATGCTCAGCTTCTGGGCGACAATCAGTTTCTACGGCCAGCCATGGACAGCCGTTATCAGCCACGCGGTCTTTTTCGTAACGCTTCCGCTAGTGACGCTCTCACTCGGATTTTCATCGATCGATCGCTCTTTAGTCGAAGCAGCAGCGACAATGGGTGCGGATGATCGTACGGTTTTTCGCACAATCGTTATGCCCATGATCCTGCCTTATCTGGTCTCAGGTTACGCCTTTGCGTTCGTGCTGTCGCTCAACGAGTATATCGTTGCCTACATGACGGTCGGATTCACGATGGAAACGTTGCCTATCAAAATTTTCAACGCGCTGCGTTACGGCTACACACCAACAATGGCTTCGGTTTCGATTTTCTTTGTCATCATCGCAACAATCGTCTTCGGCCTGATCGCCCGATTCGGCGACCTGCCGCGGCTTCTCGGTGCCATGAACTCGGGCGACCGCTAATGCGCATCGCAGCTTTTCAAATGGAGGCGCGATCCGTTGATCCGCGCCTTAATCTCGCGCGCATAAGGACAGCGACCGAAAAGGCAGTCGCCAGCGGAGCACAGCTGCTAATTACGCCGGAGCTTGCTTTGCAGGGATATGGCGCTGGTGACAATTTGCGTACGTAAGCTTGCCCGGCTGACGGAGAGATGATTCAAGAATTAGAGCGGATAGCTCGAATAAATAATATTGCTCTGTTAGTGGGGTTCGTAGAAGCCGCCGACAACGCGCTTTACAATAGTGCCACCTTCATCAATGGCCGCGATCAGCCCACCATTTACAGGAAATCGCATCTCTACGGTGATTTCGAACGAGGGCTGTTCCAACCTGGTGACCCGGTAGCCTGCCTCGTCGAGTATTGTGGCCTCAAAATTGGATTCCTGATCTGCTATGATGTTGAATTTCCTGAAAACATTCGCCGCCTTGCTCAAGCCGGGGCTCAACTCGTCGCCGTTCCAACTGCCCTTCCTGTCAATGGCAATCCGGAATTCATCGCACGCAAGATGATCCCTGTGCGTGCCTTTGAAAACCAGATCTTTGTGGCCTATGTGAACTACTGCGGCGCTGATAAAATGTTTTCGTATGCGGGACTATCCGCTATTGCGGCGCCGAACGGTCAGCTTCTCGCCGAGGCCGACGGTCGCTCAGAAACCTTGATATTCGCCGATATCTCGCCTGAAGACTTCGCAGAGATCGCCGCTGCCAATCCTTACCTACGCGACCTTCGGGTGTAACCCCAACAAGTAATGTGCTTCGTCGTGGACCTGGGGGTCGTATCGAAGCGACGGATGACAGAAACGGACTTGCAAGACCGATACCAGCTCCATCTCGGCGGACGCTGCGGGTTGTGCTGTGGTCGAAGTTGCCCTCTGACATCCTGCCCCACAGTACACAAGTAAGGGGAACTTTACGGAAAGTTTAGCAGAGGCGTGCTAGCGACCGCCACGGCGCGCGAACCGTCCGGACGCGACAACTGGGGCAGTTACATATGCGGTTCTTTAAGAACTTGCAGTTCGTCGGAACGCAATATTAGAGCTCTAACCTCACCAGTACGCGATTACCCACCGTATAATCGCATTATAAAAGAGTTCTAATAGGAGAATAATTGGAAACCTATCACCATTTTTTCTTCAATCCCACCTGCCATCTCATGTTGCATAATGCTTGGAGCATGTAGGAATTTGTGTGATGACCTGGAACCTAAAGTATTGGGACATATTGGATCAATTGTATTGGAGTCCCAAATATATCGGTCTCAGATCAATACAAAAAAATAAGTGCATCATTGACGATAAATACGTCGCTGTGCCCTTGGAGCTGGTCAATCCGGATGGCCCCCTCTACACACGCGGTCGAAAGGCTCTAGACCATTACCAATGGATGCGGACGCAAGAGGAGACACTCAACCACGTATTTGATATTGCCTTCGCAATAGCGCCGGACGCGATGATAGAGCGGTGCCTCGCTTTGCCTCTCGGCTTTGTCGATAAGGGAATTTTCCAATCGCTTGGTAGGGAAGTGCGGTTCCGCTATGGTTGGGGAACCTCTGAGAATATCACGCAACACGACGGCCTCTTCGTAAGCAAGACCAGCATTATTGGCGTTGAAATCAAGATAAACTCGGCCACAAGCTCAGAACAGATCTTGAAATACGCTTCCCTAGTTGTATGGGAAGAGGAACATTCTGGTCGCAAACCGCAAGTAGGTCTTTTGTACATTGTCCCCGCACATCGAGTATCTCGCGTACTGCGATCTTGTGGACTAGATGGGCCCAATGCTCCTCTCTCGATTCTTGACAAGGTTGCTCATGAAAAGCTGCCCAAACGTATTCACGAGCTCCTCAAACACGGAGCTGACAGAGTGCGTGACGTGTTGGACAGGATGGTAGTTCGGGCAATTTCGTGGTCAGCGCTCTATCTGTCACTTCGCGAGATCGCCGACGCATCCGATCCAAATGAACCCGGGGGACAAACCCTCAAAAGATTAGTGGAAGGCCTGACCGCGCAAATCGCCGATCATTTCCCAGATATGCTAGAGGAAGCAAAAACCCTTGAGAGCCCTATGCATACCGGTCCAATCGAGCTTTGAACTCAGTGCAAAGTCTGAAAGAAACCACAGACCCGAATCGCGTGTCCAGATACTGGCTCGCACTTCCGTGGACTGTGCCCCCAGGCACATGCTTAACTCAAGCGCATCCGCTCAAGCGGACCAACATTTTGATGGTTGCCTAGTCCTATCCGCGTCGCAAACGCAAGCAAATCGCAGGAGAGCGTCTAGGAGGCACAATGTAGATCAGGTGGTGCCCAGGGGCGGAATCGAACCACCGACACCGTGATTTTCAGTCACGTGCTCTACCAACTGAGCTACC
>PKEY01000007.1 GCA_002919265.1 Hyphomicrobiaceae bacterium | reverse complement strand
GCATCTGCCCGAGTTCATGGCGGTGCTGGAGCGCTTCGTGAACGCGGCGGAAAGCTGGCGGACGCAGCTGGGCGGAGCGGCGGAGGAAGATTCGGAAACGGTCGCCGTCCAGAACCTCGCCGATTATCTTCGGGCCTAGGAGCAAGAGGCAAAGAAGATGAACAAGCAAATCGAACTTAGGATCAACCAATTGTATGTTGATACCTACAACGCCCAAAAAACCGGCAGGAAGGCCGTATCGGATGGTAACGGGTTGTCGTCAGTCCAGGGTGCCCAGGCTGCCAAGAGAACGCTGTTTCAGCGGACCGTGGCTTGGCTCAAAAATCCCTTCGGATTCAGAGGTAACGGGGGGAATGTCAATCAAGAGGAGGCCGCAGCCGTAAATGTCGCTCAAGCGGAGGCCAAATCTGTAAAGACGTTCTCCAATCTGCTTAAAGAGGGGTTTCCCTATGTAGGGAGGGCCATCAGCAGCTTAGCGCAGCGGAAGTTGCAGGAGGGGATTCCCTTGGCGAAAGTCATCCTCGCTTCGACGGCGAGAGCTAGGAAGGTGGAACAGGCACTGGTCAGGGTTCTGCCAAGCGCATCGAAGGAGTTCTACAAGGCGGCCGAGGCCGCGGGTGTGAATACGGGGGAGCTCAGCGACAAACAGCTCATGTTTGCTGCGACGCTGATCAAGTTCGAGGTGGCAGCTAGGATCGAGGCTGGCGCGAAAAGTGACGCCATAAAGAATGATCTGCAAGATATCGCGAGGTCGGCGTTGTCGTTGGCCCAGGAACTCGGCAACGGCGGGATACCTGAGGATTTATGGTTCAATGGCGAGAGTATCGGGACCGCACTGGTCAAACTGAACAATCCGCACGCGTTTATGGTTCTCGACAGGGAATTCCGATCAAACAATGGTAAGTACGCGGGGCTGTCTTATATAAAGTCTAATATAGAGAAAGTAGTTAACCCAATTATACGGGAGAGCATCAATAAGGCAGCTCATCCAGTTTATAATATTGTCCGCTCAGAAGATTCGCGTCAAGGCGATGAGGAAGATTCGCGTCAAGGCGGTGAGCTAGCGGGAAAATCTGAGACCTCTATCCGTCCCAAGCATGAGGAACTAAGGCAAATCGTTGCATCCACATCTGAGAATTTCGACAAAGATTGGAAGCGAATGGATGTCATCCTCCCCATCAACACTACGACGAAGGTCGAAAAGGGGGATGATGGGAAGTTCAAATGGGAGGGCGCATTCAGCGCACTGGCCCAACAGTCACCGGGGTTCGACCGGGTTCTGAATAACGTTGATGAAGACGACAGCGAGAAGCTAGAATCCTTTAAGGAAGTTGCCGAGAGTCTGAAGCCTGAGGAAGATCTGGCGATTATAACCTTGAAGGGGAAGCGGGAGCAAATTGAGGGCAAGACTAAGGATGAGCTGACGCTTTACGCCTCGCGCAACAAAGACGGCGACATCGAGATCAGCGCCGAGATGAAGGCACAGATGGCGAACTCACGTACTAGGGAGGAAGCCTTCGAGGAACTTACGGCCTTTGCCGGGGGCGACCAGGAAAAAGCGCGCCAACTGACACGGTTGCTTCACACAGGGGTAGGAGAATTCCCGCTAAATCTGGCTCGAAAAACATTGCCATATTCCCAAGACCGAGATCATAGCAGCTACACCCTTCGCCCATCTCTTAAGAAAAACGGTGACGTTGTTGTGAACGTGAAAGCGAACGCAGTGCTGACGGAGGCTAGGGAGGTTCGAACGCCCAAGCGGGATGGGAGCGGGTTCGTAGTCAAAAAGCGCGTTCCACTCAACCCGGACGGGAGCGAGATCGACCTCAACTGGACGTTTACGGTTGGGAACGATAGTCTGCGGAAGGGCGAGCCGGGGGTGGAGGAGGACGACCTGCTAGGGGACACCCCGCTTGACGTCACCTTGCGTGTCCGGATTCCTCCGCCCTCGCCGGACGGGATACTCGATTCTACAAACAGCCGCGACGCAGAGGAGATTGCTTCGCGTAACAAGCAGTTGTTGGAATTATATTTGCCCGGCGGCCCCAAGGCGGACAAGGTCGGCATCCACGCGGGGCGTTTCAGCGAACCTCAAGAGAAACTCATCAAGATAATGATGGAGAGAGAGGTAAAAAATAGGGGAGGAACAGAGCAGCTCGAGTACAAAGATATGCAGGTCATCGCTAAAAAGGCGACCGATGTAGTGTCAGGCTTCACTGCTCCGAAGGCTAATGCCATTGTGGTTGCCCACACCAACCTCTCTGACCGGATCGATAGGATAGGAGTCATCATCAGCAGCCGTAACCCGAATCGGGAGAAACTTCACCGCGCTCTGGAGAGCGCGGCAGAGTGGCGTGACGCACTGATGGATGCGTGGGGTATTGACAGGAGTAGCTCCACCAAAAGGCAAAACTTCTTATTTGATTTCTTCAAGGATGAACTCAAAGATTGGGGCTCTAGCCAGGTTGGGCCATTTGTGGACCGAGCGTTCACGTTACCGCAGGTTCAGCATTATCTGACGCTCGGATTGATTGCCAAAACCGAAGGCCGCCAAACGACTCTGAGGAAGAGGGTCGCTGCTGCGGGTGAGGTGCTGACCAGCATCCTCGGCGGCGCGCTGACGCACTTGGGACGCGGCGACGAGCTCGAGGGTAAGGTCGGCGAAGCCCTAGGCGCAACGATGGGTGAGCAAGGAGTAGACGCCTGGCGCATGGTAAATGAGTGGCTTGATAAAGAAGTGGATGAAGTAGATGATGATATTGATGATTTCGTTATGATTAATGCGGATAGTGATGAAGTAGATAATGGAGATGAAGCAATGGCGACACAGAAATTTGCAGAAATACTTGAAACAAAGACGATGGCCAGTGCCGATTTCACGGATCGTCTTTCCGTCGAGGGTCGGGCGTAGGTCCGACTGTTCGAAGGCCGTTCCGGCCAGCCGCGGGTGATGGCGCTCGACAGCCAGACGCCGCGGCTGCAGGATCGACGAGCAGGGAGTTTTGGCCTGCGTGGATACGGGCGAGGAGCTGCTGTTGCAGGGCTGGGGCTGCTGCACGGTCCAGTCGCCCTTGCAAGAACACGACGAGAAGATCGCCGATCTTCTGTTCCCGGGCTTGCATGGACAATCTCCGGCGGGGCGCGAGGGTTGTGGTTTTGATTTAGGACATCTTCTGAATAATACCCTTCAACGCGTCCGACAGGATTTTGACTTCCTCGCTGCGCAGATTGGCCTCGATCGAGAACTGCTGCAGCCAGGCCTGCTCCTGGAGCATCTTCTGCGTATTGTCGATGAGGCTCTGGTTCTGAGCGGTCATATCGTCGGTGGTGACGCTTGGCGTCGTCAGCGAGCCGGGGGTTTTGGGGCTGTTGTCGATTGGTGTGGTGGGCATCTTAATTCTCCCTTATACAAGTGGTTTCCATCGCTGCGTTTAGATGCTCGGCATTTTACTTCTGCCGAGCAAAATGTTTAGCGGCGGCCTCGACCGTCTGCTTTGCGGCTTCCAGAGCCGCGTGCATCCGTGTCAGTTTCTCGTACTCGCCGGGGGCGACACCGTCGTCGAGGCGGCGCTTCACGGCGCGCTGGGTGGAAGAAAGCTCCTCCAGGATGGCTGCTTTCCGGCTCCCGTCCTGATCTTCTTTCAACCGCTCTTCC
Organism: Hyphomicrobiaceae bacterium; assembly: GCA_002919265.1. GTDB lineage: Bacteria > Pseudomonadota > Alphaproteobacteria > Rhizobiales > Hyphomicrobiaceae > ZC4RG25. The sequence continues at coordinate 13,783 of PKEY01000007.1, read as the reverse complement.
AGATCGAAACTTATGCTTTCTTCATCCGCCATTGTTGTTCTCCACTATCCACTTGACACTGTCGCGGTAATCGTAAGCCGACTTCTGTCCGTCTTTTTCGAGTACAATCGCGCTTTCGTCAATCTCGATAACTTTTGATCCGTCGCTGAGGACTTGTCCCACCTTATACCGGCTGCCGTCTTCCGTGACAAAGTATTCATCGGGGCGGAGACTGACGCCGCTGACGTCAAGGCGCGGGGGGCTGGGGGTGGCGGAGTTCTGGGCGGCGATCTGGATATCGAAGGTTATGACGTTGCCGTAGTGTTCGACGAACTGCTTTTCCACCGTCTTCCAGGATGCCTGCTCCGCCGGCGTGAGGTTGCCCGTCACGGTCACGGTCTTGTCGTTTATCGACAGCTGCAAGCGGTTGGCGAGCCCCTCCTGACTCAGCATCGATTCCAGGTCTCGGAGGATTTCATCATGGGCGATGGTACGATTCTCGATCTGTCGGATACCCCGCACATCCGTCCGGATGATCTCGATATGATTTTCGAGGCTAGCGCGGTCCTTGACGATACCGGTAAGGCGCAGATTCCCGTCGCTGACGGCTGTCACCACGATATCGTGGTTTTGTGCCTCCAGCGCGTCCTGGACTGCCTGGACGAGCGGTGTCATGGCCCAGACGGACACCGTGACCGGTTCGCCGCTCTTATTCAGCGTGTCGTTGAGGTTGCGCAGCTGATCCGCGGTGTCCACATAGCCGTTTACAACGACCTTCCCGTTCTGAAAAGAAACATTAAGCCGCTGGTCGAGGCCAAGCTGCGCCAGTATGCTCTTTACGTCGGCTTCCTCGTTGGTTGCAATCAGCGGCTTGTCGGGCGCATAGCTGCGGGTCTGCACCCACCATAGCAGTGGACCGATCACCAAGAGCAGCAGAATGGCGGCGGCGATGGACCGCCATCGCCGGGGCAGCATTCCGCGCAGCCCCGCCGCTGCCCAGCTCTGCGGATCGGCGCCGGAGCTGCGCGTGTCATCTCGGTCCTCGGGTTGGGCCCGCCGGCCCGCCTGTTCCGGCGCTGTTGCCTCCGCCGAGCCGGAGTTCTTCTGCAGGGCGTAGGGCCCGGCGGGAAGCGCGATCTTGGGCCAAGTTTGGTTCTCCGGCCCTACCGCCAGATTGGTGGTTCCGAGGCTGACCGCCAGGAAGGGAGCGAGATCCACTTCGCTGTCGATCGCCTTTCCGTCGACCATCACCTCGCCATCGAGCGGAGTGAGCTTCAGCCCGGTATCCGTAACGCTCAGCCGCGCGTGTTGCGGAGCGACTGTCTGATCGTTGAGAACGATGTCGCAATTGTCGCCGCTGCCGAGCGTAATCTCTCCGGGCGCAAGCTTTGCTTCGGCGCCCAGGTGCGGGCCGCTCAGGATTTTCAGAATCAACGCCGCTGCGGTGTCTTCGGCCATGCCCTATCCATTTCCTCTCGCGGTGCGATTCCCCTCAAAGGGAGATCCGGCTGAGCGGCTGGATCGTCACTTCCTGCGTCAGCTCCTGATACGACAGGACCGGCAGTTCGTAGATCTCCAGCTCGATCAGCTTGCGCAGATAGCGCCGGATATCCATCGATGTCAGCAGGACCGGCCGCTGCGCATGCTGCGACATGTCGCCGACTGCTTCCTTGATGTTGCTGACGAGGCGGTGGCTCTTGTTGGGGTCGAGCGCGAGATAGCTGCCTGCAGAAGTCTGCCGGATCGCGTTGCGAACTTCGTCCTCGACGTCGGGCGTGAGCAGGTAGGCCGGAAGAATATTCTGGCCGGCGCTGTATTTATAGCTGATGTAGCGCTTGACGCTGATCCTGACATACTCCGTCAGCACTACGACGTCCTTCTCCTTCTGCCCCCATTCGATCAGGGATTGGAGCATCGTGCGCAGGTTGCGGATCGAGATCTCCTCGGAGACCAGGCGCTGGAAGACCTCGGTGATCTTCTGCACCGACAGGATCCTTTGCACCTCCTTGACCAGCTCCGGATACTGGTCTTCCATATTGGTCAGCAGAAACCGTGTCTCCTGGAGCCCGATGAAGTCCTCAGCATATTTCTTCAGAAGAAAGGACAGGTGGTAGGCGAGAATCTGCGGCGGCTCGAAGATCGGGATGCCGGTCGTCTGAAGCGTCCGCTGATGGCTCGCGGCGACCCACAAAGTCTGTATCTTGGGGAGGAAGGGCTTGTCCGTCTCATAGGGGATGCCCAGGATATCGAGGTTTTCCGTACTCTCGCGCGCCAGAACATAGCCCGGCCTGAGACGGCCCTGGGAAATCGGGATCTCCTGCATCGTGATGTTGTAGTGGCCGTCATCCAGCCCTTCATTGAAGCGTAGATGGATGCCGGGAAACGGCACGCCGAGATCGAAGTAAAGCGCCCGGCGGATCTTGATCAGCTCTTCATTGAGAGCCTCCGGCCGCAGGCTGTTCTGCAGTTCCGCCGCGACGTCCAGCATGAGCGGGACGGTGAGGGCGAACTCTTCCTCCGGGCGGGTTGCAACGGATGACTTGGGCTTGCCTTGCGGTACCATAGGCGTCATGGCCGGCGCCCGGCCGCTCTGCTCGGCATTGGCGAGCTCTCGCTTGGCTTGCCGCATGCGGAAAAAGCCGAACGTCCCGACGAGGGCTGCCAGGGCGAGGAACGTGACCGTGGGCATACCGGGCACCGCGGAGAACCCGACGAGAATCGCGGATCCCACCAGCAGGGAGTTGGGTTGCGCGGCGATCTGGGTCGTGATGTCGGTGCCGAGGTTCGTCGGGTTCTCGGAGGAGACCCGCGTAACGATCACGCCGGCCGTGATCGCGATGAACAGGCCGGGAATCTGCGCCACCAGCCCGTCGCCGATGGTGAGGATCGAATAGATCTGCATCGCCTCGCCCGCCGTCAATCCGCGCTGCAGGGTGCCGATGGCGATCCCGCCGATCAGGTTGACGGCGATGATGATGAGGTTGGCAATGGCGTCGCCTTTGACGAACTTCATGGCGCCGTCCATCGAACCGTAGAGCTGGCTTTCCTTCTCCACCATGGCGCGGCGGTGGCGTGCCTGCTCGGCATCGATCAACCCGGCCCGCATATCCCCGTCGATGGACATCTGCTTGCCTGGCATGGCGTCGAGGGTGAAACGGGCTCCGACCTCGGCCACGCGCTCGGCGCCCTTCGTGATCACCACGAACTGGACGATGGTGATGATGAGAAAAACCACGATGCCGACGATGAGATTTCCCCCGACCACGAAATTGCCGAAGGTCAGGATGATCTGACCGGCATCGGCTTGCAGGAGGATGAGACGGGTCGTCGATATCGACAGCGCCAGGCGGAACAGTGTGGTGATCAGCAGGACGGACGGGAAGGCGGCGAAAGCGAGGGGTGTCTGGATGTACATCGCCACCATCAGCAGCACCACCGCCATGCCGATATTGGCGGCGATCAGCGCGTCGATCAGCCCCGTCGGCAAGGGGATGATCATCATGAAGATGACGGAGACGAGCAGGCTGGCGAGGACCAGGTCGCTGCGTCCGGAAGCAAGCAGCAGGAAACGATTCAAGACGCTACTTTGCATCTCTCGGCCCTCCCTGATGCAAGCCGAGTGCCGCTTCGACGCACTGCCGCGCCTCGAGGCTGCGGCCCAGTTTCCAGAGCGCCTTGCCGCGGATCAGCTCGATCTTGTCGCGGTGGTCGGTGTTCTTCTCAATGCGGAGCGCTCGCTCACAGGCGTCGAGGGATTCTTCTGCATTGCCCGCCAGCAGGGCGGCATGGGCGAGGCAGCGCCAGACATAGGCGTCCTCGGGATCGATGGCCGACAGCGCGCGATACAGCTTCACCGCACGCCCGGCATAGTTGTGCCGGGTCAAGGTGAAGGCCAGAAGCAGAAGGAACTCCTTCTGCTGATGCCCCAAGCGCCTACCCGTCGCGGTTCGCGGAGCGCCGAGCGGTTCGAGCGTGCGGTCTGATCCGATATCGTCTAGCATCAGGCTTGGAATAGCGAGGCTCTGTAGGTGTTTAGCAGCGAGCGCATCTCGCGCTCCTCGCTGAGCACGCCGATTGCATCCTGCAGCTTGCCTCCGGGGTCGCCGTTATCCGCCAGGCTCCGCAGGGCATCTTCGGAATCCTGTAGCAAGGCTTGATAACGGCTGGGAATCAGGAGGCTGCGGTCGGATATTTCCGGTCGCAGGCTTTCAACGAGCCCCTGTCCCAGCGACGGCTGGCCCCACAACTCGCCCAGCTGCTCCATGGCAGGCGTTTCGCTGGGCGCGACATAAGACAGGTCGGGAAGTTTCCGACTGTCCTCGCGGAACGTCCGCGCTTCAATGGAAACACTCTCCAAGCCTTTGTTGAAATTAAGAATTTGTCCAAGCCCGATCTTATCGGTCATTCTCTTCCCCCTTTAGTTCCGGCCATAAACCATCCCCGGCACGCAGGTTTAGCGCATTTATACTTATTCAGCGGAGAGATGACCATCTTCACATGGGCACAATAAATTGAATTCACGCTGCCGCGCGGTCCTGCAGCTGAACAAGGAGCGCGAAGGCGGCTTCCAGGACGGGGGGAGACACCTCTCGCTCCGGAATCCGCGCCAGAAAGGTAAGCCTGTCCTCTCCCTTCATCGCGGCGCTGAGATCATAGGGGTGCCCGTTGCGGTAATGGCAGAGGCTGAGGGCACGCAGCACTAGGGAGTCGTCCTTCGCGGCGATTTCGCGCGTCAGATAGATCAGCAGATATCCGTTGACCTGCTCGAGAAACAATGTACCGCTGCGCTCAAAGACCAGCGACACAAGGCCTCTGTCATTGAGTGCGAGGTGATCGATGTCCAGGCCGCGGCCGAACTCCGCCACGGAATCGTCGATCCAACTCATCGCCTATTCCTCGTTCTCTTCCCGTTCAATCGCCTCGTCAAGCGCCTGCTGGGATGCCAACAGAAGCGTTTCCCGGTTTTCGGGTGCTGCGAAGATCTTCGCGGGCATGCGGCGCACGATCTCGGTCACCTCCCGGAGAAAATAGATCTCCGCCTCGATGTTCGACTGGATGCCGAGCTTCGGTGCCAGGCGGGCGACCTTCTGACTGTCTGCCCAGCTTTCGTTCATGATCGGCAGCAGCTCTTTCATGAGATCCCCGGCTTTCTTTCCTGCGGCAACGCCGAAGCGGTTCGTCAGGCGCCGCAGCGCCCGTTCGGAGCTCTCATGAATCGTGTTGAGGCTTTCCAGCTCGAAGAGATCATCCATCAGCAGCTTGAGTTCGGACGGTTGAATGGACGAGCGCATCGCCGCCAGGTCATCGCCGATGGCCCGAACGAGGAAGGCGAGAGCGGCAGGAAACTCCTCGGTGCCGTAATGCTCCAGGATAGCGCCGTAAGTGGCATTCAGGGATTCGTGGCCCAAGACGGTCTGGCGATAGAAATCGCGAAAATCCTGGACGCTCCGTCCCTGCTGCTCGGCAAAGCGTGCGGCGGTGACCGAGATGTTGAGGCCGGCCGTAATCTCCGGCTGCTTCTCCTCCGTGAGGCGGCTCTGGGCGGTCTCGACGAGCTCCCGCAGCGCGGCTTGATCGTCGCCCAGCGCGGTCTTGAGAAACTCCAGCGCCACGAACTGATGCGACGAATCGCTGTAGAATTCTCCGACCCGCCCCATAAGCTGCCCTGCCGAGGATGGCGGGTTCTGCTTGAGCTCGTCCAGGAGACGAAACAATTTCTCCTGAGCGCCGATATCGGGAACTTTCTCGAGATACTCCCGGATCTTCTCGATGGCTCTCACGCGCGCATCTTCGCGCTTGCTGGCGATCTCCCGTTCCTTCAGCTCCTTCTCCGCCACCTTCGATCCCACCTCGAAGGTCAGCTCCTCGGCGGCGTCCTCGATCATGGAAATCGGATCCTGAGCCAGAACCACGGTCTCTCCGCGATACGAGCCACGTGACCCGGTGACCTGGCGCGCAGTTCCTTCCGCCGACGGGTGCATCGAAGGCGCATTGAGATCGATCCGCTCAGGCATGTGCCGGCTCCTCCATCAGGATTTCCGATCGGACGGCAGCGTTATTCAAGGCGCGCGCTCCTTCTCCTTCAGCTCGCGCACTACCTGCAGCACCTGAACGACGGGCTCGATGAGATCGGCCGGGATGTAGCGGTCCACGGGAACTTCGGCGTTAAGGGCTCGCGCGAGAGGAACGTTCTGCATGACAGGGATTCCCTCTTCCTGCGCGATCTCGATGATACGCTTGGCCAATAGATTCTCGCCCTTGGCCACCACCATCGGCAAAGGCGTCTTCTCCTCATCGTAGCGCAGGGCGACAGCGATGTGCGTCGGGTTCGTGACCACGACCGTAGATTGGCGAACGTTCTGCATCATGTTCTCCTGCAGCATCTCCTGATGCAATTGTCTGCGCTGACTCTTTATCTCGGGGTTTCCCTCCATCTCCTTGTATTCTCGTTTGACTTCATCCTTGGTCATCTTGAGAGACTTCTTATAGGCATAGCGCTGATAGAAGAAGTCGAAGGCCGCCACGATGATGAAGGCGGCGGCGCACATGATGAGAACCTTGGCCAGCAGTTCCCCCGTTACGATTCCGATACATGGAAGACCGCAGGGCGGCGCATGCATCAGCGGGTCGATACTGTCGCGGATCACAAAGAACAGCAAGATGCCCAGGAAGCCGATCTTGAACACCGACTTTAGGAGCTCGATCAGGTTTTTGCCGCTGAAGATTTTCTTAACACCAGCGCCAGGATTAATTTTCTTTAGATCCGGCTTGATCGGCTCGAATGCGAAGAGGACGCCGACCTGAAAGTAACCGGCCATGAGCGCCACGATGAAGGCCACGGAGATGACCGGCGCAAGGATCGCCAGAGAGGTGGAGAAAACCACGCCGAAGACGGCGTTGAGAGCGTCGGGGAAATCCATTTGGTAAACGGATGCCGGAAACAGAATCATTTCCTGCAGGCGGCGCAAAAAAGTGCCCATGGCGATCGCAAGCACGGCAAAAAGGCAAATCGCGATGGCCGTCGAGGTCACCTCTTTGCTTTGCGCGACCTGCCCCTTCTTGCGCGCATCGTTCAGGCGCTTTGGGGTCGGATCTTCTGTTTTTTCCTCGCTCACCGCAGCGCATCCTCAAGCGGCCGTAGAAGTATCTCCACGTTCCCGAAATCTTCGCGAATATAATGGATGAGGAAGATCGTATAAAGGATCAGAAGAAACATCGCGATACCGCTCTTCACGGGCATCGCCAGGAAGAATACCTGTAGCTGCGGAGCAAAACGGCTGATGAAGGCGAGGCCGAGCTCGGCCAGAAACATGCTGACGATAATCGGCCCCGCCAGGACCGCGGCCAGCCGCACGATTTCATCGAGGATCCCGAGCACGAAGATGGGAAAGCTGTCCGGGAAGGTCGGAAAGAAGGAAAAGACGGGCCAAAGTACGTAGGAGTGGTAAAGTCCGCCGAGGAACAGCAGAAAGGCGCCGCTGCTGAAGAAGAATACGGCCAGCATCTGGGTGAAGAGAAGGCCGAGCGGAGAAGACTCATTGCCCGAAAGCGGGTCGAGCGAGCTCGCTATGGAAGCGCCGCGCTGGTTGTCGATGAAGAAACCAGCCGATTCCACTGCCCAGATGAGCGCCGAGATCATGAAGCCGATCAGCGCGCCTATGAAGATCTCTTTTAGGATGACGCCGAAGAACAGGAGCGTGTCGAAGGGCCGCGCGGCAATCTCGTCGGCAATCATGGGAATGACAACGATAGACCAGCAAAGGATGAGCGCGTTGCGGGCCATTCCCGGAATGACCTGCGTGCCGAGGAACGGGATCACGGTAAAGGCAGCGCCGATGCGCGCCGTTGCCAGAGCAACCGCGAAAATCCAATTCTGCCATTGCGTCAGGAACTGCTCGGTCACGATATGAGGGCCAAGCGGTCGAACACGAAGATGGTGAAATTGAAGATCTCGACACCGATGAACTGTGCGACCATGGCAATGGTGACGGCCACTGCTATCAGCTTGATGGCGAAGGAGAGGGTCTGTTCCTGAATCTGCGTCAGGGCCTGCAGCAGGCTGACCAGCACCCCGACCAGGGCGGCGACGATGATCGGCGGCAGCGAAAGCACCAGCACCAGCGTCAGCGCCTTGCCCATCAGGACCATGATCTCGCCTTCGCTCATCTTATCAATAGCTCAGCACTAGCCCGTGGATCAGCCGGGTCCAGCCATCCACCATAACGAACAGAAAGAGCTTGAAGGGCAGCGATATCGTCATCGGCGAGACCATCACCATGCCCATTGCCAGCAAAATGTTGGACACGATCAGGTCGATGGCGATGAACGGAAGATAGAGCATGAACCCGATCTCGAAGGCGCGCGTCAGTTCCGCAACGGTGAAGGCGGGAATGACGACGAGAAAATGCTCGTTGGTCACGTTCTGCGCATAGCGCTCGGGCCACAGGGCGGCCGTTGTATCGCGGAAGAAGTTTCGTTCGTTTTCGTCGGCGTTCTCGATAAGGAACGCCTTCAGAGGCTTCTGCGCTTCCTCGAAGACTCCGCCCAGTCGATCCAATTCGGTGTAGTTGAGATTCTGGCTCTTGAGAATGTCCCAGGTCTCGAACCCGACGGGTGCCATGATGTACACGGTCAGGATGAGCGCAATGCCGTTGAGAACGATGTTCGGCGGGATCTGCTGGATGCCCAACGCATTGCGGATCAGCGAGAGGACGACCACGAGCTTGATAAAGGAGGTGACCATCACCGCCAGGAATGGAATCAAGGCCAGTGCGACGAGCAGCCCGATCAGCGTTAACGGATCGGGAAGATCACTCATCGCCGGTCCGGAACAGATCGGTGATACGCACGCCCAGACGGCTGTCGACCTCGACCAGCTCCCCGGAGCCAATCGCGCGCCCGTTGACTCGGATGGTCACAGGACTGGTGAGGTCGCGGTCCAGATCGAAGGCGAAACCGGGTGCAAGGGCACGCAACTCGCCGATCGTCAAATCCTTGGTTCCGATGTCGAAAACCAGCCGGACCGGCAACTCGTCGACATCCTCGATCAGCGGCTCGTCGTCCATGTCCCTGTCAATTTCGTCCGCCATGTCCTCACCACCGCTTCGAACCACAACGACTTTTCCCGCTTCCAACTGCCCTAGAAAAGTTGGGCCTGACGGAAGGCGCAAACCTACCTCATTCTTCCGGCGCCCGGCGCTTCCATCCAACAGGACGACGTCGCCAACCGCAACCTCATTCAGCGCGCTCAACGGCAGCAATGTCGTTCCGACCTCGATCCGGAGCGGCAGGGGAAGGTTGTCCCAGTTGCGTTGCCTGACCGGCAGTTCCTGCATGAGAGCCGCGATCAGCGGCAGCACCTGCTCGCTTTGCGAGATCAGCCCGAAGATCTGCTGCAGGCTTTCCTTCTCAGTAAGGCAGAAGGAAAGAAACTTCCCATCAGGTGCCGCTTGGGCATCGAAGGAGACTCCCGTCACCGAGATACCGATCCCCAGCTTCTTCTCCGCCTGCGCCAGCAATTCGGCGAGGATGGCTTCAAGGACCAGGCTTCGCAGATCCGCAGGGAGCTGGCCGAACTCCTCCCCGGGATAACGGTGTTCCAGGTATCTTGCGATGAAAATCTCACTGAGATGGACCTGCACCTCGGTGTCCTCGATGCGCAAGCGCACGGACATTCGTGGGTGAAGCGGCGGCCTTGTCGTGATAAACGAGATGGAGTAGCGGCCACCGCCGGGCAAATCCAAAAAGGCTGTGTGGTTGCGCTGGAACAGCGCGTTCAAATGGCCGATTTCGGCCTTGCCAAGATGCGGCATCGGCAGCACCGAGCCTACTCCTCAGCCTCATAGGAGCGATACCCGCGCGAACGCCGATCGGAGCGCTCCTCGCCTCGCGAATCCTGGTCCTCCGCCCCCTTGCTACGCTCCACGGAAACGGCAACATCCTCGCGAAGCTCGCTGCGAAGCTCGGCTCTGATCGAGTCGCGGTTTTCCTGCAGCCATGCAATGCTTTCGGGAGACGCCGCCACGAAATTGATGCGCAGCTCACCACCGTCGCGAAATACGCGCAGCTCCACGCCGGGAAGGAAATCGTCCCGGAGCTTCAGGTGGATTTCCTGGCGCTGGGCAATCGAGCTGTCGGTGACTATCAAACGCTCCACCGCGCGCCCTACCGCCTGGTAGACGGCGAGGCGCTGCTGATCACCGGACGCCGCCTCGGTGCCGGGCCGGTTCCCCGTCATGCTCATGAGAATTGCCTCGCCGCGCTGGGCTGTTGCCATTTCGGGCAACGTTACCGCGGACACGGCATCCTCCGGTTTGCCCATACGCTGCTCGGCGGCTCCCATCTGCCGGCCTCCGCGTCGCACGGCTGCCACCGCAAGCCCGTCCACCGGCGGCATGTTCGCATCCATTCTCTGCCTGTCCATGGATTGCGATTGCTCCGATCTTGCGGGGGCGGAAGATGCGCCGCTTCTCGGGGACGGCGCTGTTCCGATCCCGCTCCCGCCCGCTTCCTTCCCGCTACGCGATCCTGTCGGCCCGTCTGTCGTCGAGGTGAGCGATTGCACCGTTGACGCAAGGGGCCCGCGCCCCGCCTGCGCAGGATCCGGCAGCCTCTCCCTGCCGGCTTTAGCCGCATCGGCAGAGTCCGAAGAGGGTCCGGCAGGCCCGTTCGCGCGACCGATCACACGCAATTCAGCTTGCCCGCCAGCCGAATCCGGCCCCCCGCCCGAGGGACCGGAACGCTCGCTCTCATCGCCAAAGGAGCGTCTTTGCTGCGCCTCCTGCAGCCGCCTTCGAAATTGCTCGGCATCGCGCTCGGTCCCCTCGTCAATGGCCGGGCCCCTTCCTTCGTCGTCGCGCCGCACGCTCGTGCCGTGACTCGTTTCGCGGATGCTCAACTCACCTGGCGGTTTGATCATAGTCGTACCTTTCCTCGGGTTCTCTCCCTCGGACCCGGAACTCCTCCAACTCGCTTTCCTCGGTATGCGCGGCCGCTGCTGCCCTGCGGTCGCGCTCCTTGTCCCAAAGAATCTGGATCTTCTCCTTCTCCTTGAGAGTGAGCCGATGGTTCTGTCGCGCGGCCTCAAGGGCCTCCACCGCCTTCTTGCGCTCGCCTTCCGCCGTGGCAACCCGCTGATGAAGCGCCTGCTCCTTTTCACGCAGCAGACCGATATGCTCCTTCAACTCGTCAAGGTCCCTCAGTTTGATGTGTTGATCGATGATGGAATCATAGAGCTCCTGCTCGCGACGAACGCGCCAAGTGCGATACTCCTCCACTTCCCTGCGCGCCGCAGAGACGGCACGGGTGGCCTCCTCAACCCGATACTGGGCCTGTCGCACCGCGCTCGCGCTGTTCGCTTCGCGGTAATTCTTGACATCCAAGACCTGGCGCAGAACATCGCTCACGAGGCAAGCTCCTGCAGCGCATCCAGGGTCTCCTCAAACGCGACCTTCTCGTCAGTCGTCTGGCGCAGAAACTTGTTAATGGCGTCATTCTTCCTCAAGGCTTCGTCCGCGGCGGCGTCGCTCCCCGCCTTGTATTCGCCAATCCGCACCAACAACTCGATCTCGCGATATTTCGCCAGCAGCTGGCGAACCTTGCCAGCCCAGGCGCGATGCTCCCTCGACGTGATCGCTGACATCACCCGGCTGGTGCTGGCAAGAACGTCAATCGCCGGATAATGGTTCGCCGCCGCCAGCTCTCGAGAAGGAGCACGCAGAGCAGCAACGAGCGGCTCATTCCCGTGGTAAAGCAGGATGCGACAGTCCGGCCATAATGTTTGAAATGACGCAAAAGCCCGCCGCAGCCCATACCGCCATCAATCATATCGCGTCTGAAACTTAATTTATGCCGTGACTGTGGCAACGGCACTGCGGGACGAGCAACTGTATTCACTGGTTCTTCAACAGCTGATTGAAATCCTGGGTGCCCTTCGAGGCGACCTTGCCCAGGAGGTCGACCTCGAGGGAAGTCCGCTGCACTTCCATCTGAACGCGCAGCATCTCCTGCGGATCGAAGCTCGTCTTACCGCCATCCGCAATATTCTGCATCTGCTGCCAACTGGACTGATAGTCGTTGCGCATCTTCTCCAGCCCTTTCAGCAGCGTGTCGCCGGGACCTTCCGTCTTCTCCACGGGCGCTGTGGCGCCTTCCGCGGCCGCGCCTCCCTGGCTGGCCAGCGGATCACCCAATGTGCTCTGCCCCTGAGCAAGTTGATTTTGGGCAACATGATCATGGCCGGCCGGCGCCTGCTGCATGCTCTCCTGAAACTTGAGGATGTCCTCCTGCTGCGGCTTGGCCGCCTCGGACTTCGCAGTCTCGGCAGCCTGCTCCGCAAGCTTCTGGACTGCCCGCTGTAAACCGCTAACTTCCACCGCTCTTAATCCTATCTCTGCCGGAGGGATTTCGCTGCAACCCGGAAATCAGGCATCGCGGCCAAGCTCCACTCTCGTATACGCCTCGTCGCGCCCTTAATAGCTACCGGCGCAGCATATCAGAGCTCGGCCGCAATGCAAAGTTTTAAGGTGTATGCCGAAGATGTGCTTGCCAGGGTTAGGGTTGTAGCTGGCATTCAGAGATGTTAGGGTTTGGTAATGGTCCGTTCGCTGTTCGCTGCGGTCAGTGGAGGCGCAAACTTCTTACCGGAACTGGGCGGCGCGTCGGAATGATTACGCCTCCGGCCGTTTTGACAGTACGCGTGCAGCCAGTGTACGTGGACGCGACAGGATCTTAGGACAGGCGGAGCTTTCCAAGCCAATAATCCAGATGCATTTACCGAATCATTACGTCATTTTAACTTGCCCCCGAGGCGTAAATGCTCAATTCTAGAGCTGTCAGGGGCAGGTTTTCGCAACAGGGTCATATAGCCGATAAGATTGTCGAAGACTTTTGGTTGGGTGATGTTGCGTCCTTTTAGGGAGATGGTGAATGGCTCAAGAAGGAACGGGCGCGGATATTGCGCGGACTCAGGAGCGGACGGAGCGGCTCATTGCCGCGATGGACGCGATGATGGCGGATATTCAGGCGGGATCGAAGCGGATCAAAGCGTTTATGGACGAGAACGGCTACGGCGAGGGCCGTGTCGAGAAGCTGCTCGATATGATCGGTCCGGCCGCGCGCCCCGCGATGGAAAAGGCTAACGCCCGGTACATGCGGGAGTGCATGGCGGCAACCCACGCCTTCGAGCGCGCTGTGGCCGAGAGCCTGGAGATTGCGCACAAGAGGAAGAAGCCCAAGGCGCAGAAGCTAAAGGTTTGAACCCTGTCGTTGAGCTTGGCAAAGGCGCGCCACGCGCTTGGCGTTCTATAGTCCGACGCCGGACCGTATGGAGGTAATGATATGACTAGCAATACTATTCCGGCTGCCGGTCTTCATATACCGGGTGGGACCAAAACGCCGGACGATGTCAAGCAGAAGGTGGACCAATACAACCAGCAGATCGCCAAGCAAGAGGATAAGACCGAGAACGATTGGAGCGTCTTAAATCAATTCGCGTTTGACGCCCAAATCGCGGCATATTTGAATGACGGGAAGCCCAACAACATTAAGGAGGCTGCGCGACAAGCAAGGTTGGAGGGAAACTACAAGGAGGCCGCGGCACTTGACCAGCTCGACGAGGATAACTCCGAGCTGATTAAGATGAGCGAGAACGCCCATCGGGACGTTATTAAGACCTGGACGGCCGATCTGGAGGCGCAGGGCGTGAAGGTTCCCGCCGATCTCGGCTCCGGCGATGAGGCGCTGCAGAAGCTGGCGTCGCTGCAATACACCGTCGATCTTCAGAAAGTAGGAGCGGACGCGGCGG
>PKEY01000047.1 GCA_002919265.1 Hyphomicrobiaceae bacterium | reverse complement strand
GAGCGCAAGCAGTTCGGTCAGCCCATCGGCACGTTCCAGCTTGTTCAGGGCAAGGTCGCGGACATGTACGTGGCCCTGAACTCGTGCCGGGCCTACGTGTACGCGGTTGCGCGCGCTTGCGACCGGGGCGAGACGACCCGTGAGGATGCAGCCGGCGCCATTTTGCTTGCGGCAGAGAAGGCGACCCAGGTGGCTCTCGACGCGATCCAGCTTCTCGGCGGCAACGGCTACATCAATGATTATCCGACGGGCCGCTTGCTGCGCGACGCCAAGCTCTACGAAATCGGGGCGGGCACGAGTGAGATCCGCCGCATGCTGATCGGGCGCCAGCTGTTCGAGAAGACCGCCTGAGGCCCAAAGTTGGTGGGCCGACCATCGCAAGCTGAGGATGCACATCTGGCGCGCCGGGGAACTTCCGGCGCGCCGTCAGCTTGGGGTTAGGCACTTCTCCGTGTCCGTTCTGCAACTCGTAGCTCCGCGGTTTGTCCACACACTGACGGAAGTCGCACTTTCGCCGGAATCGCTCTTGCAACTCCGACGAGCCGACCACGGACGGCATAAGCATTCGATGAACAGAGAGAGGCGATTGGGGGCGATCACATGAGGTTCAAGGCAGCCGCAGCGGTACTTCTCGGCCCTGCACTTCTGATGGGCTGTGGGCCCGACGGTCCATCGAAGGCAGATACTGGTCTGGCTGTCGGCGCGATCGCCGGTGGCATTCTTGGTAACCAGGTCGGCAAGGGCTCAGGCCGCGTGCTGGCAACGGTGGCTGGTGCTGTGGTCGGCGGTATTGTGGGCAGCGAAATCGGCCGCGCGCTCGACAGGCAGGATCAGATGCTGGCGCAAGAGGCGGAATATGAGGCCTTCGAGCGCGGCGGACCCGGCGAGCGTCGGCGCTGGCGCAATCCAGAATCCGGCCGTTACGGCGAGGTGGTCCCGGGCGAGCGTTACCGCCGCGGTAGCATGGAGTGCCGCGACTACACCCACACGATCTACATCGACGGCCGGCCGCAGAGCATGCGTGGCACGGCTTGCCGCAATCCTGACGGAACCTGGCACAACGTCGGGTAATCTCGCGTGACGAGCGGGGGCATACGCCACCCGCTCATTTTGTCACGGCCGCAGCGGTTTCAAAGTGACCGCCTGCGGGCGGTTGAAAGTTGATCGCAGCGAGCGGCGGGGTTGGGCGGCATCGTCCGCCTGAGGCCGCCGCTCCCCTTTTGGCGCGCAACTTCTTCTACTCCGCGACATCGGGACAGGCGCGTAGCCCTTGTCAGCCTGGGGGGTGGGGGCCTATTCCCTGCTCATAGGAAAAATTGGGCGCGCTGATGTTATTTTGGGTGCTCTGCGCTGTTCTGACGGCCGCGGTGCTCTACGCCGTGACGCGACCGCTGTCCGCGCCGGTTACAGCGCCCGCAGACGCCTCGGATGCCGCCTCCGACATCGCGGTTTACCGGGATCAGCTGAAGGAAATTGAGGCCGATCGCGTTCGCGGATTGCTCTCCGATGCTGAAGCGGAGGCTGCCCGCGTCGAGATTTCGCGCCGGCTGCTGGCCCGCGCCGAGGAAGCCAAAGCCAGCGCCACGCGAGATCAGGAACGGAGCCTGCGAAGCGCTCGCATAGCCTTCACCTCAGCGGCAATCTTGGTTCCGGCTTTTTCGCTGGGGCTCTATCTCGCGCTGGGTTCTCCGGGGCTGCCGGGTCAGCCGCATGCAGAGCGTGTTTCGGCGCCCCTCGAAAAGGCGACCATCGACGATCTCGTCGTGAAGGTCGAGGAGCGGCTAAGAGCGCATCCGGAGGACGGACAGGGCTGGGACGTCATTGCTCCCGTCTATCTGAGGCAGGGCCGCTTTGCGGAAGCCGCACAGGCCTTCCAGCGCGCGAGTCGGTTGCTGGGCGAGTCACCGCGGCGGCTGGCCGGCTACGGTGAGGCAACCGTCTTTGCCAACAACGGCATCGTGACGGAGGAGGCACGGCGCGCATTCGAGCGCTGGGCTGAGCTTGAGCCAGATCGCCCGCAGCCGCGCTTCTGGCTGGCGCTCGCGAAAGAGCAGGATGGAGATTTGGCCGGAGCCTTGGAGGGCTACCGCAAGCTCCTGGCAGACGCG
The DNA here is from genome assembly GCA_002919265.1 of Hyphomicrobiaceae bacterium. Lineage (GTDB taxonomy): Bacteria > Pseudomonadota > Alphaproteobacteria > Rhizobiales > Hyphomicrobiaceae > ZC4RG25. Next base: position 15,580 of record PKEY01000047.1, on the reverse strand, counting down.
CCCGCCGATACGGATTGGCGGTCGTCCGTCGAACAGCGGATCGCGGCGCTCACGCAGCGCATGAGCGAGACCGCGGAGCCAGATGCCCGCGGCCCAACCGCTGAAGACATCGCTGGGGCAGAAAAGCTCTCGCCTGAGCAGCGTGCCGAGTTGATCGAGAGCATGGTCGCCGGGCTTGCTCAGCGGCTAGAGAAGGAAAGCCGCGATCTGGCCGGCTGGCAGCGCTTGATCAGAGCGTACGTTGTGCTGGGCCAGAAAGACAAAGCCAGCGACGCGCTTGGCAAGGCGCGCACGACTTTCGCGGGGGACGAAACATCGCTTGCCGCGCTCAATGACCTCGCGCGGGAACTGGGGCTCGATTCGTAAGACTGGCGAGGACGTCGATGTCACGAAAGCAGAGACGCGCCGTATTGATCCTGACTTGCGTCGGGTTGCTCGCGGTTGCGAGTCTGCTGATCCTTTTCGCCCTGCGCGATTCGATCGTCTTCTTCCACACGCCAAGCGAAGTGGTCGAGAAGGGAATTCAGGCAGGGCAGCGGTTCCGGCTGGGCGGGCTGGTGGCCGAAGGTTCTGTGAAGCGTGGGGAGGGTTCCCTGGTTGAATTCGGAGTGACCGATACGGTGAAGACCATTCAGGTCGTCTACGAAGGTGTGCTCCCGGATCTCTTTCGTGAAGGTCAGGGCGTGGTGACGGAAGGCCGTCTTGATGAGACGGGGAAGTTCCAAGCCGATACCGTGCTTGCCAAGCACGACGAGAACTATATGCCTCCCGAGGTCGCGGACGCGCTCAAGGACAAGGGCGTCTGGCAGCACATGGGGAAATCACAGCCGGCTACGAACTGAGGGCAGAACGAACTCTTGATCATTGAAATCGGACATTTCGCCCTCGTGCTCGCTCTGGCTGTGGCGGTGTTGCAGACCGTCCTGCCGGCATGGGGCGCGCATGTGCGCGATTCGCGGCTGATGGCGGTTGGCTCGCCGGCGGCGGTCATGCAAGTGGTGCTCGTGGCCGGAGCATTCGCGGCACTGACCTATGCCTACGTCGTCTCGGATTTCTCGGTCGCGAACGTCTATCTCAATTCCCATTCAGCAAAGCCGCTGCTCTACCGGATTTCAGGCGTGTGGGGAAACCACGAAGGCTCAATGCTTTTGTGGGTGCTGATGCTGACGGCCTTCGGGGCGGCGGTAGCGGTGTTCGGTCAACGGTTGCCGCAGACGCTGCGAGCGAATGTGCTCGCCGTTCAGGGCTCGGTGGCCGTCGCCTTTATGCTCTTCATCCTGCTGACGTCGAACCCATTCACCCGACTCGCGCCGGCGCCGGCTGAGGGGCTTGGCCTGAACCCGATCCTGCAGGACCCGGCTTTGGCGTTTCATCCGCCGTTCCTCTACGCGGGCTACGTCGGATTTTCGATCGCGTTTGCCTTCGCCGTCGCTGCGCTGATCGAGGGCCGGGTGGATGCCGCGTGGGCGCGCTGGGTGCGGCCGTGGACGCTCGCTGCCTGGATGATGCTAACGCTGGGCATCTCAATGGGCTCTTGGTGGGCTTACTACGAGCTTGGCTGGGGCGGCTGGTGGTTCTGGGATCCCGTTGAGAATGCCTCGTTCATGCCATGGCTCGCCGGCACGGCACTGCTGCATTCGGCGGTGGTCATGGAGAAGCGCGAGGCGCTCAAGATCTGGACCATACTGCTCGCGATCCTCACCTTCTCGCTGAGCCTGATGGGCACCTTCCTCGTGCGCTCGGGCGTGCTGACCTCCGTGCACGCCTTTGCTGTAGATCCGGCGCGGGGCGTGTTCATCCTGGGGATCCTGGTGCTGTTCATCGGCGGGGCGCTGGCGCTGTTTGCGCTGCGCGTGGGCGAGCTACGGCAGGGCGGTCTGTTCGCGCCCATCAGCCGCGAAGGCAGCCTCGTGCTCAACAATCTGCTGCTGACCACAGCATGCGCGACCGTGTTCGTTGGTACGCTCTACCCGCTCGCGCTCGAGGCCATCACGGGCGACAAGATTTCCGTCGGCCCACCGTACTTCAACATGACGTTCGGGCCGCTGATGGTGCCCCTGCTCATCGCCCTGCCGTTTGGTCCATTGCTCGCGTGGAAGCGCGGCGACCTCCTTGCAGCGGCGCAACGGCTGTGGCTCGCCGCTCTCATCACTCTCGTTGCCACTGTCGCCGTCTACGCAGCCGTCTATCGTGGCCCTTGGCTCGCGCCGCTGGGAATCGCGCTGGGCGTATGGGTGATGGCGGGCTCGCTCGCAGAGCTTGCCTCACGCATCAAGCTGGGGCAGGCGCCTTTGCTGGAGAGCTGGCGGCGTTTCAAAGGCTTGCCACGTTCGGCATTCGGGACGGCGGTTGCCCATTTTGGCGTCGGCATGATGGTTGTGGGCGTCATCGGGACGAGTGCTTACCAGAGCGAACGCATCCTCGTGATGAAGCCGGGCGATCAGGCGGAAATCGCGGGCTATACGCTGACGTTCAAGGGCGCGGCCCCGCAACGTGGACCAAACTATCGCGAGGAGGTCGGCGTGTTCGAGGTCGCGCGGAATGGCGAGCCGGTGACCACGCTCACGCCGTCGAAGCGGCTCTACGATGCACCGCCGCAGCCGACCTCGGAAGCCGGCATCTACGTTTCCTGGCGCGGCGACCTCTACGCCGTTCTGGGCGATGCGCAGCCCAACACACCGGGCGGGTTTGCGGTGTGGCTCTATTTCAATCCGCTTGTGCGGCTGATCTGGCTGGGAGCGGTCGTCATGTTTCTCGGCGGGCTTCTGTCCCTCTCCGACCGTAGGCTGCGGGTCGGCGTACCGAGAAAAGCACAGGTGCGGACAAGCCCCATGCCTGCAGAATGAGGTCGCTGATGAAGCTCGTTCTGCGTTGGTTTTTGCTTCCGGTCCTCATTTTCACCTCGGCGGTCGCTCTGGCTGTCGAGCCGGATGAGATGTTGCCAGACCCTGCCCTGGAAGCCAGAGCGCGCGCGCTTTCGGCAGAACTGCGCTGTCTCGTCTGCCAGAACCAGTCGATTGACGATTCGAATGCGCCGCTTGCGCGGGATTTGCGGATTTTGGTCCGGGAACGGATCGCCGCCGGCGACACCGACGAAGAGGTCAAGCGGTTTCTCGTCGAGCGTTATGGCGCGTTCGTACTTCTCAAGCCGCCTGTGAATACGCGCACCATCTTACTGTGGCTTGCGCCGCTGATGGTTTTCCTCGGTGCTGCTTTGTTTCTTTTCCGTTATCTCCGTTCAATCCGCAGGGTTTCCGTGGATACGACCCAAGGTCTGACGAAAGAGGAAGAGGAAAAGCTGCGGGCGCTACTGGCCGAAGAGACGTCGCAGAAGCCCGCGGAAAACTGAGGTCGACGAAAAAGCAGTCGACTTGCTTTCCTCCGATCCGGGAGCGCCGTCCTGCACGGTCAGAGTGCCGAAGCCGCCCACATTACAAAAGTTTAATCCGCCAGAAACAACGTCGTAAGGCTGAAACCCCTAAATACTCCTACGAATTTCGGAATTCGGCTTTTGGAGAACAGAGGAGCCTCGTATGCCGATCGACAATAGAAACAACGGCCTTCTGAAGCTCGTTCGGCTGCCTCGCCGGGCGACGAAGCCGCTCGTCGCGGCCCTCGCCGGCGTCAGCGCGCTCGCACTCATTACGGTCTCCCCAACGGTCCCTGTCCAGGCGCAGTTCGCCGGATCAGCTGCGGAGACGCTAGGAAGAGCACCGCTTTCCTTCGCTGACATTGTCGAGCGGGTGAAGCCGGCCGTGGTCAGCATCAACGTCTTCAACGGCGAGCCGCAATCGGCCAGCGATGATGACGATGACGACAAGCGCCGGCTTCCCGATGGCATCCCGAATCTGCCCGAGGACCATCCGCTGTATGAGTTCTTCAAGAACCTGCCTCGGGAGTTCCGCATGCCTCCAGGGCAGGGGCCTCGCATGGTCCCGCGTCCGCGCCAGGCGACGGGTTCCGGCTTCGTGATTTCGGAGGATGGTTACGTGGTGACCAACAACCACGTGATCGACGGGGCCACGAAGGTCACCGTGTCCTTCGAGGAGCAGGAGAAATACGAGGCTGAGGTCGTCGGCACCGATCCGCGCACGGACCTCGCGCTCCTAAAGATCAAGGCCGATGGCAAGAAATTCCCCTACGTGAAGTTTGCCACCACGTCGCCGCGCGTGGGCGACTGGGTGCTTGCCGTTGGCAACCCGTTCGGCCTTGGCGGTACGGTGACGGCAGGCATCGTCTCGGCGCTCGCCCGTGACATCGGCTCGGGTCCGTACGACTTCATGCAGATCGACGCCGCCGTGAACCGCGGCAACTCCGGCGGTCCGACGTTCAACCTCAATGGCGAGGTCGTCGGCGTCAACACGGCGATCTACAGCCCGTCGGGCGGTAACGTCGGTATCGCCTTCGCCGTGCCGGCGGATGTCGCGAGCCAGGTGGTGAAAGAGCTTAAGGAGCACGGTACCGTTCGCCGCGGCTGGCTTGGCGTGCGCATCCAGAGCATTGACGAGGATGTGGCCGCGAGCCTCGGTCTCAAGGAGCCCAAGGGTGCCCTTGTCAACGACGTGACGCCCGATGGTCCGGCAGCCAAGGCGGGCATCAAGAGCCAGGATGCGATTCTTGCTGTCAACGGCGAGCCCATCAATGACAGCCGCGAGCTTGCGCGGAAGATCGCCGAGTACAATCCGGACACCGAGGTCGACGTCAAAATCCTGCGGAACAACCAGGAGATGACGATCAAGGTGAAGCTCGGCACCTTCCCGGGTTCGCAGGAAGAGATCGCGCGTCTTGAGCGGGGTGCTCCTGCGCCTTCGCAAATGGGATCGCTCGGTCTCACGCTGGGCTCGGCCCCTGCCGACAAGGATGGCAAGGTCGAAGGTGTGAGGATTACCGCCGTCGACTCGAAGTCGGATGCCGCGGCCAAGGGCCTGAAGTCCGGCGACATCATTCTCGAGGTGAACAGCCGGACCGTGACATCGCCCGCCGATGTCGAGGCGGCGGTCAAGGAGGCCAAGAAGCTCGGGCGCAAGGCGGTTCTGCTCACCGTGCGTTCGGGCGACCAAAAGCGGGTCGTGGCCGTTCAGATGAAGGGCTGAGGCCAACAGCTCAAAGGTGAAAAGCCACGGGGCGGCCGATCCGGCATGCTGGACAAGGCTGCCCCGTTTCGTTTTCTGTGAGTGATCACCGCATAGCGATCGGGCAACCCATGCGCGTGCTCGTTGTCGAAGATGATCGGGAAACGGCGCACTTCCTCCAGAAGGCGCTCAAGGAGAGCGGGCATTCTTCCGTTGTTGCGCATGATGGAGAGGACGGTCTTGCCGCTGCGCGCGAAGGCAGCTTCGACGTGCTGATCATCGACCGGATGCTCCCCAAGATCGACGGGCTCTCGCTCGTCCGCCAGCTCCGGTCCGAAGGCAACCGAACGCCGGTGCTGATCCTTTCGGCCCTCGGGGAAGTTGATGACAAGGTTAAGGGGCTGCGCGCCGGTGGGGACGATTATCTGACCAAGCCCTACGCCTTTTCGGAATTGTTGGCGCGGATCGAGGCGCTCGCCCGCCGCGCCGAGCCACAGGAGGAGCCGACGAAATACGTCGTGGGCGACCTGGTGCTCGACCGGCTTTCCCATCGGGTTACACGCGCCGGCGAGCCGATCAATCTGCAGCCCCGCGAGTTTCGCCTGCTCGAGTACCTGATGCGCCACGCCGGTCAGGTGGTGACGCGCACCATGCTGCTCGAGAACGTGTGGGACTATCACTTCGACCCGCAGACGAACGTCATCGACGTCCATATCTCCAGGCTTAGATCGAAGATCGACAAGAACTTCGAGGAATCCCTGCTGCACACGGTTCGTGGCGCGGGATACATGATCCGTGCTGGCAAAAGCTAACTCGCTGCTCCCGGCGTTCACCCGGACGACGGCTTTCCGCCTCATGGCGACCTACGTCGCCGTGTTCGTGACCGTGGCGGCCGTGATTGCGGGCGTGATCCTGTGGCAAACCAACGAGCTTCTCATCCGCCAAGTTTTCGCGACTTTGTCTGCAGAAGCCGAAGGTTTACGCGAGCTGGCGTTACAGCGCGGGCCGGAAGCCGCTGCGCGTACGGTCGCTGAGCGCAGCAATGACTCCAAGACCAACCTCTATTTCCTGACCGATGCTCAGGGGCGCCGGATCGCCGGCAATCTCAATCGCTGGCCGCCTGAGCTGCGCGAAGGGAAGGGCGGTCTGTTTCATTACGCAGTTGCTTCTGACGCGGGTACCGTGGAGCATCTGGCGATTGGGCTGCCTGTCGCTCTTCCTGGCGGTCAGCGCCTGTTGGTGGCGCGGGATGTCGAAGAGACCCGCCAGTTCATCGAGCGGGTACGTCTGCTGTTCATTGGCGGTTTCGGTTTGCTCGTCGTGATTGGGCTGGCGGGCGGTTTGCTCGCGAGCCGGGCGATCCTCAGGAGGATCACCCAGATGACCGCAACGAGCGAGTCCATCATGTCGGGCGATCTTTCGCAGCGGATCAGCACCACGGGGTCCGGTGACGAACTGGATGAACTGGCGCGCAATCTCAACGCCATGCTGGACCGCATCGAGCATCTGATGGCCGGCCTGCGGGAGGTATCGGACAACATCGCCCACGACCTGAAGACTCCGCTCAACCGCCTGCGGAACAGGGCCGAGGCAGTGCTAAGGGAGGCGCGGACGATCGAGGATTACCAGGAAGGCCTGGAACGGACGATCGAGCAAGCCGACGAAATCATCAGGACGTTCAACGCCTTGTTGCTGATTGCTCGCCTCGAAGCTGGTGCTGTGGACGAAAGCAAGGAGGTGTTCGACCTCACAGCGCTTGTCGGCGATCTCGTCGAGCTTTACGGGCCGCATGCCGAGGAAAGCGACCGCCAGCTGACGTTTGATGCCCCCGGGGAAATTCTCGTGCTCGCCAATCGGCAACTTATCGGGCAGGCGATCGCCAATCTCATCGACAACGCCCTCAAGTACGGCGAGCCGGCCCCAGGTTCCGCGAACGGCAGTGGGGTGCGCGATATCGAAGTCGCGCTCCGGCGCACCGGATCCGGCGTGGAGGTCATCGTTGCGGATCACGGCCCCGGCATTCCACAGGGGGATCGAGAACGGGCGCTCAAACGGTTCGTTCGTCTCGAGGCCAGCCGGACGCGGCCGGGAAGCGGGCTGGGGCTCAGTCTCGTTGCGGCAGTTGCCCGGCTGCATGACGGTCAGGTACGTCTTGAGGACAATGAACCCGGCTTGCGCGTGGTGCTCAGTTGGCCGGTTCCGGCGGGGCTCGAGGCGAGCAACAGCCGAATGTCGGCTGGAGAAGCGAGGAATTGCTGATGTCTGACAAGCCGAGCATGCGCGCGCCGCTTTATGCCCGGATTTGCCGCACGCCGCTCGGCTCCGATGATCCGCGCGTCGCCGACGCTCTCCGCGAGCTTGAGACAGAGATGGAGGCCGCAGCCCGCGCGGCCAGTTTTTCTCCTACGGAACAGGTGAGGGAGCTGCTTGCCGGCATCCTCGCTGGCTCACCCTATCTCACCGGCCTGATCCGTCGCGATCCCGCACGCCTCGTGCGCCTGCTTGTGCAGCCGCCGGAAGAAAGCCGCGAGCAGCTGCTTGAGGCCGTTGCGCAGCGCTCCGCCGAAGCCTCATCTGTTGCCGAGCTGATGAGCGCTCTGCGCGTTTTCAAGAACGAGATCGCGCTGCTGACGGCGCTCGCCGACCTCGGCGGCGTTTGGGAATTGTCGGAGGTCACTAGCACCCTCACACGCGCCGCCGATGCCGCGGTCGAACAGGCCGTGCGCTTCCTGTTCCGCCAGGCCGTCGCGAACGGGAGCTGGCTCGCTCCCGATGATCCGACGCCGGATCGCAGCTCCGGTTACATCGTCCTCGGCATGGGGAAGTACGGCGCCGGAGAGCTCAATTATTCGAGCGATATCGACTTGATCGTCTTCTACGACAAGTCGCGGCTCAAGCTCCGCCCCGACCTTGAACCGCAGCCGTTCTTCGTCCGCATGACGCGCGAGCTCGTCCGCATTCTGCTGGAGCGGACGGGCGACGGCTACGTGTTCCGCACCGATCTGCGACTACGACCCGATCCGGGGGCTACGCAGGTCGCGCTGACAACGGACGCTGCATTCACCTACTACGAGAGCTTCGGCCAGAACTGGGAGCGCGCGGCCATGATCAAGGCGCGCCCGGTGGCTGGCGATATTTCCGCGGGTGAAGCCTTCCTTCGCGAGCTGTCGCCATTCATCTGGCGCAAGTATCTCGACTTCGCGGCTATTGCTGATATTCACGCCATGAAGCGCCAGATCCACGCCCATCGCGGGTTTGGCGAGATCGGCGTGGCGGGGCACAACATCAAGCTCGGCCGCGGAGGCATCCGGGAGATCGAATTTTTCGTCCAGACGCAACAGCTTATCGCCGGCGGCCGGCAGCCCGATCTCCGCACGCCAGTTACGTTGGAGGCTCTGGATCGCCTTGCTGCGCGCGGATGGATCAAGCCTCAAGTGAGAGACGATCTCAGCCGTGCTTACGTTTATCTGCGCGGCATCGAGCACCGGCTGCAGATGGTAGCGGACGAGCAGACTCACGCACTACCGGAATCGCCTGAGGCACTCACCGCGTTCGCGCGCTTTGCCGGCTATCCGTCGACCGCTGAACTTTCCGCCGAGCTCGTGCAGCACCTCGCGACGGTGCAGCGGCACTACGCGGCACTGTTCGAGGACATGCCGGAGCTGACTCGGGGCGGCGTCAACATGGTCTTCGCGGGCGAGGCTGATGATCCTCAGACCGTCGAAGCCCTGGCCAAGATGGGTTATTCGCAGCCTCATCAGGTGATCGAGACCGTGCGTGGCTGGCACCACGGGCGCTATCCCGCCGTCCGCAGTGCGCGGGCGCGCGAGCGGCTGACGGAAGTGCAGGCGGTGCTCATCGAGGCGCTCGCGCAGACAGCCAATCCGGACGGCGCGTTCGCCGCTTTCGACCGATTTCTCGCGCAATTGCCGACCGGCGTTCAGCTCTTTTCGCTATTGAGGGCGAACCCGAGCCTGCTGCGTCTTGTTGCTGACATCATGGGCTCGGCACCACGGCTCGCGGGCATTCTGAGCCGGCGCCGACGCGTTCTCGACGCAGTGCTTGATCCGCGCGTGATCGGCACTCTTCCGACGGCGGAGGAACTAGACGCACTGATTCGCCAGGAATTCGAGAGTGCCAGCGATTTTCAGGAAATTCTCGACCGCGCGCGCGTCATCGGCAACGAGCAGATGTTTCTCATCGGCGTGCGGATCCTGAGCGGTATCATCGTTGCTGGGCAGGCCGGAGGCGCCTACGCGCTGCTCGCTGATCATCTTATTCGCGCGCTTCAGGAAGCTGTCGAGCGCGATTTCGCGCGGGTACATGGCCATGTTCCCGGCGGGCAGGCGTCCGTCATTGCGATGGGCAAGCTTGGCGGCCGCGAAATGACGGCAGCCTCCGACCTCGACCTCATCCTCGTCTACGATTTCGCGCCAGATGCCGAGCAATCGGATGGCTCGCGTCCGCTGGCCCCCAGCCAGTACTACGCCCGGCTGACGCAGCGGCTCATCAGCGCGCTTTCGGCGCCGACTGCCGAGGGCTCGCTGTATCAGGTGGATATGCGGCTCAGGCCATCCGGTCAGAAGGGGCCGGTTGCGACGCAGCTTTCCAGCTTCGTCGAGTATCAAGCCCATGAGGCGTGGACCTGGGAGCACATGGCGCTCACGCGTGCCCGCGTCATCAGCGGTCCTCCGGAGCTCAGGGCGAAAGTGGAAGCGGCGATCCGCAATGCACTCGTTCGGCCGCGGGACCGGGCGAAAATCGCCGCTGATGTGCTCGACATGCGGCGGAGGATCGAGGCCGAGAAGGGAACGGACGAGATCTGGGATTTGAAGCAGGTGCGCGGCGGGCTTGTGGACGTGGAGTTCATGGCACAGTACCTGCAACTCATCCATGCTGCCGAGCACCCGGAGGTTCTCGACCAGAACACGCTGCGGGCACTGCAAAAGCTGGATAGCAAGGGCCTGATCCCTGCCGGGGCCGGACCAACGCTGATCCGGGCGTCCCGGCTCCTCAACGATCTGACCCAGATTGTCAGGCTGTGCGTCGACGGCCCGTTCCGGCCGGAGCAGGCTTCCCAGGGCCTTAAGGATCTCCTGGCGCGCGCAGCGGATGCACCGAGCTTCCACCGTCTCGAGGCCGATCTCCGGCAGATGCTCGAGGAAACCGCCAGCCTGTTCGACAAGGTCATCGCCTAGAAAATTTCGCGACGGGTTTCCGCAGGTCGCTCCGTTCCTGAAATGCCGGGGACGAGAACCCCACCTGTTGGAGATGTCGATATGAACAAGAAAGCAATGGTGCTGATCACGGGCGTGCTGATAGCTGCGGGCGGGGCTGCTGCCGTGGCTGGTGTTGGTGAGAAGCGCGGCCGTTTTGGTCATGAGCCGAGCGTGAGCGCCATGTTCGCGCGTATGGGTGGGCCGGGGTTCGGCCGGGGTATGGGGTTGAAAGGCCTTGATGCGGACGGCGACGGCGCTGTAACGATCGAGGAGGCGCTGGCGAAGCGCGCGCCGCTCTTCACCCGGATTGATACGAACGGCGACGGCGTGATCGACTCAGCTGAGATCGAGGCCGAGACAAACCTCAACGTCCAGTATTGGACGCAGGCGATGATGCACCGGCTCGATCGGGACAGCGACGGTAAGATCACCAAGGAAGAGTTTGGGCTGAAGGATCGCAAGGCGGCCCGAGGTGAGCGCGCCGATGACGATGACAAGGACCGCGGTCGTCGCGGCGGCTGGTGGCACCGGCATCACCACGGTCACGCCATGCATGGCCCGCATCGCCACCATGGCGGCAAGGGCTGGCACGGCCGCAAAGGTGAGCACCACCTGATGCGGAGCTTCGAGAAGTTCGACCTTAACTCCGACGGCGTGCTGGAAGCGAGCGAGATCGAAACCGGAATCAAGCCGCAAATCACGCGCAAAGTCAGCCGCATGATGAAGCGGTTCGATCTGGATAACGACGGCCGCATCACGCGCGAGGAGTTCGAGAAGCCGACGCGGGATCGCTTCGCGATGCGCGACATCAACAAGGACGGTAAGATCACCGAGGACGATCTGCCGCCGATGATGCGCGGCCGGGGTATCCTGCGCTGAGCGAGCGCAGCAGTGCGATGCACGGGGAGGGACGGTGCCGGCGACATGGGGTGAACAAGGGGGGACTTCGGCCAGGCCTGCTGCTGGCCTGGCCGAGGACCCCACCGTCACCGATGGCTTGCTGCTCAAGCGGGCTGGACGCGGCGATGCCGCTGCCTTCCGCCTGCTGGTCGACCGGCACCTCCCGGCCGTGCTCGCCATAGCGCGGCGCATGTTGAACGGCGATGTGGAAGCGGAGGACGTGGCACAGGAAGCCTTTCTCCGCCTCTGGCGGTCAGCAGGGGAGCTCGACGTGGGCGACACGGGCGCCCGGCCGTGGTTGCGGCGTGTCGTGTCCAACCTCTGCATCGACCGGATCCGCGCCAACCAGCGCGTGGAGGTAACAGACGATGTTCCGGACAGCGAGGTGGACGGCGGGCAGCTTCAGGAGCTCTCCGACCAGGAGCTGTCTGAGCGGGTGGACCAGGCCCTGAAGAACCTCCCGGAGCGGCAGCGGCTAGCACTGACGCTTTTCCACTACGAGGGCCTGAGCCACCTTGAGATTGGGGAGATCATGGGCGTTTCGAACGAGGCCGTGGAGTCGCTCCTGGGGCGGGCGCGCCGGGCACTTAAAGCGGCTCTGAAGAATGAATGGCGGCAGCTTCTTCAAAGCGATTGAGAGCTGCTGCGGAGGACGGGAAATGGCAGTCGATAAACACACGGCTGAGCTGGCGGCTTTCGAGGAGCATCTCGATGCTTATGGCTCCCGCGTCGAGATCTGGCCGGAAGCGGCGCGACGACGCTTCGAACCGCTAATTGCGGGGAACGCGCGGGCGCGTGAGCTGCTGGCGGAAGCGCGTGCGCTCGAAAACTTGCTCGATCGCGCGCCGCTGCCCGCAAAGGACCGGATGGTCGCGCTGGCCGACCGGATCGTCAGTGTGGCGACTGCCGAAGGCCGTGAACAAGTGGCGTCTGCGCACGTCATCGACCTTGCAGCCCGCAGGCAGGCGCGAACTGTAACGAGGCCCGCGATCTGGCGTGTTGCTTCGGCTCTCGCGGCCTCCCTGCTGGTGGGCATCTATCTCGGCGCGTCACCGCCAGTCGCTACGGCCATCGAGGCCATTGCGGGTGCTGTTGGCGTGCAGACCGACTCGGACCTTACGGATTTGGCGGTCATCTACGATCCGGCTGCTGACGAAGAGGATTTCTTATGAGCGAGCCTCAGCGCTCTACGAATGTTGTCGAACGGCGAGCGCCGCGCTGGATGTGGGTCGCGCTCATCCTGTCCCTCGCGCTCAATCTGCTCGTGATCGGGGCCGTGGCATCGGCGGCTTGGCATTTCCGTAACCAGGCTACAGGGTTCCAAGGCATTCTCGCCGCCTATCTTGAAACTCTGCCGCCGGAGCGTACGACCGCGCTGAAAGCCGTAGTCGAGCGTCACCAGCCGAACCTGCGCCCGATCCGCCAGGAAATCCGCCAGATCCGGCGTGAAGCCGCTGACCTGTTCGCTGCCGATCAGCTCGACAAGGAGGCTCTCGCCGCGACGCATGCACGCCTGATGGACGCCGAGATGCGCATTCGTCAGGGCTATGCGCAGTTCATGACCGATCTCGCCGAGAACATGACGGCGGAAGAGCGCCGCGGCTTCATCGAATGGCGCGAGAAGCACCGCCGCCCGCGCCGCAGCTCTGACCAGTGATCAAATGCGCTAGGCAGCATCAGCCGCTCAGAGACGGCCTGCTGCCCGGCGCTGCTCGTAAGCCTTCAGGTGCGCGAAGCAAATGCGGTGGAGCGTGTCGTCGATGCCGTGGGCGCGCGCCTTTTCCAGCATGAAGCCGACGATGTGGTCGGCTTCGACCGGCCCTTTTCGCTCGATGTCGCGCAGCATCGACGCGGCGATCTGGGCGTTCGGGTCGGTGAACGTTTTCCGCCACTGCTCGACAAAACCGTCCGGCATGGGATAACCGCAGGCGGCGGCAATCTTTGCATTCTGCTCGAGCAGTGCGGAAACGAGGGCCGGGCCGTCGGATGTGCGTGAGATCTCGCCGATGTTGGCCCGCATCAGGCACGTGATGCTGGCGAGCGTGGAGAGCATCACGAGCTTTTCCCACATCTTCTGGATGATGTCGGGCACAGCAACAGCATTCACCTTCGTCTTGTCGAAGGCGGCCTTGAGGGCCTCGACGCGCGGGCTCATCGTCCCGTCCTGCTCGCCGAAGGTGATCGTGTGCCAATCGTTGAGGTGTTTGACGAGGCCGTCGGGTTGCAGCGTGATGCCGATCTGGGCGATGCCGCCCAGGACACGCTCGTTCCCGAAGATTTGATTGAGCCGATCGATGTGAGACAGGCCATTCAGCAGCGGAACGATCGCGGTGTTGGGGCCAACCGCGGGATTGATGGCATCGATGGCGCTGTCGAGGTCGTAGGCCTTGCAGGTCAGCAGCACATAGTCCGCGGGCTCGCGAATTTCCTCGGAAAGCTTGGCGTCCACGCGCACCGTGAAGTCGCCATGCACGCTTTCGACACGCAGGCCGTCTTTTTCGAGCTGAGCCTTACGGGCTGGCCGGACGATGAATGTGACATCGGCGGCATTCGCCTCCACCAAACGCCCGCCGAAGTACCCGCCGATCCCGCCAGCTCCAAGACATACGACCTGCATGATCCATCTCCCACTTGTTGCGCACCGCAGGCTAAGTGGTTTCCGGCCCGAAGAAAATGGCCGTTACCATTGTCGATCCCGCGGCTGTTTGCGCAACGTGTCGCTATCTGAAGGGGAGCGGCGCAAAAGAAAAGGGCCTCCGCGAGCGAAGGCCCTCAAAAAGCACATTGCCAGTGCAAATCAGCCAGCCAGGGACTGATTGATCCAGTCCTCAAGTCTCTTCTTCTGGACAAGAGCACCCACGTGCTGGTTGGCGACCTTACCGTCCTTGAAAAGCATCAGCGTGGGCATCGCCTGGATGTGGTATTGTTGGGTGACAGCGGGGCTGCGGTCCACGTCGACCTTCACCACTTTCACCTTGCCCTTCATTTCCTCGGCGACCTGATCGAGCGCCGGTGCCATGGCCTTGCACGGCCCACACCACTCGGCGAAGAAGTCGACGACAACAGGCGTAGGCGCCTTCAGCACCTCGGCCTCGAAGTCGTTGTCGGACACCAGCTGGGTCACGGTGCATCTCCCTGTAGCGCCCCGACTCGGGGGCTAGGCTTATTCGGTCGCCCGGAACGTAAGGAGGGGTGCGGGAAGCGTCAAGCCGCGTGCTCGCGGCTCCAGAGCTGGTCGACGCAGGAATCCAGCAATTCCGAGGGGATAGGCATCAGGCGGGCGCCATCCGTCCACAGGATTGCGGCGCGGACTGGCAGGTCCGGAAACACCTGCCCAAGTGCGAGGCGGTAGGCCGCGAGCTGCAGAAGGTAGGCCAAGGGGACCTCGGCCGGTGTTTGTGGCGGGGGCCGGTTGGTTTTGTAGTCCAGCACCAGCACCTCGTTCGGAAGGCGCACGAGGCGGTCGATCTGGCCGGTGAGGCGCAGGTTGGGCCGCTTGCCCGAGGGATCGCGGATCTCTGCGGCAACAGGCACCTCAGCGCGGCTCGCCGGCCCAAAGAGTGCGCCAAACTGCGGATCGCGCAGGACCGCCAGCACCTCAGTGACAATTTCGGCGCGTGTCGCTTCAGGTAGGGCTTGCCCGGAGAGAGCGACGTACTGCCGGGCGGCTTCTTCCCAGCGCTCCGGCGGGAAGCCGGGCAGGTGCTCCAGCAGGGCGTGCGTAATGGTGCCGCGCAGGAAGCGATAGTCATCGGCCAGCACGAGCGGCGAGGGGCTCGATTCGTGCAGACTGACGCGCTTCTGCGGCTGCTCGACAGGATCGCCTATGCCATCCGTGTCGAGAGGGGCCAGCCGTGAGGGCGCGAGCGGGATTGTGATAGCCGGCTCGCGAGGCGGCGGGCGCTGTGCCCAATCCGGCAGGGGCTCGGGCGTGACGAGACCGGTCGTGGCGCTCCGCGGCTCGCTAGGTTCGACGGTTTGTGGGCACGCGTAGCGCAAGATCTGCCGGCCGTCCGCCGCGTCAACCTTCTCGCACACACCCTCAAGCGCTTGGGAGATCAGATTGTACCAGCAGCCGTCCTTCCTGCCGCCTTTCGTCTCGAATCCGGCCACGTAGAGGCGATCACGGGCCCGTGTCATGGCCACGTACAGAAGCCGGTTGCGCTCTTCCGTTTCCTCGGCGTCGACGGCCTGCCTGCCGGCTCTGACGATGGGGTGACTGCTCGTCTCCTTCACTGGCCAGATGTAGAAATCGCCGAACCCCACAAATGTTGGAGCGCCGACGAGCGGAAGGAGCGCGTTGGGCTGCCGCCCTGAGTGCACGGAGCATGTGTCGGGCAGGAACACGATCGGGGCTTCGAGGCCCTTCGCGCCGTGCACGGTCATGAC
>PKEY01000005.1 GCA_002919265.1 Hyphomicrobiaceae bacterium | reverse complement strand
CCGCCGCTGCGCTGGTGGTGCGATGAGGTGGGGTAGTGTGATGCGCCTACCGGTTGATCAGCCACATCACCAGGCTCAGCACGATACTGACGATGATCATCGTCATAATGGGGAAGTAGATCCGCAAGCCCTCGCGTTCGATAACAATGTCGCCGGGTAGTCGCCCGAGGCCAAAGCGCTCGGCGACGAGCCAGACGAGGCCAAGGGCGATGAAAATGACGCCGATCAGGATCAGCATGCGCGCCATGTCCATGTCGAACCCCGATTAGGTGCGTACGGACGGAACGATCTCGCCGACCCTGCGCAAGTCGGCCACGAAGCGGGCGAACTCCACAGCCCGGCTTTCCGAATCCCTCAATCTAAGTAGTGCTGACGGGTGGATTGTCACCAGCACCGGGCGGCCTGACGGAAGGTGCAGCACATTCCCGCGGGCCGTACCGATCTTGATCGGTTTGCCGATCAGTGAGCGCGCCGCCGTGGCGCCCATGGCAACGGCCAGCTCCGGGTCGATGATGTCCAGCTCCTGATCGAGCCACCACTTGCAGCGGTCGATCTCGTAGGCGTTGGGCTTTTGATGGAGGCGCCGCTTGCCGGTCACGACGTGCTTGAAGTGCTTCACCGCATTGGTCACGTACAAGCAGTCGCGGCGGAGCCCGGCGCTTTCGAGTGCATGATCGAGCATCCGCCCGGCAGGGCCAACGAAGGGTAGCCCCTGCCGATCCTCCACGTCTCCCGGCTGCTCTCCGACGATCATTACCGACGCGTCAGCAGGGCCAGCGCCGAAGACCGTTTGCGTGCCGAGCTTGTAGAGCGGGCAGCGCCGGCAATGGGCCGCCTCCTTCGCGACTTCGCGCAGCGCGGTTTCGGCGTTGCTTGTCAGCGTGGTCACAGCGGCGCTCGGCTTCTGAACCATCTCCAGCGTCAACGGCTGCCGGAGCGGATTGGTTCAGCACCGAGCGACCGCCTCCCGCTTGTTACGCCGCGCGCTGATCCGGAGTGCTGACGGCGCGATCCGCGATCAGCTGCTCGATTTCCGCTTCGCTGTAGCCGATCTCGGCCAGGATCTCGCGCGTATGCTGACCGAACAGCGGTGCGGGCGCGGCGACCTTACCCGGCGTCTTGGAGAACTTCACCGGCAAGCCGATGGTCTGCACCTTGCCAGCGACCGGGTGCTCCACCTCGGGCACCATTTCCCGCGCAATCGTCTGCGGATGGGCGTGCATCTCGCGGATGGACAGCACTGGCCCCGCCGGCACACCCGCCTTCTCGAGCAAGGCAAGCCACTCTGCCGTCGTACGTTTCTTGAAGTGACGTGTCAGAATTTCAACCAGAGCCGGGAGATTGGCCATGCGGCCGGCATTGTCCTTGAACCGCGGATCGGCGGCGAGCTCCGGATCATCAAGCAGATCCAGGAGCTTGAGCCAGGTCCTCTGGTTCGAGGCACCCAGGTTGAGCCATCCATCCTTCGTCTCGAAGGCCTGGTAGGGGGCCGAGAGTGGATGCGCGGAACCCAATGGGCCCGGCGAGACGCCGGTCGCGAAAGCGATGGCCGACTGCCAGTAGGTGTGCGTGATGCCGGCCTCGAAGAGCGAGGTGTCGACCTTCTGGCCTTCACCCGTCTTGAGCTTGTGCGCGTAAGCGGCGCAGACGCCCATTGCGGCTAGGATGCCGGCGGTGATGTCCGTCACCGGTGCGCCAACCTTCACCGGCGCGCGGCCCGGCCCTTCGCCAGTTATCGACATCAGGCCTGACATTCCCTGTGCGACGAGATCGAAGCCGCCCTGATCAGCGAAGGGGCCAGTACGCCCGAACCCGGAGATCTCGCAGTAGATCAGGCCAGGATTGATGGCCTTGAGGGTCTCGTAGCCGAGGCCCAGCTTCTCCATGGTGCCGCGGCGATAGTTCTCGATGAGGACATCAGCCTTAGCCACCAGCCGCTTCAGCACCTCCTTGCCTTGCGGATGCTTGAGGTCGAGGGCAAGGCCGCGCTTGTTGCGGTTCATCATCATGAATGCCGCGGGCTCGCCGTTGATGTCGGGCGGCAGCATGCGGCGCGTATCATCGCCGCCGTCCAGCTTCTCGATCTTGATGACCTCGGCGCCCATGTCCGCGAGCATGAGACCGCAGACCGGCCCTGCCATGACATGGCTGAGGTCAAGAACCCGCATTCCCTTGAGTGGCCCTGTACGTTCTGCGGTCGTCACGATTGTTCGCTCCCCGAAAGCGGTTATGGAAGGTCTTGAGATGCGAAGCCTTTTAGCCAGTTCGTGCTTATTGATCTAGGTGGGTGCCTTGAGTGCCAAAGCCTCAGCCTCAGGCAGTGGACTGAAGAACTGCGCTACCATCTCGTCCGTCACGCCCGCGAGAGTGGGCGGATTCCACTTGGGCGACCTGTCCTTGTCGACGAGCAGCGCGCGCACGCCCTCCAGGAACTCGCCGTGCTCCAGCAGCCGCACGGTAAGGCGGAACTCGACGTTCAGCGCCTCTTCCAGGGACGGCAGTGTGCGCGCGTTACGAATGGCCGCGAGCGTCAATTTGAGGGCCAAGGGGGAGCGCTGATCCAGGTCTGCGAGCGTCTTGCGGGCCCACTCGGTGTCCATGGCCTTCAACGCATCGCGGATCGCCTCGACTGTGTCGAACTTGAACGCGGCGTTGATTTCCTCCGCATGGGACGCGAGCTCGGAGGGCGGGGGAGGCTCGCTGAACCGGGCAATGATGCCACCGACGGCCGAAGGCTCAGTGGCCTCGCTCAAAGCCGCCGCAAGCTCCGGCAGGCGCGAGGAGGGGACGTAAGTGTCGGCGAACTGCGCGAACATCGTGCCGGCGCCGCGCATCCGCTCGCCCGTGAGGCCAAGGTACACGCCCGTCTCGCCCGGCGCGTGGGCGAGAAGCCAGGTGCCGCCGACGTCCGGGATGAGGCCGATTGCAGTCTCCGGCATCGCGAGCTGACTGCGCTCGGTGACGATGCGGTGGCTACCATGCCCAGAAAGGCCGATGCCGCCGCCCATAACGATGCCGTCCATGAAGGCTACGTAGGGCTTAGGATAGCGCCTGATGTAGGCGTTAAGGCGATACTCGTCGGCCCAGAACTTGCGGGCAAAGCCGGAGCCTTCCGAAGCACTGTGATAAATGGCGCGGACGTCGCCGCCGGCGCAGAGCCCCTTGTCACCCGCACCATCGAGGATGACGACGGTGACCTCGGGATCCTGCTCCCAGCGTTTCAGCGCATCGTGGATGGCCACGACCATCGGATAGGTCAGCGCGTTGAGCGCCTTCGGTCGGTTCATGGTGATGCGCCCGGCGTGTCCCTCTCGCCGGATAATGACCTCTTCGGAAGCGTCCCCTGTCATACCCCATCCTCAGTAATGAGCCCAAGCGTAGGCTGCCAGCGCCCCGAGCCCGAGCACGATCAGCGGGATATGGCGGATTGCGTAATCCCGGAACCGTGCGCGCGTGAGGTGCAGCGTGGCTGGGCGCGACGGGTCGATCGTGTACAGGACGGTACCGGCCGGCAGAATCTTGTCCCACGTATAGCAGATCGCGCCGATCATTAGGCCAGCGCCAACTTGCCAGCGGTCATCCTGCAGGTAATAAGAGGCGAGGAGCGCAGCAGCGACTGAAATCGCTGCAGGCCAGATAAAGCGGTGGTGGATACGGCGGCAAATGGCGGTCCACTCGGCACCGCGGGGGAGAGGGCGATCCGCGCCGTTCGCCAGTCTCTCCAGGACAACGACATCGATGGCGTAGACGGTGAGGAAGGCCGCACCCAGCAGCGTGCAAGCCTCGAGAACTGTGCTCCACACAGTCATCGTACTCCGAACTGGATGATTTCAGGTCGACACGCTCCGGTAGCGGTGCCGTGAAAGTTTTCTCGATGATTTAACTGGCGAAAGCAAGGCAGGAGGTTGACGCGGGCAAGTTAAAGCGAAATCTGAGCTGCCGATCCGCGCCTCTCAGCTATCTCGCTTGCTCACCAGGTCCTCATCCCCTGTTACCGCCCAGCACTTTCCGCGAGATGACGACGCGCATGATCTCGTTGGTGCCCTCCAGGATCTGGTGCACGCGAAGATCCCGGACGAGCTTCTCGAGCCCATAATCCCTGAGATAGCCGTAGCCGCCGTGGATCTGCAGGGCCTGGTTCACGATCTCGAAGCCGAGGTCGGTGGCATAGCGTTTCGCCATGGCGGAGTACATGGACGCCTGCGGATCTGCGCGATCGAGCGCGTCGGCAGCGCGATAGATCATGAGGCGCGCCGCCTCCAGGTCCGTCGCCATGTCAGCAATCTTGAACTGCAGCGCCTGAAAGTCAGCGATGTTCCGGCCAAACGCCTTGCGTTGGAACATGTACTCGCGCGCCTTGTCGAGTGCGGCCCAGGCCGGCCCCAGCGAGCAGGCGCCGATGTTGATCCGGCCGCCGTCTAGCCCGCTCATGGCAAACTTGAAGCCCTGCCCCTCCACGCCGCCGACGAGGTGGAACGCCGGAACCTTCACGTTCTCCATGATGACTTGGGCTGTTGGCTGCGCATTCCAGCCCATCTTGCGCTCGTTGGCGCCGAAGGAGAGGCCCGGTGTGTCCTTGAAAACGACGAAGGCGGAAATGCCGTGGGCGCCTTCGCCGCCGGTACGGGCGAAGACAAAGTAGAAATCGGAGACTCCGGCGCCGGAAATGAACTGCTTGGTGCCGTTGAGGATGTAGTAGTCGCCCTGCCGTTCTGCGCGGGTCGAGATATTGGCGGCGTCCGAGCCAGCGCCCGGCTCGGTCAGGCAGTAGCTCGAAAGCCATTCCATGGAGGCGAGCTTTGGCATCCAGGCCGCGATCTGCTCCTCGGTGCCGTAACGGCCGACCATCCAGGCGACCATGTTGTGGATGGAGATGTAGGCGGAAATAGCCGGGCAGCCGTACGCCAGCGCCTCGAATATCAGCGCCCCGTCGAGCCGCGTGAGGCCTGAGCCGCCTTTCTCCGCCGGCACATAGATGGCGCCCATGCCGAGCTGGGCTGTTTCCCGGATGACGTCGACAGGGAAATGCTTCCTTTCATCCCACTCATCGGCGTAAGGCGCGATGCGCTCCTTGGCGAACGAGAGCGCGGTTTCCTGAATGGCAGCCTGTTCCTCGGTCAGCGCGAAATGCATTCTACAGCCTCGTCATCTGCTGCCGGAAGATTAGCGTCTCCCCGCGCGTATTGAAACCGCGGGGAGACGATCAGGGGCTGTCGAGAGGTTAGCACTATCGCAGGAAGTCCGGCGCGATCAGCCGTGGGATTGTCAGGGATACTTCCGGGAAGATGATGACAAGTGCAAGCACCAGCACCATGGGCATCAGCATGATGAAGGTATCTCGCAAGGCCTCGCGCATGCGTATCCCGGCAACCGAACAGGCGATGAGAAGACACAGGCCGTAAGGCGGCGTAACCAGTCCGAACGCCAGGGACACGATGCTGATGATGGCGAAGTGGACGGGGTCCATGCCCACAGTCTTCGTCAGCGGCTCGAGAATGGGGGCGCAAATGATGATGGCCGGAATGGCGTCGAGGAAACAGCCGACCACCAGGAATACCGCGGCGATGAAGAAGCCTGTCGCAATGAAGCCCATTCCCCACGAGGTAACGCCGGCCAGAATGGCTTCAGGAATTTTGTAATAGGCCAGCAGCCAACCGAAGGTGCTCGCTGTCCCGACGCAGAAGAGTGTGATGCCGGTCAGTTTGCCCGTGTCGAGCAGCGCCTCGTAGAGGCCCTTCGCGTTCATCTCCCGATAGACGATGATCGACAGGACACCGGCATAGAGCACTGCAATACACGCTGCCTCGGTTGCCGTGAACAGACCGAAAATCTTTCCGCCAATAATGATGGCAGGCGTCATGAGCGCTGGAATTGAAATCCAAAGGGCGTTGAAAAATTCGCCCCAAGTTGAGCGCGCGTAGGTTTTGTAGCCTCTTCTGGTCGCGTAAGCATGCACCGTGGCCATCTGCGCAAGACCGACGAGCAGTCCCGGCAGAATTCCGGCCAAGAATAGTGCGCCAATGGAAACGGTAAGGATTCCACCCCAGACGATCATGACGATGGACGGCGGAATGATAACGGCGAGAACGGCGGAAACGGCTGTGATCGCGACAGAAAACGATTTGTCGTAACCCTCCCTGGTCTGCGCTTCGATAAAGAGCTTTGATTGGCTTGCTGCATCGGCCGTTGCCGAGCCTGAGATGCCTGCGAAAAACATGGAGAGCACGACGTTGATCTGCGCGAGGCTTCCCGGAAAATGTCCCACGATCGCGCGAGACAGACGCATCAGCCGGTCGGTCGTGCCGCCGATGTTCATGATGTTGGCCGTGAGGAGGTAGAGCGGGACGGCGAGGAGAATGAAGGAATTATACGCGTTGAACGTCTCCTGCATCAGCGTCACGGTATCCAGCCGCGGCTCGATCGCGAGGATCGGCAAACAAGCGAGCCCCAGGGCGAAAGCAACGGGCACGCGCAGGAACATCAGCAGGAAGAAGAGCCCGAACAGAATCAGCGCCGCTTCGAGTGGTGACAGACTGGCGCCAATCATGCCGGCCTCCCGAGGATGATCTTCACATCGTCCACGATCTGCTCTCCAAGGAAAATGATCCACGTCGCGCCGGTGATGGGCCACGCGATGTGAATGAGCCAAAGCGGCAATTCCGCCAGCTCGGAAATTCGGTTCATCGCGAATTCGGTGAATTGAATGCCTGCGGTGACGAACACCAGGGCCGTCGCGAGAATGCCAAGACGGCCAAAAAGTCGGGCAAGGGCCTCTCCTCGCGGTCCCATGCGCGGCCAGACGTCCACCTCGAAATGGGTCGATTCACGCACCCCGATCATGGCCCCGATCATGATCGTCCAAATGAACAGGAAACGGGCCATTTCTTCGGTCCAAATGTACGAGGGGATAAGCGCCGTATAACGTGAGAAGATCTGCAGGCTGATGGGGATCACGAGGATCCCAACCGAAAGAGCCAGCAGCCAATTCAAGAGTTGGGCGTACCAGCGCGTGAAGCGTCGCCAAAGCGATTCGTGCGGCTGTGTCGTCGACATGGCCATGGATATTCAATCCATCGATGAAGGAGGTGAACGACCGGGGGAGATGGCCCGGTCGAACGCGAGTTGTGCGCGAGTCTGAGCGTCGCGCACCGGCCTACATGGCGAGGATCTTCTTGTAGATCTCCTCCGCGCCGATTTCCTTGGCGTACGCTTCCAGGACAGGCTCGACGCGCTTTTTCATCTCTTCGCGGCCCTCGAACGGGATCCGCTTCAGCTTTCCGGCCTTCTCCAGAGCCTCAAGCTTTTGTTCGTCCTCGGACGACTCAATCTGACGGCCATAAGCGCTGGCTTCCTTGCCCGCTTTCAGAACGATGTCCTGCAGCTCTTTTGGCAACGCCCGGAATGTCTTTCCGGAAAAGCACAGCGGTCGGATCGTAATTGCGTGCTGAGTAAGCACCAGATTGGGCGCGACCTCGTAGAACTTCATCGAATCCACTCCGGCAGCTTCATTTTCGCCGGCCTGGATCACATTATTCTGGATGGCGTTGTAGATTTCGCTGTAGGCGATCACTGTCGGCGACATGCCGGCGGCTGCAAAGGTCCTCGACCAAATCGGTGCGCCCTGAACACGGACTTTCAGGCCCTGGATCTGCTGGAGCGAACTCATAGGTGTGTTGATGAAGATGTTGCGGATGCCACCGCCGCCGTAGCCGATCAACATGACATCCGCTTTTTTTGCGATTTCGTCCGCGATCGGTTTGAAGACGTCCGCTTCCAGCACCTTGTTCCAGTGGTCGAGATCCCGGAACAGGAATGGCGCGTCAATAAAAGGGGCCGCCTTGGAAAACGTGGACATATGAGCCGGTGAAACGACGGCATAGTCCACTGCTCGGCCCTGGGCCATGTATTCGAAATACTGTTTTTCCAAACCGAGCGAGGAATTCTTGTGCAGGATGAAATTGATCGGCTTGCCCCAGGCCTCGGTGACCAATTCGGCGAATTTCGCCATGGTTTTGGTATAGGGGTGATCGTCGTTGAACTGCGAGGCGCCGTTGAGGGTGATCGGCTCCTGAGCCTTGACGATTGCCGGCATGCCAATCACGCCGGCAGCGGCAGCCCCTAAGCCTTTGAGCACCGTCCTGCGTCGAACCATTTGCGTTTCCTCCAAAATGTATTTTTGTTCATCCCGGGATGAATTCCCGGCCCGGCCTGTCGTGTACCGAGTTTCAGCACGATAACTGACGTGAGCAGGCAGTACTAGCCCTATGGAGAATTTCATGAAGATTGCCGAGGTGAGGACGCATGTCCTCGAGGCAAAGCTGACGACCCCGTTTTCATGGTCTTTCAATCGCGCGGATACGCGTGCGAGCTGTATCGTCGAGATCGTATGCGAGGATGGCACGACGGGATGGGGGGAGTGCTTTGGTCCAGCGCGCCTCAATGCGGCCGTGGTGCAGGCATTTCATCCGTTATTGTTAGGGCGCAATGCTCTGGCGACTGAAGAGATCTGGCAATTCCTCTACAATCACTTCCGCGACCAGGGGCAAAAAGGGCTCGTGGTGACCGCACTCAGCGGCGTGGACATTGCGCTCTGGGACATCAAGGGCAAACGGTTCGGGGCCCCAATTCATCAACTCATGGGCGGCCCTTTGCGCACGTCCGTTGCAGCCTACGCGACCGGCACCTACCGCCGCGATACGGGCGATCCGCTGACGTACATCACGGAGGAAGTGGCAGGGTATGTGCGCGAAGGCTTTGGCGCGGTGAAGCTCAAGATTGGTTTCGGGCTCGAGGAAGACATCGCGCTCATTCGTGCCGTTCGCGAGACCATTGGCCCGAAGACAGGACTGATGCTCGACGCGAACCACGGCTATGACGCCATCGACGCTATCGCGCTGGGCCGTGCCGTCGCGCCGCTCAATATCGGCTGGTTCGAGGAGCCTGTCGTGCCGGACGACGTCGGCTCATACGAGGAGGTTCGTCGCGGCCAGCCCATTCCTGTTGCCGGCGGCGAATGCGAGTTCACGCGGTGGGGCTTTCGCGAGGTGCTCACCCGGCGCGCGATGGACATTATTCAGCCGGATACGTGCGCGGCGGGCGGCCTTTCCGAATGCAAGAAGATCGCCGATATGGCCAATGCCTTCGGTGTCCGTTATCTGCCGCATGTCTGGGGCACGGGCATCGGGCTTGCAGCCGCGCTTCAGCTCCTAGCCGTGCTGCCACACAACCCGCCGCGACATACGCCGCGAGAGCCGCTCCTCGAGTTCGATCGGTCTGAGCATCCGTTCCGGCAGGCGGTGCTGACAAAGCCCATCGAGCACGAGGATGGATTTGTCCGCATACCGGATGGGCCCGGCCTGGGCATCGAGGTGAATCGGGCGGCTCTCGAACAGTTCGCGGTCAGCGACTTACGGTGAGTTGGCATGAAAAAGGCCGCTTCCGCTGGATGGTTGGCGTCCACACGGAAGCGGCTGCTACTTCCAGTTTGAGAAGCAGCGGCGACCCTTTTTTGGGCCTGGAGCCTACCCCCCCAGTCGCCACCACCTGCCCGCAGCCGCATTGTCAGGGTACATGACGGCTACGGACAATTTGGATGGTGAAATTTAGGGGCTTCGTCAGCAACCAACCTGAAGTTGTTCTGCTTGTTATGCTTTCCAAGACTTGAACTGGGCCGCTGACAAACTGCCTCTAGACTGGCGATATTGACGCTCGCCATCGTCGGCGATGCGGCGAGCCGAGACCAGTGAGTAGGAAATGGAATTTGGAGATTTGGTGCGGGCGACCGGGATCGAACCGGTACGTCCTTTTGGGACGAGGGATTTTAAGTCCCTTGCGTCTACCATTTCCGCCACGCCCGCACTTCTCGTGGCTCGGCGATAGCCGATCCTGCGACCTTAGCCTGAGCGAATGCTGTGAGGCGCACCAGGAACTGATCCCTTTAGACAGTCCGGGCGAGAAAGAAAAGGCCGGGGCCGTCAATACTCTCCCTCGACGAACGCTGTGATCAGGGTGCGGGCGATGGCATGCTGGCCGGGCACCCACAGCCCCTTCGGGTGCGTGCCCTCGAGCATCTGACGCACTTCCTCCCGCGGGAACCAGCGTGCGTCCACGATCTCGTTCGGATCGATCCTGATCTCCGATGATTCCGCAATGCCAATGCAACCGATCATAAGGGAGTGGGGGAACGGCCATGGCTGGGTCGAGATGAAGCGGACCTCGCCAACCTTGATGCTCGTCTCCTCCATTGTCTCGCGGCGAACGGCGGTCTCGATGTCTTCTCCGGGCTCAATGAAGCCGGCCAGAGTGGACCACATGTTTTCCGCGAAGCGCGCCTCGTGACCCAACAGGCAGCGGTCGTTGGGCGGGTCGACGATCAGCATGATCACGACCGGATCGGTCCGGGGGAAGTGATCCTGACCGCAGGCCCAGCATTTCCGCCTCCAGCCGCCGTCCTTGATCAGCGTGGTGCCGCCACAATGACCGCAGCAGCGCGTGTTCTCGTGCCAGGCTGCGAGCGCCTTGGCGAGACTGAGCAGGGACAACTCCTCGGGGGGCAGGACGCCATTCATGGCCAGCGAGCGCAGGTCCACAATTGGCCGCATCAGCTCAAGCCCGCCCGGGGCGTTCCGCGCCCGATGCTCGGTGACGGCAACAGCGAACCGGCCGCCACCGGTGGTCCGATCGACGCCGAGGAAGAGGGAGTCTGATACCGGCAGCCCAACGCGCTGCATCTCATCCAGGGTAAACCAGCGGATATTGCCCTTGGTCCGCTCCGGATTGGACTGGATCACCGGCTTCTGGTCGGCCAGCACGAGGAACCGGGCCTCCGGCGCCTTGAGCAGCGCCTCCAGATACGCCGCATCAGACCGCTTGTGGCTTTGCCGGTCGAGCAGCGTCGAGGCTCCGAGTGTTGGTTTAAACATCCTGCATTCCTCCCAGAGAGCCTGCACAAAAGCACAGCAGCCCAAGGTTGGGCAATGGGCCCGAGGGCACGGTGGGTAGACGCCCGGCACTGTCCGGGCGATCAGGCTCACGGATATGCTTGATGCTCTGGCAGGCCTTGTTGAGGCGAAGACACGCTGAGAGCGCTGTCCAGTAGTCCTGACAGGAGCTCAGCGCCTCTTAAGTTAAGATGGTTGTCATCGCGGTAAAGAGGAACGCCGTCTTTGACTGTAAGACACCGCTTGGTATCGCAAAGCAGAAGATGTGGGTAGAGCACCCGCACCCCGTCTAGCTTCTCAAGCTTCGCTAGAATGTGGAATGTTGCAGCTTGCTGGGCTCTAAACTCGTCGAATGGCACCGACAAATCCCGCTCCTCACCCCTCATCAGGGTCTTCATCACTGCTCTCGGCAGGTCAAATGGAAGTTCTGGGACCGGCCCAATTATAGTTACAGTGCTGCCTAATCGACGAATGTGTCTGACAGTGTCCTGGAGCGCCGTGTCCAATTCCTCTGGGGACGATCGTGAATACCCTCCCCACCGAGCAGCAATGATCACGTTTCGAAGAGGCTGAGCTGAAGCGCCAGGGTTAAGAACTCGTGGCAATCTGGGGCATTTCTTTCGAGAACTGACGAGCCGACTTGGCTCCAGCACCGGAGGGCATCCCGGGGCAAAGATCGCATATCCGACGAGACCGTGCTTCTGGGCAACCTGAGAAGCAGCCCGGGAGAGCGCCCTCGCATGAGAGTCTCCCCAAAACGCAAATGACGCCGATGCAGTAGTCCCGTCACCAATCAGACATTCGCCATGCGAAGATTTTGCCGCACATGGAGTGTTCTTGTCCGAAATCTCCGGGAGAAGGCGGGCGACCTTGCTTGCTTCCGGCGATAGCCTTTGCGGCACCCCATGGGTAACAAGGACGATCGCAGCGAAGATTACGCAAAAAGAGAATGATGTCATTCCGGCTGCATAGGCCGAAAAGCGTGTCGTAAGGATTGCCTTTCTTCTGATTGGTTGTTCAACGAAGTAATACGTTAAAATTGAAAGCACAAACGCTGCTATTAGCAACGTTACCTTTTGGAAGAAGCTCAGCCCTTCTCCCAACTCATAGGTAGCAAAAGCCAATAGGGGCCAGTGCCACAAATAGAGTGCGTAGGACAGTTTGCCGATGAAGACGACCGGCCGCGCTCCAAGCAATTTTGATGAGATAGTGTCTCCCTGGCAACCACTGTGAATTAACAAAGCGGCTCCCAAACACGGAGTTAGAGCTGCGAAGCCGGGGAACGGTGTTTCGGCAGTATAAA
This sequence comes from Hyphomicrobiaceae bacterium, assembly GCA_002919265.1. Taxonomy (GTDB): domain Bacteria; phylum Pseudomonadota; class Alphaproteobacteria; order Rhizobiales; family Hyphomicrobiaceae; genus ZC4RG25. The sequence goes on along the minus strand of PKEY01000005.1, from coordinate 6,045 downwards.
ACAGCGTTCCGAGACAGATCATCGCGAGCCCCACAATACCCGTGAGCTGCCGTAGATTGTCGCTCTTGAGCGGTGGGACGAGGCCGATCGCGAGAGCCATACCAATCATCAGCTCAAAAGCTCGCGAGGGCAGAAGATAGAACGCTGATTTGTGTTCCCCAGCAGCACCATAGACGGATACTGTAAACGATGCCACTAGGAGACTAAAAAAATGGGCGCTCTCAACCGTTCTAGACGCGGAAGGTTGAGCAAGAGAATGAAGGCTGGTGCGAGCAGATAAAATTGCTCTTCGACCCCCAGTGACCAGGTGTGAAGTAACGGCAGCGTTTCTGCTTCGGGCGCGAAGTAACCCGATTGCGAATGAAAATGGAAATTTGAGTAGAATGCGGCCGCCGCAATGACGGATGATCCAAAATTGTTGTAGTCATCCGGCGTCAGTATAAACCAGCCTAGAATAGCTGATGTAACTATGACCAGTGTAAGAGCTGGCACGAGACGCCGGATCCGGCGCTCATAAAAATTCCAGATCGAAAAGGTGCCTTGTTTCAACTCAGCAAGAATTATCGAGGTAATCAGATAACCAGAAATGACAAAAAAAACATCAACTCCAATGAAGCCGCCCGGGGCAAAAGTTGCACCGGCGTGAAACAACATCACAGCAGACACGGCGACAGCCCGCAGGCCATCGATATCAGCGCGATAGGGTATAGCAGACACCCCAAGTCCCCCTCATTGCAGAGGCCTGATTATTAGCGAGCGCTAAGGAGGAACACAATTGCTCGGGCAACGCCCCCAGCACAGGCGGTGCCCTTAGTGCCAGGGGGGCGCCCGGATCAGTCAAGCAATCTCCGATGTAGGTGCGGTTCGGCCAGTTCCCTTCATCGCCGATACGGCGCGTAGGCCTCAATCGCCGCTTCGAGCTCAACATCGTCAACGGCGGGGGCGTCGGGGTTTTCGCGGACGAAGCGGCCTTCCGAGCCCGGCATGTCAACGATCGTTTCGACCCGGTAGAGAAGGCCCGTTTTCCAGCTCTCCCAACGCCGCGTTATCACGCGCCCGTTGGCAATGCTGCGCACGAGCTGCGGAATGTCCGTCAGGGCATCGAGCGACCGGTCTACGTAGACTTCGTTTCCGATCCGGATGTCATACCTCCGATCCGACCGCAGGACGATCTCGAAGGGGCAGGCGGTCGAGACGCGTGGGGTCGCGCTCAGCCGCCAGGCGCCATCGATTCGATCGATCTCGATGTCCGCCCACGGCCGCATTTCTTTGGCCCAGGCTTCGAGGGCTGTGATGATGTGGTGAAGGTGTTTCCGAAAGGAATCATCGTGGGGCATGGTTATCCGCTGGCGACAGAAGCGACAATGGAATAACGCACGCTCCGGCACTTCGTCCGGACGATTACCTACAGAGCCGTGAAAAACGGTGAACGTTGTATGGCGACGATCAGTAGCCGCGCGTTCTGTCGACCAGGTTCTCCAGCGGCTCACCGGCCTCATGTCGCCGGATCTGCCGCACGGTATAGCGGCCGATCGACTCAGGCGTGCTTTCGGCAGCGTTGTGCGGCGTGACGATCACGCGCGGGTGGGTCCACAGCGGGCTCGTTTCCGGCAGCGGCTCCGTCTCGAACACATCGAGGGAGGCTGCATACAACTCACCGGCGTCCAGCGCAGCGAGAATATCGGCTTCGACCTGCAACCCTCCGCGACCGGCGTTGATGAAGACCGGGCCGGGCAAGCGCGGATGCCGCCCGTGCCGCGACAGCTTGCGGAGCAGGTCGCGGTTGATCATTCCGCGGGTTTCAGGAGTGAGCGGGAGCGTGCAAGCGAGGATGTCAGTTCCGGCAAGAAACTCGTCGAGGCCTTCCTGGCCGGCGAAGCACCGAACGCCCTCGATGGTTTTCTGGGTGCGGCTCCAGCCCAGCAGCTGGAACCCGAAGGGCTTCAGCGCCTTCGCGGTCGCTTCACCCATGACGCCAAGCCCCATCAGGCCGACGCGCACCTCGTGCATCGCGGGCTCACCGCGGAATTCCCACTTCCGCTGCCGTTGCAGTTCGAGGAACTCGCACATCCGACGCTGGTGGAACAGGACATGGAGCACGAGGTAGCCCACCATACGGTTCGTCAGGTCGGGATCAACGTAGCGAACGATGGGGAGGTCCGGGAGGTCAGGATCTTTGAGCAAATGATCGACGCCTGCGCCGACCGATACGATTACCTCAAGGTTCGGTAGAGTCTTGAGCACCCCCGTCGGCGGATGCCAGGCGAGTGCATAGCGAATGTCCTCGATCCGCCCGGCCTCGGGCCATATCCGCACGTCAAGGTCCGGAGCTTCGGCCCTCACTGCGTCCGCAAACGCATCCGCCCGCTTACTGCCAATGATGAGCAGCGCCATTCTGAAAATCCCCCGCTTTGTTTCCTTCAGACGGCGAGCGCTCCGCGGTGCTCGACCTTGAGGTCGAATGCAGCTGCGAACAGAGCCTTCGTGTAGTCGGACTTCGGTGCGCGGAAGATTTCCTCGGCCGGGCCTTCCTCCACCACCTTGCCGTTGCGCATCACGATGATGTAGCTCGACAGCGCCCGCACGACCTTCAGGTCGTGACTGATGAACAGGTAGGCCAGATTGTGCCGGCGCTGCAAGTCCCTAAGCAGATCAACGATTTGCGCCTGCACGGACATGTCGAGGGCGCTGGTCGGCTCATCGAGCATCACGAACTTGGGCTGCAGCACCATGGCCCGCGCGATGGCGATGCGCTGGCGCTGGCCGCCGGAGAACTCGTGCGGGTAGCGGTCTTGCGCCTGCGGATCGAGGCCGACCTCGCTCAGCGCCTGGGCCACGCGGGCGCGGCGCTCCTCGTAGCTCAGGTGCGGTTGCTGGATGAGCAGCCCTTCCTCGATGATCTGGCCGACTGAGAGGCGCGGGGACAGCGAGCCGTACGGGTCCTGGAAGACGATCTGCATCTCCTTGCGCAGCGGCCGCATGGCCTTCGAGTTGAGGCCATCGATGCGCTTGCCGAGGTAGGCCACCTGCCCCTGAGAGGAGATGAGGCGCATGATGGCGAGGCCGAGCGACGTTTTGCCCGAGCCGGACTCGCCCACAACGCCCAGTGTTTGGCCGGCGCGCAGCTTGAGCGACAGTCCGTCCACCGCCTTCACGTAATCAACAGTGCGCCGCAGAAGGCCCTTGCGGATGGGGAACCAGACCTTGAGATCCTCCGTCTGCAGCACGATCGGCGCCGAGGGGTCCAACGGCGGTGGGCTGCCCTTTGGCTCGGCACTGATGAGGTGGCGCGTGTAGGGGTGCTGCGGGTTGGCGAAAACGTCCGCTGTCTTGCCTTCCTCCACCACCTTGCCGTTGTTCATCACGTACACGCGATCGGCCATCTTCCGCACGATGCCGAGGTCGTGCGTGATGAGAAGCATGGCCATGCCGAGCTCGGACTGCAGCTCCTTCAAGAGCTCCAGGATTTGCGCCTGGATGGTGACGTCGAGCGCGGTCGTCGGTTCGTCGGCGATCAGCAGGTCTGGTTCGTTGGCGAGCGCCATGGCGATCATGACGCGTTGGCGCTGGCCGCCCGAGAGCTGGTGAGGGAAGGCGGAGAGGCGCTTCTCGGGATCGCGTAGGCCGACGCGGCGTAAGAGCTCCAGCACGCGCGCGCGGATGGCCTTGTCGTCCAGGCCGCGGTGCACCTTCAGCACCTCGCCCACTTGCTTCTCGATGGTGTGCAACGGGTTGAGCGAGGTCATCGGCTCCTGGAAGATGATCGAGATCCGTGCACCACGGATATCCCGCATCTCCGCTTCGGAGACCTTCAGCAGGTCTTTGCCGTCGTAGAGGATCTCGCCCGTCGGGTGTGAGGCGGCAGGATAGGGGAGAAGGCGCAGGATCGACAGGGCCGAAACGGTCTTGCCGGAGCCGGATTCGCCCACGAGGGCGACCGTCTCACCCTTGTTGATCTCGAACGAAACGCCTTTGACGGCGAGGTTCGTAGTGTCGCCCGATCGGAATTCCACCGAGAGGTTGCGAACCTGGACGAGGGGTTGGCCAGTCTTCATACAAACCTCACCGGAATGTCTTGCGCGGATCGAGCGCGTCGCGCACGGCCTCGCCAATGAAGATGAGCAGGCTCAGCAGCGTGGCGAGGGTGAAGAAGGCCGTGAGGCCGAGCCACGGGGCCTGCAGGTTCGCCTTGCCCTGGGCCAGTAGCTCACCGAGCGACGGCGAGCCGGGCGGCAGGCCGAGCCCGAGGAAGTCGAGCGCGGTGAGCGCCGTGATGCTGCCGGAAAGGTTGAACGGCAGAAACGTCAGCGTTGCCACCATCGCGTTCGGCAGCAGGTGCTTGAACATGATCTTGCGGTCGGAAAGGCCGAGCGCGCGGGCTGCCGTGACGTACTCGAAATTTCGGGCGCGCAGGAACTCTGCCCGCACCACGCCCACCAGCGACACCCACTGGAACAGGAGCAGCACGCCAAGCAGCGTCCAGAACCCCGGGACCAGCACCGACGAGATGATGATCAGCACGTAGAGCGACGGGATCGACGACCAGATCTCCAGCACGCGCTGGAAGAAGAGGTCGACGCGGCCGCCGAAGTAGCCTTGCACTGCACCCGCGGCGATGCCGATGACCGACGAGAAGAACGTCAGCAGAAGCCCGAACAGCACCGAGATGCGGAAGCCGTAAATCACGCGGGCCAGCACGTCGCGGCCCTGATCGTCGGTACCCAGCCAGTTGCGATTGCCCAGTTCCTGGAAGCGCGCGAGCTGATCAGGCGGCGCCTCGCACAGTTCCGCGCTCGTGGCCCAGAACGGCGGCGCCGGGAAGCCGAGGCAACGGTCTTCAGGCCCCTTGATCCGCGGATAGTCCTTGTTGATCGAGGTGTATGAGTAGCGGATCGGCGGCCAGATCATCCAGCCGTTACTCTCGATCTCGTCGATGATGAACGGGTCCTTATAGTCCGTCGTCGCCAGGAAGCCGCCGAATTTGGACTCCGGATAGTCGACGAACACCGGGAAAAGCAGCTCGCCCTTGTAGGAGACGACCAGCGGCTTGTCGTTGGCGATGAACTCCGCGCTGAGGCTCAGCACGAAGAGCACGAGAAAGATCCAGAAGCTCCAGTAGCCGCGCCGGTTGGCCTTGAAGTTTTCCCAACGCCGGCGGTTGATCGGCGACAGCTGGAAACGACCCACCGTGCCGCGCTTCCGGCCGATCCAGGACGTCGGCTGCCGCTGGAAGGGGGGCGTGGTCGCGATCTTCTCCTGGACCTCGATGCTCTCTGCATTCTCGCCGGGAGAGGGCGTCTTCAACTTGTCGTCTGTGCGCATGTCCATGTGCTCAGACCTCCCGGCTCTCGAAGTCGATCCGTGGATCGATCAGCGTATAGACGAAGTCCGAGATCAGATTCACCACCAGACCGACGAGCGAGAAGATGTAGAGGGTCGCGAACACGACCGGATAGTCGCGGTTGATGATACTCTCGAAGCCGAGGAGCCCGAGGCCATCGAGTGAGAAGATGGTTTCGATCAGCAGCGAGCCAGTGAAGAAGGCGCTGATGAAGGCACCGGGAAAGCCGGCGATGATAAGCAGCATCGCGTTACGAAACACGTGCCCGTAGAGCACCTGGCTCTCATTCAGCCCTTTGGCCCGCGCGGTGACGACGTACTGCTTCCGGATCTCGTCGAGGAAGCAGTTCTTGGTGAGGAAGGTCATCGTGGTGAAGGCGCCGAGCGCCATCGCGGTGATCGGCAACACCAGGTGCCAGAAGTAGTCGATGATCTTTCCCCACAGGGAGAGCTCGTTCCAGTAGTCAGAGGTGAGGCCGCGCGACGGGAACCACTGGAAGAACGAGCCGCCGGCAAACAGTACAAGCAGCAACACCGCGACGAGGAAGCCGGGCACAGCGTAGCCAACCACCAAAACGCCGCTGGTCCACACGTCGAACCGCTCGCCGTCATGCACCGCCTTGCGGATGCCGAGCGGGATCGAGATGAGGTAGGTCAGCAGCGTCATCCAGAGGCCGAGCGAGATGGAAACTGGCAGCTTCTCGA
>PKEY01000124.1 GCA_002919265.1 Hyphomicrobiaceae bacterium | reverse complement strand
GCGCCTTCGTCAGGACCGAAGAACTGGCGGCGCAACAGCTTCATGGCGGCGCGGCCGTTCTTCTTGGGCACCCCGTTGGCTTCCACGACCAGCCCATCCTGCGCTCCCGCCTCCAGAAACGGCACAACCGTCCCACGTCCGCACATGTCGGCAGGTAAGGGGGACGGTCACGTCCTTTTTTCCACCCTCAGCAAGAGGGGGCAGGATTTGGAAGTGTGAGCTACCAAACGAGTTGGGCCCTTTTGACTGGCTCGGCAGGGCTGATAGCGGCTAAGTTAAATCAATTTTGAGCATAACTCTTGGCGTGTCGAAAGGGCTCCACGCGGCGAGTTATTGCACCCAAACCACACCTCCGCGACAAACATACATAATCCATTAACTTTGCTCGCTTCATGCTTGCGATCTTGCGTCTGGCGTAACAAGTTCCGGTCAGAACGCGTGGGTGATTTGGACCGGCGGAGTCCAGAATGAACAGAGTTCGTATATTGCTTGTCAGCGCGCTGGCCATGGCCAGCAGTGCAGCCATGGCGTTCGATGTGCAACAGAGCGGCCAGGTTTCAGGCGCTCCAGCTGCGAAATCAGCTCCGGCAAGCGAGAATCCGCTCGGTGCGGATCTGTCGCTGTCCGAGACGAAGCAGCCGATGTCCGAAGGAACCGAGGTGCGAATCCCGGGGCTCGGCAAACTCGGCGTCCTTCCGAAGCTGGATTTTGGCCTTGAGCTGCTCTACGGAGCTACAGAGACGAAACAACCTGATACGACGCCCGATCAGCCAGCCGACGGTGTTGTCGTCCGGGGTACGGTCAAGCATCGGTTCTGATCGAGCGGTCGTACGCGCGTTCGAGCATCGACCGGGATAATATAGCCTGCGTGCGGAGCCGCCGCCTTCGACGCAAGCAGGTGCCTCGCGGACAAGTGCTTTCTCGTGGGGCACTGCGTTTTGTCCTGAGAAACGGGCATCCCCGTTTGCCGCGTGCGATTCACGCTGGCTGGCAGGTTGGGCGCCAGCCGCTCGATGATAGCGAAGGTTTACTCCGACTGTGCGGCGCTTGGGCTACCCAAGACTGTGGTCTCCCGCGGTGCCGGCCGAAGCGATGGGCCGCTGCGGGGTGGTTGAGTCAATTGCAGGCGCCGCATACGTTCGCCGACGCGGCGACAGCTGGCGGACCACTGTTGCCGGTTCATGCCTGTCCCTGAATCCCAGATCTGCTCGCATTCCCGTTGGGTATAGTCTGCTCCGGTCCGGCGAAGCGCACGCCGCTCGGCCGCGGAACGGCTAGCTTCGCTCTCAAGCCCTGGCGGTTGCGAACGGAAGCGCCGCAGGTCTGCAGGGCTACCCGGCCGAAGCGGTAGGAGGCGTGAGGACGGAAAGCGGTCCGTCGACTCACCAGGCAGCATGCGATTTGCCCTCCGCGTGCGAATACTATCGGGCAGTCGTCGGCGAACAGCGTCCATGCTTCTGCCTCCGCGCATTCCGCTGTCGAGCCGATCAAGGATTGGCCTCCCACCAGCTTCGCCTGACAGGCCCGGATTGGCCGGTAGGCCCCTCGTCACCGATGGTGTCCTGGCCATTGGTGAAAGGCTGGTGGCACGTCCGGGGCTGATTCCGGAAGCAGGCCCAGTGGAGGGCGACCCGCCCGGCGAACTGGTCTGGGCGTTGGCTGTTCCAATCCCCAAGACCAAGGTAAAGCATGCTAGGGCCATGGTTGTGGTACGCATTGCTGTCCTCACCTCTGATGTTGGTCAGGCAACGCATCCACAAGGCGCGTGTTCCTTGGATGTGACTTCAGGTTGGGCGAGGAGGGGGAATGGGCGCGCTCAGCTTCTTGCGCGTTCCCGGCACTGACCTTTGGGCCGAGTGATGGGCATGACTGTGCAGGATCATCTGGACGCCGATCTTTGGTATCGCTGCGAGAATGAGCTCGGCGAAGGGCCGGTGGCGCATCGTGGGCGGGGGAGCCTGATCTGGTTCGATGTCCTGAACCGGCGGGTGTTCGAGCGTTCGTTTTCAGGCGGAGAGACCCGTGAGCATGTGCTGGATGTCATGGCGTCTGCGGCAGCCCTTGTCGACGATCGCCACGCGTTGATCGCCACCGAGGTCGATCTGCGCCTCCTAGACCTTGATGCAGGCACAACCAAACCCGTTGTTCCGTTCCTCGAAAAGGAGTTTGACTTACGCTCCAACGATGGAGCGGTTCACCCTTCAGGGGCCTTCTGGATCAGCAGCATGGGCAAGAATGCGGAGCCTGAGGCGGGCGGGATCTGGTGGTTTCTCGATGGTGAGCTGCGGCTTCTCTTCGATCGCATTACCATCCCAAACACGATTTCCTTCACCCCCGGGGGCGATGCGGCATATTTCTCGGACTCGGCCAAACGCACCATCTGGCGCGTGCCAACAGATCCGGAAACGGGACTGCCCAGAGGTGAGCCGGTCATGTTTCGTCAGCTCCACGATGAAGGCGCGCCCGATGGTGCCGTGGTCGATGCTGACGGGCGCCTTTGGATCGCTTGCTGGGGTGGATCTGCCGTCTACGCCTGGAATCCGGACGGGACCGTTTTCGACATCTGCAGGCTGCCGGTGAGCCAACCGAGCTGCCCGGCGTTTTTCGGCGCGGATCTCGATGAAATCGCCGTCACCACCGCTCGTGAGCATATGAGCGCCGACCAGATTGCCGCCGAACAGCTCGCGGGTTCAGTCTTCAAGCTCCGCCGAAAAGTCCGCGGGGTGGCGGAGCCGTTCGTGCGTATCGGGTGATCCTCACTCTAGGACGCAGCAGCCGCCGACAAAACTGTTTTGGGCGGCTTCTGCTCCTCCTCCTGCGGCTCCGTGAAGCCGCCTTCCGCGACAAGACGGGCGAAGAGGCCGCCTTTTTGCACGAGCTCCCTGAAGGTGCCGCGCTCGATAATCCGGCCCTTGTCAAAAACGAGGATCTGGTCCGCATTTGCGACGGTCGAGAGCCGGTGCGCGATGATAAACGTGGTCCGGCCACGGCGTAGGGTATCGAGCGCTCTTTTGATTTTCGCTTCCGTTTCCGTGTCGAGCGCGCTGGTCGCCTCGTCCAGGATCAGAATGGGAGCAGCCTTCAGGATGGCGCGGGCAATCGCGATGCGCTGGCGCTCGCCGCCCGACAGCGCCGATCCCCGTTCGCCCGCGAGATACTGATAGCCGTGCGGCTTGCTCCGAATGAAGGCGTCCGCCTCGGCGAGCCGCGCGGCCTCTTCCACCTCGGCATCGGTGGCCGTCGGCCGGCCAATCCGGATGTTCTCAGCAATGCTGCGATTGAAGAGACCGGCGTCCTGGAACACGACCGCGATCGCGTGGCGCAGGGAGTTCAACGTGACATCGCGGATGTCCTGCCCGTCGATCAGGATGCGGCCGGACTCGGGATCGCGCAGCCTTTGCAGCATGGCGAGCGTGGTCGTCTTGCCGGAGCCCGTGGGACCCACGAGCGCAACAGTCTCGCCGGGCTTGGCCTCGAAGGAGAGATCGAACACACCTTGCTCGCCCTTGCCGTAGCGGAAGGTGACGTTTTCATACCTCACGTGGCCAACGACGTTCTGAAGCGGCTTGGCATCGGGCCGTTCGACGATCGTGACCGTCGTGTCGAGCAGGTCGAAGAAAGACTGGAGCGTCGGCGCCTGCATGAACATGCGGGCGACGAAGCTGGAGAGCTGGTCGAGCTTTCCGATCAGCAATGCTGCAAAGGCGACAAAGCTGACGATTTCACCGACGGAAATCTCGCCGCGGCTGACGAGCCAGGTGCCCACGGTGAAGATGGCAACCATCGTAATCGTCGAAGCGGCCCGCGTGAGGACGTTGAGCAAACCCCACCACGTCAGCACCGGATACTGGGCGGCGAGCAGCTGGTTCATCAGATCCCGCAGCGCGGTTGCCTCGGCGGAGAGGCGGCCATAGCTCTGCACCACGGGAACGTTGCCGATGACGTCTCCAACGCGGCCGAAGACATCGACGTAGTAGCGCTCCACAGAAGCCTGGCCGTCGGACGTGCGATAAACGACGGTGACGTTGAGGATCGTGTAGATCACCGCCAGAACCGCGAGGAGACTGGCGAGCCGCCAGTCCATGTAGATTGCCGTCGGCACCAGGCAAAGGACGCTGACGATTGCGGAAAGCTGCTCACGCATAAACGTGAGCCACGTCGCGAAAAGCGCGTCAGTTCCGGCGACAATGGTGCGTACGGTGGCCCCTGTGCCGCGTTCGGCAAGATAGCTGATCGGCAGCGTCAGCGTTCGCTCGAAAGCGCGGCTCATGGCGGCAAGGCGTTGCCGATGGGCTAGGCGATCCGAGGCAACGGCGACGGTCACGCCAGTGACGATGCCGAAAATGCCAACAACAGCCCAAAGCGAAATCAGCTTGAAAACCGGGGTGCCTTGGGCAAGGGCATCGACCACCTTGCCGAAAAGAATGGGCTCGGCGAGCTGCACGATGCCGATGGCAACGTTGGCGAACGTCAGCCCTGCGGCAAGCCACCACTCCGAGGCGAGCTGCGCGATTGCACGGAAATAGACGGATATGAGCTTCATGGCGATTCCGTCGTCAGGGCCAGCACAAGGGTGCTCGACCGATCCTCACATCCGTTTCCGAACTTCGCGCAGAATGCCGGAGAGCGGCCGGGACACAAGTCGCACCGTGGGGCTGTCTGATGGCGCTTCCAAGGCGCGAAAGATCACATTTGCTCTGTTATTTGTCGCAGGAGGGCCGGCGCTTCCAGGAAACCGGCCGGAGCGCCCAATGTCATCGAGCACGAACTGGCCTTCATCCCGGTTATCGGCAGAACGAGCGAGATAAGAAATTCCGCATTTTGCGAGATGTTCGCCGCCCGCCTGGCGGAGATTGGTAATCGCCGGGTTCTTCAAAATCACGGTTGTTGCCGGATTGTGAGATGGCCGAATGCCGGTCTTAACCATGACGTCGAAGTTCCCCTTTACGCGCGGTTTGGCGAGAAGAACGCGCGGCAAACTCCCAGGTTCTCGGGGGATATCCATCGGCCGTCTGCGCGATAGCTTGAAGTCGCCCCTAGTTGGCGACTGATTTGCTCGATGGGGACACCGGTGGCCGGTATCCTTCAGCCGGGGCACAGTGCGGGCGGGCGCGTTGAGGTCGTCGGGCCACAATCGCATCCGGTGCCAGCAAACGATCCCTGTCAACGCGATGCATGTTATGATGGCACCGAGTTAGCACCTCACATCCGAGGAGCCTGGTGGCATTTCCGACTCGTCAGTGGTGTAAATGTTCCGTAGGGGTCGGACTGGGCATATCACCGCGGCATCGCGGAGAGCCAGAAAGAAGCGGGCTTCCGAGGGGTCGAGGCAGGGAACAGCGAAGTGACGACGATGGCCGACGATCTCTGCGACCCGATCCGAAATGCGAGCCCTGGTCGTCCCTATGTCGTCGCTCAGCTCGGCCAGTCGCTGGACGGCCGCGTCGCCACGCCGAGCGGTGAAAGCCGCTGGATCAACCGCGACGCTGCACTCGATCATCTTCATAGGCTGCGCGCGTGCGTGGATGCGGTGGTAGTCGGCGTCGGCACGGTGCTCGCCGACGATCCCCAGCTGAATGTGCGCCGGGTTACGGGCAGCCATCCGGCCCGCGTGGTGATCGATCCCAATGCCCGCCTTCCGGCCAGTGCGAAATGCCTGGCTGATGACGGCGCGAGGCGCATCGTCGTGCGCGCCTGCCAGGAGCCGGCTCCAGCGGGGGTCGAGGTGATCCGTTTGCCTGTGACGGACGGCAGGATGGATCCCAAGGCGATTGTTTCCGCGCTCTTCGAATGCGGCCTGAAAAAGCTGCTCATCGAAGGCGGGCCTCAGACGATTTCCCGTTTCATCGATGCCAATGCTGTCGATCGCTTACACGTCCTCGTCGCACCATTGATCATTGGCTCAGGCCCCACGGGGCTGACGCTCGAGCCCATCTGCCGTCTGGCAGAGGCACGGCGGCCGAGGACATGTGTGCACCTGCTCGAGGACGGCGACGTCCTGTTCGACTGCGACCTCAGAAGCGACGGGAGGAAACAGCATGAACGAGCAGACGACGGCTACGAATACAGCGCAGACGGTTGAGGCTTACAGCGCGCCGGCGCGCTTCCTGCATTGGCTCACAGTGGTGTTGGTCGCCATCCTGATCCCGGTTGGCCTGACGATGAACTATCGCGGCAACACGCTGAACATCTGGGACGACACCACGAACCAGCTCTACAGCTGGCACAAGCTCATCGGCTTCGTGCTGCTGTGGGTGATCTTGCTTCGGATTGCTTACCGCGTCTTCCGCGGCTCCCCACCTCCCGAGCCGACGCTCGAGCCCTGGCAGCGCATGGGCTCGCAGGTGGTGCACTACGCCATGTATGCCCTGCTTCTCCTGATGCCGATTTTGGGCTGGGTCGGCGTGTCCCTTTATCCCGCGCTCGATATTTTCGGCTGGTTCTCGCTTCCTGCCTTGACTGAGCCCAATCAGGAGCTCGCCAATCGCGTATTAGGAGCGCACAAAGCGCTGGCGTTCATCTTGCTGGCGCTCATTATCGGCCACGTGGGCATGGCGTTGTTCCATCATTTCGGCCGGAAGGACAATGTGCTCTGGCGCATGCTGACGAGCGTTGGGCGGCGATAACCTGCGCGGCTAGTGTTCCGCAGGCAGAAATGCGTAGCCCCCAGCTGAAGGCCGGGGGCTATCCGAAACGCCCAGAATTTAATGGCTGCAGCACGCCCAATACGAGCCGCGCAGAAGCTTCTCATCAGATCTTCTGATTGTACTCGCCAACTTCCGGCATCTTGGAGAGCACGCCGTCGATATCGGCGAAGATGGCGCGCATGTTGGCCTCCGACGTCGGACTTTCGACCACGACCACCAGCTCCGGCTTGTTGGATGAGGCGCGCACCAGACCCCATGTGCCGTCCTCCAGCACGACGCGGATGCCGTTCACCGTAATAAGGTCGGCGATTTTCTGTCCGGCTACAGTGCCACCTTCGGCCCTGAGCTTCTGATAGTGCTCGACAACTCGTCCGACCACCTCGTATTTCTTCTCGTCCGGGCAGTGAGGCGCCATCGTGGGCGATTGCCACGTTTTCGGCAGCGCCTTTTTCAGGTCCGCGAGCGACTTGTCCGGCGCGCGATCGAGCATGTCGCAAACGGCGAGAGCGGCCACGAGGCCATCGTCGTAGCCTTGCCCGAGCGGCGGGTTGAAAAAGAAGTGGCCGGATTTCTCGAAGCCGACGAGCGCCTTCGTCTCGAAGCTGTAGCGCTTCATGTACGAGTGGCCGGTCTTCCAATAGTCCGTGTGGGCGCCGTTCTGCTTAAGAACCGGGTCGGTCTTGAAAAGACCGGTGGATTTCACGTCGGCGACGAACCGCGCATTAGGGTAGATCGCGGAAATGTCCCGGGCGAGCATCACGCCCACCTTGTCGGCGAAGATTTCCTCGCCTTCGTTATCGACCACGCCGCAGCGGTCGCCATCTCCGTCGAAACCGAAGGCCACGTCTGCCTTGTGCTGCAGCACCGCTTCGGACATGGCGTGCAGCATTTTCATGTCCTCCGGGTTCGGATTGTAGCGGGGGAAGTTGTGGTCAAGCTCGGTATCGAGCGGGATTACCTCGCAGCCGATGGCCTCAAGAACGCGCGGTGCGAAGGCTCCAGCCGTACCGTTGCCGCAAGCCGCAATCACGCGAAGCCGCCTTTTCAGCTTTGGCCGGTTGGTGAGGTTAGCAATATAGCGCTCCGCGATGTCGGGGACGAAGGTGTACTTGCCGCCGCCCGGTGCCTTGTAGAGGCCCTCGAGCACGATTGTTTTCAGGCGTGACATCTCGTCAGGGCCAAATGTCAGCGGCCGCTGGATGCCCATCTTGATGCCCGTCCAGCCGTTGTCGTTGTGGCTGGCCGTGACCATGGCCACGCCTTCGACGTTGAGCTCGAACTGGGCGAAGTAGGCCATCGGCGAGAGCGCGAGCCCGATGTCGTAAACCTCGGCGCCGCCTGCCAGCAGACCGGTGATCAGGGCCTGCTTCACCGAGGAGGAGTACCAGCGGTAGTCGTGGCCCACCACGAAGCGCTTCGGCACGCCGCGTTCGTCGGCCAGCGTCGCCAACGCCATGCCCATGACGTTGAGCCCCATGAGATTGATCTCGTCGGGGAAGAGCCAGCGGGCATCGTACTCGCGGAAGCCGGTTGGCTTCACAAGCGGCAGGCGCTCGAAGTCGAGTGTATTGGGCTTGAGGTCTGCACGCGGAATGGGAAGCATCGTCGTCATCACCCTTAAATTCATCCAAACGGCTTGCGCGGGGCAGGTGGGCCGAATCCTGGCAAGCGTGCCGATTCGGAATTGCACCGCTCATGAAGCGAATTTTGTTGGCAGGCCAAGGGCTAAAATTGGTGCCCCGGATCACTCCTGCAGGATGAGCATGCCGTCGCGCATTTCCGCGCGACCGAGCCGCCCGATGAACGTCATGCCGAGAAGGCTGGTTCCGAGCCGGCCCGGCTCGCTCACCACGGCCCGGACATCATATAGGGTGATGTCGCCGATGCTGACACTGTCGAGGGTGACGGGTGCAACCTTGGCGATGCCATTTGCGGTCTGAACCCGGGCGGTGAAGTCTGCCGGGCGCACGTAGACGCCGGCGCGCTCCGCATCCTCGAAGCTTAGCGCCACGAAAGAGGCGCCCGTATCCACCAGGACCTCGACGGGACGGCCATTGATGGCGGCGGTGGTCAGGAAATGTCCGCCGCGGCTGGCGCGAAGCTCCACCTTGCCCGGCGAGTCGGCGTCATCGCTTTCCGAGATGGGTGGTGCGACGCGATCCGTGACGTAGAGCTCCAATCCTTGCGAGATACCGGCCTTGAGCTCGTCGAACCAGATGACCGTCGCGATCACAGCGCAGGCAACGACCAGCCACTTCCCGAGCTCGGTCAGCGCATTCCTGACGCCGGATGATAGGCGCATGTCGAACTTCCCGCAGGGTCGGTGACGCCCCGCGTGCCCGGAATCGGATCTCAGCTGCGAAGCGTCAGAAACTCTCCCGAGAACTCATAAGAGCGCAGTCGCCTTAAGAAGTTCATACCAAGCAGGCTCTCGTTGAGGACGCCGGGTTTGGTGACGAGCGCGTCGACCCCGTCCATGCGAATCGGCCCAATGGCAACGGAATTCAGGCGAACCGCGGCGGCATAGGCAGTGCCGTTCGCTGTCTGGACCGGAATGGAGTAATTGAGGCGGTCGACGTCGATCCCGGCAAGGCGCGCGTCTGCTGGGCGCAACACAATTGAAGAGGCCCCCGTATCAACCAGCATGGTAATCGTGGCGCCGTTTACCTGCGTGCGGACCGAGAAATGGCCGTCAGGGCGCCGGCGGACGCGCACGGATCGCTCGCCTCGCTCACCCTCGTTGTAGACGACGGTCTCGCCCGGAGGGAGCAGCTCACCCGCGACCCGCTTGGCGACAAGTGTCACTTCATCCCGGAAGCTGTAGACCGCCACAAGCACGAAGGCGAGCAGCACCCAGACCGTGAAATCCTTGAGGGCCTGGCTCAAACGGCCGCGGTACGAGCCGGCCAGCGAGGCGGCGAAATAGATCAACAGTGCACCGCCTGTGACGACGCCAGCGAAGGTCGCAGGATCAAGGCCGGCAATGGTGCCCTGATCCTCGCCGAGGACGAGAATGAGACCGCCGGTCGCCAACAGCAGCAGCAAGAACCAGAGCATCGATCAAGCGATCCTTCATCGGCACGGCGGGTACCAGCAGGCAGGGCTCGGCAAAAAGGACACTGATCGAGCGATACGGTTCCGCCGTCGTGAACTGCGTTCGCGCCCTCAAACTTAAGAAGCGCCGTCCCCTGCCGCAATGCCGGGTTCGTGTGCGAAATTAGTCTCGCAGTCCTCCGGTTATGGTGCCGAAACGGAGTACTGTTAGCCTGTCCCCGTGGCGACATTTGGCATCGGACGTCTGAGCCGGGGAGGCCGGGAAGGTCGGGGCGTGGACGCATTATCCCCGTCGTTCCCGGAGATCCGGACCGGCTGCAGCACGCGCTTGCGCGGTAGATGCACAATCACGTCGGTGCCTTTGCCTACCTCGGAGCGCAGCTCGAGCGTGCCGCCATGAAGCTCGACAAGGCTTTGCACGATAGAGAGACCGAGTCCCGTACCACCTTCCGCCGACTTCTGGGCCAGTGAGCCTTGGCCGAAGGCCTGCAGAACCTTGGGGATCTCCTCTTGCGGGATACCCGGGCCCGTATCGCGCACGCTGAAGTACTGGCCCCCATCGTCCGTGCTGCCGACGGACAGGGTGATGATGCCGCCGCGGGGCGTGAATTTCAGTGCGTTGGACAGAAGATTAAGGCAGACCTGACGCAAGGCGCGCTCGTCGGCCCAGATCTGCGGCAGGTTCTCATCGAAGTCCTCGATGATTTGCTGCTCCTTGCTCTCGGCCCGCAACTTCAACAGCCGGTGGCAGTCGTCGACGACGTTGACGAGGCGGATCGGCTCCTCGTTGAGCTCGTAGCGTCCGGCTTCGATGCGCGAGAGGTCGAGAATTTCGTTAATGAGCTTCAGGAGGTGCGTGCCGCTCTGGTGGATGTTGGCCGCGTACTCCTTGTAGACGGGGTTCGACAGCGGCCCCATCACCTCCGACTTCATCACCTCCGAGAAGCCGAGAATGGCGTTGAGTGGCGTGCGCAACTCGTGACTCATCGTGGCGAGGAAGCGGGACTTCGCGGCATTCGCGGCCTCGGCACGGCGGCGGGCCTCGTCGGAAATGGCTTTGGCTTCCTCGAGTTTGGCGATCAGGTCATCCTTCTCGGCGCGCAGCTCGAACATGTGCAGCGTCGTTCGCCGCAAGCCCTTGGCGAGGAAGATGAAATAGAGGTGGACGCCAATGGCCATCGCGGCGAGGGCAAGGTAGAGGACGTCCCCGAGCATCAGGTATCGGGCAACCACAGCGACAGTCATGGGCACTGTGCCGACATACAGGATCGGCATTACGGTCGCGGCAAACGTCATGCGGATCGCCAGTACCACGACGAGGGAAGCGAAAACGAAGACGTTGGACGCGAGGGTGTAATTGCCAGGAGAGATCCCCGTCCAATCCATGCCGACGAGGACGAAACCGGCCCACGCCAATCCGTTGATTGCCTCGGCAACCGTCAGCCGGCGGCGCCATGAGGCCGTGTCGACCTCAGTGGCCGGAGTATCCAGAAACCGGCAGCAGCATTCGAGCAGGATGACTTTCGCGGCGATGACGAGAAACAGCCAGATGATGGCTTCCGTCCACGGGGCCCAGAACATGGACGCGAGCGAAAAGATCACTGCGAGCAAAAGGATCGTCGCCTGCGCCGACAGCTCGTTGCGCACGAACATCAGCAACAGGTCGTAGTCGAAGCCCCCTTGCGCATTTCCACGCGCGCGCGCTTCGCGCGGCGCTCCACCGCGCATTGATACCGCCTCGCTCATCGGTCGGTCCGGCAAGTTGGCGTTTTCCTGGCACCCAGGCGGTACAAGTGTGTCGGCAACTCGCTACTTTTCATTATCACCCTTCGACGCCGAACCGACTGTCGACTGAACTTGCTAATACCGCGTTTACAAGCGCATGGCTCTTCTAGACTTGATCTAGATCGAGGTCGGTTTTCCTTAGACGTATATCTGGTCTGTCTGCTCAGCAAATCGGGGGTTGGCTGGTGATTCCAGCCGTGGAACACTGAACGAGGTTCAGCATAACAATGCAGCGGCAATCAGGAGGAGCGTGACTTGAAGATCATCGACCAACCGCGGGCCCCAAATCCCCGCCGCGTTCGCATCTTCCTGGCTGAGAAGGGGATCACGGTGCCGTTCGAGCAGGTGGACCTCGCCAAGATGGAGCACCGGTCACCCGAATTCACCGCCATGAATCCGCTACAGCAGGTGCCCGTGCTCGTGCTCGATGACGGGACCACCATCACTGAGAGCGTTGCCATCTGCCGCTACTTCGAGGAGCTTCACCCCGAACCGCCGCTCTTTGGCGAAGATACCATGAGCCGCGTGATGGTGGAGATGTGGCAGCGGCGCATGGAGATCGGCCTGTTCTTCCCCATCGGTGCTGTTTTCCGCCATTCTCACCCAGCGATGGCGGAGCTGGAGAAACCGCAGGTGAAGGAATGGGCCGAGATCAATCGGCCGCGGGTGCTCAAAATGCTGTCGTTCCTAGATCAGGAGCTTGGGCAGCGTCGATACATCGCCGGTGACAAGTTCACGATTGCTGATATCACGGCTCTGGTCGCGATCGATTTCATGAAGCCCGCGAAGATCGAGCGGCCTGCGGAGCTGAAGAACATTGCGCGCTGGTACGAGGAAGTATCGTCGCGCCCGAGTGCAAAGGCCTGAGCGAGACAGAAAGAAGTCGGGTTCATGAAACTCACGATGATCGGCAGCGGCGACGCCTTCGGATCAGGCGGTCGCCTACAAACCTGCTTCCATGTTGAGACAAGGGCTGGAGCATTCCTGATCGATTGCGGTGCATCGGTTCTGATCGGCCTGCACAGGCACAAGATCGATCCCAACACGATCAAGACAATTTACATCTCGCACCTGCATGGGGACCATTTCTCGGGCCTCGTCTGGTTCCTCATGCACGCCTATTACATCTCCCGCCGGACCGAGCTGCTCACCATTGTCGGGCCGCCGGGGATTGCCGAGCGCTATCACGCTGCGACTGAGGTGCTGTTCCCCGGCTCAAGCGGTCTCAAGCGCCGGCACGAGGTGTCATTCGTCGAGTACAAGATCGGACAGCCAATGGAAGTCGGGCAGGCCACGGTCACGGCTTATGAAGTCTCGCATCCATCGGGCGCGCCGTCGTGCGCTCTGCGCTTCGAGGCGGACGGCCGTACGCTGTCCTATTCGGGAGACACCGAGTGGGTGGATAGCGTCATACCGTGCGCCAACGGCGCCGATCTTTTCATCGCCGAATGCTACGGTTACGACAAACCCGTGCCGTACCACACGAATTGGAAGACGTTGTCGGCCAATCTGACGAGGCTCGGCGCGAAGCGCGTGCTCATCACGCATATGAACAATGACATGCTTGCCCACGTCGACGAGGCGAAATCCGCCGGTGTCCTCCTCGCGGAGGACGGTCTCGTGCTCGACGTCTGATCATCGGGAAGAGGAGGGCGATCTCGACGCCCTCGTCGCTCGCATTCAGCGTTGCCGCATCTGCCGGGATATGCCGATCGGCAAGCCGCTGCCGCACGAACCGCGCCCGGTCTTGCGCGTCAGCAAGACGGCGCGCCTTGCCGTCTGCGGGCAGGCTCCCGGAACCCGTGTCCACGCTTCGGGCGTGCCTTTCAGCGATCCGAGTGGAGACCGCCTCCGAACGTGGATGGGCGTTACGCCCGAGGAATTCTACGACGTACGCCGCGTCGCCATCGTGCCGATGGGCTTCTGCTTCCCTGGACAGGACGAAAACGGCGCAGATTTGCCGCCTCGCCGGGAATGTGCGCCCCAGTGGCGCGATCAAGTTTTCGCTGAGCTTCCGGCGCTGGAGCTCGTGCTCCTCGTCGGGCACTACGCGCAGCGTTGGCATCTTGGGGAGCTTGCCCGCGGAGGACTGACGGCTACAGTAACCAATTGGCGCAATGTAATGGCCTTTTCGGAGCGGCCCCGCTTCATTCCGCTGCCGCACCCGTCATGGCGCAATAACGCTTGGCTGAAGCGGCATCCCTGGTTCGAAGCCGAACTCATCCCCGTGTTGCGCGCCGAGGTGCGGCGCATTCTGGATCAGTCGCAGATCTGAACGGATTAGGCGATCGAGGTGTCGGCGCTCACGCGAAAGCGATCACGAGAAGTCCAGTAGCTGCAAGCACCAAGGTCCACAAGAAATCGAGACTGATCCGGGTGCTGCGTAAAATTGGGAGGCCCACCCACTGATAAACGACAAGCGCGACCGCACCGGTGACCGCCAGCATTGAGAGCGCGTGAACCGCGACAGCAGCAAGCACAATCGGAGCCGATCCGGCAGCCGTGATTTCGCTCATGGGTGATCCCGTGAGACACAGCGGCATGAGGGCGGGCAACATCATCAGGCCAGCGCCGTGGGCTGTCGCCATCAAGAAGGACCAGATCATCAGGCCGAACTGTCCCGTCCGCAGGCTCACCCGCATCCCATGCCGATGTGCACAAATCTGATGGCACGCGGCCCACACGAGAAGCAGGGCACCGGAGCCAATCTGAATCATCCGCTGGTCAAGCAGCAGCCCGGCCAACACGAAGGCGGCGGCAACGATAACGATCGACAACACATGCCCGGCTGCGATGGGCAGCAATGACCACAGGACGACGGAGCAGCTCTTCCGGTAGAGCCCCAATGCCACAGTGAACAGCCAGCCCATTGCGGGATTGAGGCCGTGGAAGGCGCCCAGTCCGGCAAGCGCAAACCAAGGCCAATAGGTCGTCATGTGTCGCGATAAACCTGAAGTGGGTCATCGCTTCCATGACGCGGATCAATTGCGATAGCGGCAATTCGCCGGCAGGCCGCCACAGGTAGCAGTGATCTAAAAGGAGAAGGGCCGCATGAACCGCCAGGGTCTATTTCCAGAGCCCATTGTCTGTTGTGGCGATGAAGTCCGGGTCGTTCTGATGGCGGCGTTCGAACTCGAGAAAATCGTAGTAGCCGCAACGCTTCTCAGCCGGAAATTTGCGACAGATGTCGGGACGCGCCTTGTACACGGTGCAACGGCGCGTCTTTTGGTCAAGGAACCGACAGGCTCTCCCGAAATGCGCATCGGCCCTGCGCCGCAAGACTCGTTTGCGGCCGTGAGCTGATTTCGTGAACTTACGTTCTGCCTCCTCTGGTGAAATGCCGAAATGCTTGGCCAATCGCACCACGTCGCGCATCGTCACCGGGATGACCGGATAGGAACAGCAATAAGCTGGACACTTGCTGCAGTCGTAGCAGACGCGGTTCATGGGAGGCTCTCGCCGAGGCGCGCCCTCTTACCAGAAAGTTCGGCCACTTGGATATAGCGAATGCATGGCACTTGGAACCGCGACCTTCGAAAAACACCCAGCAGAACAGCAAATCCCCACTTTGCCGGCGGGTCGGGGCCAGTCTAGTGTCCGTAACGGCAGTCAGAGTGGAAGGCGCGATGCACGCGCTCGGCACTGCGGAAGCAGAGGATTCGCATACGAGGAGCAGGCACCATGGGCAGTTCTTTATTCGACCTTACCGGACGGGTGGCCATTGTGACTGGTGGCAACGGTGGCATCGGCCTAGGTATGGCGACAGGCCTTGCGGAAGCCGGTGCGGCTATCGTCATTGCCGCGCGCGACCAGAAGAAGTCCGCCGAGGCCGCGGAGAAGCTGCAGAAGCTCGGCGCCCGCGTCGCAACGGTCGAGGTCGACGTCAAGGATCAGAACTCGGTCAAGCGCATGGTGCAGGCGACTTTCGACCGCTTCCAGCGCGTCGACATTCTTGTTGCCAATGCCGGAATTAACATCCGCAAGCCACCGCAGGACGTGAGCGCCGAGGAATGGCAGGCGGTGCTGGACGTCAATCTCAACGGGCCGTTCTTCTGTGCACAGGCCGTCTATCCGGCGATGAAGGCGCAAGGGGGCGGGAAGATCATTACCATCGGGTCGATGACATCGATCTTCGGCGTGCCCTTCGCGCCGGCCTACAGTGCCACCAAAGGCGGCGTCGTCCAGCTGACGCGCTCACTGGCGACGGCCTGGGCCAAGGACAACATCCAGGTGAACTGCGTCTTGCCAGGCTGGATTGACACGGACCTCACGCGGCAGGCGCGCAAGCAGGTGCAAGGCCTTCACGAACGGGTAGAGGCCCGCACGCCAGCCGGGCGCTGGGGTGAACCGAAGGACTTTGCCGGCGTCGCCGTGTTCCTGGCAAGCCACGCCTCGGACTTCATTACGGGGGCGGCCATTCCGGTCGACGGCGGATATTCTGTGAGCGGTGGATAGTTGGTCCGCTGCAGACCGTACCGAAATGGCGAGGCAAGAAAGGCGTATTCAGGCGGCCAAATGAGGCCGTCCGATACTTTGCGATTTCGTGCGTCACCGAGTGGCCCTCTTGCCACAGATTTTCCGCTATGGTCTGCACCCTCGGTGGGGATTGATCAGTGGGGAGTGCAATGCCAGACGCAGCGCGAGACCCGGCGGAGAACGAAACGCCGGTCAATCCGTATAGTCTGCTGGAGGCGGTTAACAGTTCGAGCGATACCGCGCACACGGCCTGGCTGATCTTTCTCGCCATCATGGCCTATCTCATGGTGGCCGTGGCTGGTGTCACCCACAAGGATCTGCTCCTCGAGACGCCGGTAACGCTACCCATCCTGCAGGTGCAGATTCAACTCACGCAGTTCTTCCGTTTTGCGCCGATTCTTCTTGTTCTCTTTCACCTGGGGCTCATTTCGCAGCTTGTTCTGCTCGCCCGCAAGGCGCTGGAGTTCGACGCGGCCGTCCGTGCCCTGGAGGTTAGCAACCGCCGTAATCATCCGCTGCGCCTCGAGCTGCACAACTTCTTCTTCGTGCAGGCGATTGCAGGACCGCACCGCAGCGCGGTGATGGGCTTTTTCCTGCACGGCATGTCGTGGCTGACATTGGTCGTGTTGCCTGTCGTGCTGCTGCTCTACATCCAGATCGCGTTCCTGCCCTATCACGACGTCGGCATCACGTGGGTGCACCGCATCGCACTTGGCTTCGACGTGCTCATGCTGGTGCTGATCGGAATTTTCCTGACGCGGGCGGAGACGTCGTTTTTCACGGCGTTCTGGCGCACCACACTGCAGCATCCGCTGAGTTTTTTTGTCACGACGAGCGTGCTGACCGTCGTCTCGTTCTTCTCGTTCTTCATTGCGACGGTGCCCGGAGAGCGGCTGGACCAGATGGCCCGCACGCTGCTTCCAATGCCAGAAGCCGACATTGCGAATGCAGAGGGCTTCGCTGGATTCAGCATTCCTTACGTGGCTGCGCGCGCGGACGGCACGCTGTTAGGCATTTTTCACCGCAACCTGTCGGTCACCGATGAGGACTTGGTGACCGGGCGTGGCCGCGCGCGCCAAGATGAGGCGAGCTTCAGCTTGCGTGGACGCGATCTGCGCTATGCCAGGCTCGACCGTTCGGACCTCAATCGCGTCGACTTCACGGGCGCGTTGTTGGACGGGGCCAGCTTCGTCGGCGCGGATCTCACCAATGCGCGGCTCAACTGCGCGGACATCTCCGAGCTGATCCTGCGTGATGATCGCGAAAGTGCCCGCTGCACCAGCGCTCGGAACGCTAATTTCACCCGCGCGCGGTTGTCGGGGGCGCGGATGGCCGGGGTGGACCTGAGCGGCGCGGTTTTCGAAGAGGCCGATTTGGTCGGCGCAGAGCTGCAGCACGCAATCCTCGCTGGCGCAAACTTGGCAAGTGCTCGTCTTGAAAAGGCGGACCTCACTGGCGGCGTGGACCTGCGCGGGGCCAATCTGTTGCTCGCCGCCCTTCAAGGCGCCGATCTTACGGGCGTGCAGGCCCAGGGGGCGGACTTCTCGAATACGGGCATGCAGGCGGTGGGCCTGAGCCATGCTCGGCTACAGGGCGCCGTGTTACGTGGTTCCGATCTGGAAGGCGCCAACATGCAGCAGGCCGATTTGACCGGTGCCGATCTTACTGGGGCAAAGGTCATTGCTGCCGACCTGCGCTGGGCCAACGTCTGGCAGACCAAGCCGCCGGCCAGCGATGGCGTAACGCTTGTCGATCTGGAAGGCCTGAACCTGACGCCTCCCGACGACAGCGCGCTCGCCGAGCTGCAGACCATGTTCGGTTCGATACAACTTGGGTGGCTGGAACAGCATCTGCGGGAGGCGACGGCGCCGCTGTTCGATGCGAACGCGCGGCGGACCTGGGAATCCTCGGACGAACGTCAGCGCTGGCACAATCTCGTACTGGCTTACGGTGCCCACGTGCCAGACTATGCGTCGGTGCTCACCGAGCATCTCTTGCGCTTCATGTGCCATTCGCGATGGTCGAATGGTGCGGTTGCCACGGGGCTGGCGAAACGCGCCCAGGCGCCCCATTTCCGGGGTGACATCGCCGCCATACTCGAGCGCCTGAAATCGCGTGATTGCCCGGCTTCTCAAACGGTGGCGCAGAAGCCGCTGCGCGAGTTGACGGTTGCGGTCGACAGCCTGCGCCGCGAATAGCGAGCGTCCCCAGGAAGGGAGGAGGCGTCTCTTGCGCGGGCAGGGGCACTAAACTATTGTAGAACGAAGTGAGAACGTCTGAATCCGGTGGACAAGTCGTCCGCGTGACGGGTTTACGGCAACGCGAATCGGGCATGTCCCAGACCCAATCCGCCTGCGTGGCTAAGGCGGCGTAACAGCAAGGAGCTTCTGATGGCTGGTTCCGTGAACAAGGTGATCCTCGTCGGCAATCTCGGCAGGGATCCGGAGGTTCGCCGCACGCAGGATGGTCGGCCAGTTGT
>PKEY01000112.1 GCA_002919265.1 Hyphomicrobiaceae bacterium | reverse complement strand
GATTGGTTCGATGAAAGCAATTTGTCGTTACTGGCGGGTATCCTCTTTCGTAGCTGTGTTTGTATCTGCTGCGTCGCTTGCTCAAGCTCAGCAGTCGGAAGTCACAAATCGGCCTTCCACGTCTCAAGCGGGTGAAACCGCCTTATCCCCCAAGTATTCCGAATGCATGGATCGCGCTGGAGGGATTACTTCCGAGATGTTGAATTGCATCGAAGAAGAAATGAGGCTGCAAGACACAAAGCTGAATGAGAATTACAAAGCGCTGCAATCCAACTTGCCGCCAGCGCGACAACAGCCATTGCTCGAAGCACAGCGCGCCTGGATACGCTACCGCGACCTGAACTGCGCCTATTATGCCGATCCTGATGGCGGAACCTTAGCCAGGGTCTCCGGCGCGTTATGTATGCTGACGATGACGGCGGAACGGGCTTTGGAGTTGGAGCGCCTCCTCGCAGATAACTAAAGCGGGCTATCTTTGCTCAACAACACATTTCGCGCCATTCACTTCTCCGCGCTCCCGGCCTTTTTGTCCAAGTCCGTACGGAAGATAAGACAAGGCCTCCAGAGCTGCCCGCGTAGAACAAGGAGGCTCTATCTCGGCAACAAGACCCCTATTCCAGCTTTTTGAGCCGCCTCGAAAACCAGTGCACCCACGGCGAGATCCGCGACGGCGACGCCTTGGAATGTGAAAACTGCGCGCTCATTTTCGGCCCGGCGTCGCAACCCGGGATTTGCCATCAGCTCCCGCAAATCTGCAGTATAGGGCCCATCTGGCGTGAGCTTTCTATAACCACGCGAAGCTTCGACCTGCGCGCGATCGTCGACCAAGCGATGCTCGATGCTTTCGAAACCATCAGGTTGCCAACACCGTCCAAGGTCGACCAAAGATGCGAATGCACCCGGCGATAGCCATTCCGCCCGGAGAAATGGCTTGAGATCAGGGCCGTCGGGAACGCTCGTGATGACGATGTCTGCGCCGACCACGGCATGACGTGGGTCGTCGGCGACTTCGGCTTGAAGCCCGATCTGCTGTGCCTTTGAGGCGAGAGCTTCCGCAGATGAACGGCTTCGGCTCAACGCGGTAACTCTGGACAGCGGAAAGGCTTCTGCAAACACGCGCAAATGAGCCCTGGCCTGCGCGCCGCAACCAATGAACGCAATCTTTCGAGAGTCGGCGCGTGCGAAACGTTTGGCGACTACCAGGCTCAGCGCGGCCGTGCGCATTTCCGTAATCCAGGTCGCATCCATGATTGCAATCGGCATGCCCGTCTCGCCGCTGGTCAAGACGATAAGGCCGCCGATTATTGGAAGGCCACGTGCCGGATTGCCAGGAGACAATCCGATGATTTTTGTTGCCGCGAAGAGCGGCGCCGGCGCCTCAAGGCCAACCGCCATTAGCGACTGAAATAATCTGCCATCAGAGAAAATTTTTGAAGTCTTGGGAAAATTCTGCGCCTGCCCTTTGGCTTCGGCGCTCAAAGTGCGTGCTATGCTGACGGCAAGCTCATTCCCGCTTAAGGAAAGTTTTTCAATGTCAGCGCGTGACAAATAGCGGATATACGTTTCGTGCTCCATTTAATCCTCTGAATTATTTCCGAGCGAGACGCCTTCGCGTGCTTTCGATCACGAAATGATCAAGATCGGCCGATCCAGGTTTATACCAGATTGGGCGGTTAGCCTCGATGCCGTAGTCTTGACCAAACAAGCCAGTAATGCGGCGTCGCGATCGAGACGAGGAGTTACCTAATGAAGGCGACCCGGCGAGCCGTGCTGGCTTTTTCCTTTGGAGCTTTCGTTGCACCAGCACTCGTGAAACCATCAGCTGCAGGAGAAAGTGTCATCCGCGATGACCTTCGTCGACATTTCGAGAAGTACGGAGTGAATGGCACATTCGTGCTTCTTGAGGTGGACGATGAACGTATGACACTGGTCAACCCTCGGCGCGCTGAAGAACGATTCGTGCCCGCCTCAACTTTCAAGATTCCCAACAGCGTGATCGCGCTCGATACGGGCGTTGTCCGAGACGAAAACGAGATCATTCCGTACGGTGGCAAACCGCAAATTGTGAAGGCATGGGAAAAGGACATGTCCATGCGGGAGGCGCTGCCGGTATCCAATGTCCCCGTCTATCAGGAGCTCGCGCGCCGCATCGGGCTTGAACGTTATCGTATCTGGCTCGCCCGGCTGGATTACGGCAATCGGGAGGTCGGCAGCGTCGTCGACCGGTTCTGGCTCGATGGTCCCCTGAAAATCAGCGCTGTCGAACAGGTGCGGTTCGTGACACGCCTTGCTCAAGGAAAGCTCGACGCGAGTGCGCGCGCGCAATCCATTGTCAGGGACATTTTACGCCTGGAAGAGACTGGCGGCGCCACGATCTATGCCAAGACCGGCTGGGCTCAGGAAATCGGCTGGTGGACCGGATGGGTCGAGCGCAACGGTAAGGTGTTCGCGTTTTCGCTCAATATGCCCTTGGCCAAAATGGAAGACGCGCCAAAGCGGATTGAAATTGGAAAGGCGCTGCTCTCAGAGCTGGGCGTTCTCTGATGTCTCGGCTTCGTCGCTTAATTCGCGCTGCAGTTCTCCACCCACCCAAGTAGCAATGACCTTCAGATCGGATGTGAGCGCGACGAGATCGGCGCGGGCCCCTGGTTTCAGGGCCCCGCGTTCGTGCTCGAGACCCAAGAACCGTGCAGGAGTCAGTGACGCTGCCCGGAGCGCATCTGCCAACGGAATATTGGCTAGCGTCACGGCGTTGCGGACGGAAGAAGCCATATCGAGGTGAGCGCCGGCAAGCGTGCCGTTTTCCGACGTCAATCGACCGTCTTTGAGCGTGATCGTCCGGCCCATTAAATCGAAACGATCGATTGTTGCGCCCACCGTCGGCATGGCATCGGTGACGAGTGCGATGCCATCGGCCCCCTTGGCCGCAAACGCTACGCGAACGTTGATGGGATCGACATGAAGACCGTCGACGATTAGGCCTGCCGTGAGACGTTGGTCGGTCAATGCGGTCCCCACAATACCCGGACCACGGCCTGCCAGAGGCGGCATGGCGTTGAAGAGATGCGTGACACCTGTTAACCCTTCGTCGATAGCCCGCACCATATCCGCGGCGCTTGCCTCGCTATGGCCAACCGAAATGCGCACACCTTGCTGCGCCAACATCCTGATGAAACCAGCGGGCACGCATTCGGGCGCCAGTGTGAGCATTGACGTTCCCACACCGCCGAGGTCGGCAAGCCACTCCAGATCTTCGAGGCGCGCGCTGGCAATGCGATCGGGTCTGTGCACGCCCGGCCGGGCCAGGCTGATAAATGGACCCTCAAGGTGAAGTCCTAGAACGCCGCCTTTCCCCACTGCACCGCGGGCAGCAGCAATAGCCGCCCTTGTCCTCTCACGCCTATCGGTGATCAGCGTCGGCAAACAGGCTGTGGTGCCGAATCGGCGATGAGCGCGGGCAATAGCCCACATAGATTCGGCGGTTGGCGCATCATTGAGGAGCACACCTCCGCCACCATTCACCTGGAGATCAATGAAACCCGGGGCAAGGATTGCGCCTTGCGGCAACCGCTCCTGTGGCCAATTTTCGGGAACCTCTCCCCAGCGCGAAAGGCCACAGATACGCTCTGCCTCGATGAGGACGGCAGCCCCTTCATGCCATCCACGGCCGTCGAACACTCGATCAGCCAGAACGGCGCAACGATGTGGGCCGGTCACTATATCCGGCTCTTGGGGCATATGCCTCCCTTTCGCGGCATCGACGCGCCCTAACAAGAGGCGCGACAGCAAAATGCTGAGGGCTACACCCAGCCCATCAGCTCACGGCGCACGACGTGCTCGATAACGCTCATGCCCTCGGGGCTTTCGTTGAGCGCCGGGACATAGCTGAACTTCTCGCCGCCGTTCTCGAGGAAAATATTGCGATTCTCGACTTCCAGCTCCTCAAGCGTCTCAAGGCAGTCGGCCGTGAAACCAGGGGCGATAAGAAGCAGCCTTTTCACGCCCGATTGCGCCAGGCGCCTAACAGTCTCGTCCGTATACGGTTGCAGCCACACGTCGTTGCCGAACCGCGACTGAAATGTGGTGTGCCACGTCTCTTTCGGCCAGCCGATCTTCTCGCGCAGCAGACGCGAGGTCTTCTGGCACTGGCAGTAATAGGGATCGCCCTGATGATGGTACTTCTCCGGCATGCCGTGGAACGTGGCGATGACGGCATCCGGTTTGAAGTCGATCTTTTGCAGGTGCGCTTCCATCGAACGCGCGAGCGCATCGATGTACACAGGGTCATCGTGCCAATCGGGGGCGACCCGAATGTAAGGCTGCCAGCGCATCTTCATCAGTGCGCGGAAAGCCTGGTCGCAGGCCGTTGCCGTCGTCGCTGCCGCATATTGCGGATAAAGCGGCACGAGCAGAATGCGGTCGCAACCCTGCTCCATCAGGGCTTTGATGCGGCTTTCCGTCGTGGGATTTGCATAACGCATCGCCCAATCGACGACGATGCGTGAATCGTTGAGAGCCGCCGCCAGTTTTTCCGCTTGATTGCGTGTAATCGTCTTAAGCGGCCCCTCGTTCTTTTCCTTGTTCCAGATCGAGTCGTAATCACGCCCCTTCGCGCGAGGCCGCTTGGTCAGAATGATGAAGTTCAGAATTGGCCACCAGATGATGCGCGGCGTTTCGATCACGCGGCGATCTGACAGAAATTCCTTCAAATAGCGCCGCATCGACCAATAGTCTGTCGCATCCGGTGTGCCGAGGTTCAGCAAAAGCACACCGATCCGGCCGTGGCGCACAGCCGGATGGTTCGCTGGACGAACGGCGGAAGCGGTGCCCTCGCCAGAAATTGTCGTCGTTTTGGGCAATTCGTTCATCGGCGCAGGCCTCCACGAAGCCGAATTGGGCGCACAGTTGCCCTCTTTTCGGCCAACCTGCGCCGAGATGCCAGCCCGCCTCGTGACGCAGGCTTAATTCGAACTAGTGGGAGGGAGACGAGAGGGTAGCCGTTTGCGCTCCCCCTCGATAGATATCAGCTTCGCGCTTCCGCGCCGCCGAAGTCATAATCACCGGCCATGGTCCAGAGCGCCAACACGCCCACGATCACGCCGGTTATGATGTGGTTCCAGAAGACGGTTTGCAGGGCTGTGTAATCAAGCACCCAGGGCGAAACGATAAGCCAGGCTGCAACAGCCAACGTCGCCCAGTGCTCCCATTTCTGATGCGCCGTCAACGAAATCGCGGCGAGAATCGCTATCACAGCGCCAACGACATAGGAATTCCAGGCCGGCCATGTGTCAGCGGTGTAACCTAGCACCCAAGGCGACACGATGAGCCAAAGGCCGAGCAAAAAGTTAATGCCGTCCTGCCATCGGGCAGAGAGTTTTTCCATGAAGTTGCTCATGACACCTCCTCCTTGTCACCGCGGAGAGGGCGACCTCGCCGGCCGGCTAGGCCGCCCGCATCAACGTCAAGGGATCAGAATTGTGAGCAGGAAGAGTAGGCTCAGGAGCAGCCCATTCACTGCCCAGAGCCTGGAAAGGCTGCGTCTGTCGACGCGCATGGACCTCTTCTCGCGTCAATCAACACTGCGCGAACGGAAGTCCTTCACTTAAATAATCAGGCGGCCTTGATCGGGATCCGTCGGACAGACTTTTGCAGCTCCGCCGGTTTCGGGACCCGGATCGTCAGCACGCCTTTATCATACGTCGCCTCCACCTGCTGGTCGTCGACCTCAAAGGGAAGTCGTACCGACCGAGAGAACGAGCCGAACCTTCGCTCCACATAATAGTGGCCGCCATTCCTTTCCTCGTGCTCGGCCTTCTTCTCCCCTTTGATCGTCAGGACGTCGCCAGCCAGCGAGACTTCGAGATCCTTCTCATCGAGACCGGGTAGATCCGCCGAGATGACGAGTTCTTTCTCGTTCTCAGTCATATCGATGGCCGGTCGAAGGCTTGTCGAACGGAAGACCGAACCACCGAACCCGTCGAAAATCTCGTCGAACATCCGGTCGATTTCCCGCCGAAGCGAGAGGATCGGATCCAGGAAGTCATCCCGCTGAGGCAGCGGTTGAGACTTGCTGCGCCAAGGAATCAACGAGCCCCAATTCATGGTTCACCTCCATCATTCCTAATGACTGGCATTCTGCCTTCAGAGCGGTGCACGATTGCGTAGCGACGCCTCACAGAGGCCTCGACCGACGCCCATCGTGCTCAGCCGCGGCAACCTCTGGTTGGGTCAGCCTTTCAGGCAGCCACCTGCTCTGCAGGCTTCTCGAGCTGCTTTGTTTCGAGTTGCGTGACCCTACCCGTCGTGATCTCGATCTTCCGAGGCTTCAGCTCCTCCGGAAGCTCACGCTTCAGATCGATCACGAGCAGGCCATCGCCCATCGTCGCGCCCACAACTTCGATGTAGTCAGCCAGCTCGAACCGGCGCTCGAAGTTGCGCGTGGCGATGCCGCGATAAAGGTAGGTACGCTCAGGCTTTTCCTTCAGCTGACCGCGAATTGTCAGCCGGTTGCGCTCGGCGATGATGGAGATGTCGTCCTTGCTGAACCCAGCTACCGCCATCACGATGCGGTACTGGTCCTCGCCGCACTTTTCGATATTGTAAGGCGGGTAGCCGTTGTCCTCACGCTGCATGGCATGCGCGAGCAGCATCTGCACACGGTCGAAGCCGACCGTTGAACGGAACAACGGCGTGAGGTCGAACGTCGCCATAGCTATCCTCCTTTCGAAGCGACAACCACGGTAGCGACAGTTGCGGGCTCCCAAATGGGCCGCCCACCTCGCGATTTAGGAAGAGAAATTACGGCGTCAAGAGCGTAGCACGCCTACAGATGATGCAGCGGACAGGCCGAATTCCCGCTCATCCGCGGACTGTTTCAGCCCATTCAAGCCAAGTGCGGATACGCCCCTCGGGGTCCGGGTGCGTGAAGAAATCCGTGATAACAGCTGCTGACTGAGCGCCTGCTTCAATGACGCTCGGAGCCCGCTCCGGCGTGATCCCGCCGATAGCGACAAGCGGCAGCGTACCAATGCGCTGCTTCCACTCCCGGATCCGGTCGAGCCCCTGCGGAGCCCACTTCATGACCTTGAGCTTCGTTTCCCAGATTGGTCCGAGAGCCACGTAATCCGGTTTTGCCGCGAGCGCAGTTTCGAGCTCCTCGTGGCTATGAGTTGAGATGCCGAGCCTTATCCCGGCAGCCTTGATCGCCGGAACGTCCGCTTCTGCCAAATCTTCCTGACCCAGGTGGATGTAATCAGCACCGAGGTCGATGGCTTCCCGCCAGTAGTCATTAACGATCAGCTGGCAATTGTGCTCGGCGCAAAACTCCAGGCTCTCTGCGATTTGTCGCCGGACTTCCTCGGCAGGGGCGTTTTTCAACCGCAGCTGCACGGTGCGAACGCCAAGCGGAACGATGCGGCGAAGCCAGTCGAGGTCTGGCACGATCGGGTAGAAGACGTCGAGCCCTTTATTCTGAGCCTGAGCAGTCATGCCTTCTCCCCGAAATCGAAAAACGGCGTGCCGGCCACCGGTGTTGACGGCGCAGCCATGTCGCGCACTTCCATGAGGCCCGCCTCGAATGCCGTCCGGCCAGCCTCTACAGCATCGGCAAACGCTTTCGCCATCCGAACAGGATCACCCGCCTTGGCCACGGCCGTGTTCAGCAACACGGCATCGTAGCCCATCTCCATCGCCTCGCAGGCATGCGAAGGCGCACCAATGCCGGCATCGATGATCAGCGGAACCCCCGGGAAGTAGTTGCGCAAAGTCCTGAGCGCGTACTTGTTGTTCAGCCCGCGACCAGTACCGATGGGTGCGCCCCACGGCATCAGGACCTCGCAGCCGACACTCATCAGTCGCTCGGCCGCTCCGAGGTCCTCTGTCGTGTAGGGGAAGACCTTGAACCCTTCCTCAGTCAGCACACGCGCGGCCTCGACCAGCCCGAACAGGTCCGGCTGCAAGGTGTCGTCATTGGCAATCACCTCCAGCTTGACCCAGTCCGTTTCGAACAGCTCCCGCGCCATCTGCGCAGTTGTGATGGCCTCCTTGGGGGTCCTGCAGCCGGCTGTGTTGGGCAATACACGCACACCAAGTCCGCGGATCAGCTCCCAAAACCGTTGGCCGGCCTTGCCACCCGCCGACTCCCGCCGCACGGATACGGTAACAATTTCTGCCCGTGAGGCCCGCACCGCTTCGGCAAGAACCTGCGGAGACGGGTACTGGGCCGTGCCGAGCAACAGCCGCGATGAGACGGCCGTACCGTAGAGCGTCAGCGGAGCTGCCGCGTCGCCTGCATGTGATTTGTCGATCGCGTTCATCTTCCTCAGCCGCCCTGACGCGGCGAAACAATTTCGACCCGGTCACCTTCGGCGAGCAGCCGCTCAGACCGCGCCCGTTCCGGAACGAAATCACCGTTAACCGCAGTCGCGACGCGGGCGTCGCCATACCCGGCCTCAATGATGAGCTGGGCCAAGGTGCGAGCTTCTGTCAGCGTAGGCTCGCCATTCACGATGATGCGCAGGCGCGAGCCCGTCTGAGACTGCTGTTCCATCACGGCTACGACATTATCCCCATGTGCCAGACATCGCTCCCGTGAGCCCGGATTGCAAGGGCTGCTACCCGCATAGAAGGGTTGCTTGCCCGAAAGTGCAAGGGCTCGCCGGCTTCTGCACTAGAGATTGCCTTCGGGATTGCGCCAACGGATGATGCCCATCGGGCGACAGCATTGGGGGTGAGCGAAATGAGTCTTGATCGCTTCAAGCTCGACGGCCGATTCGCCCTGGTAACCGGCTCGAGCCAAGGTATCGGAAACGCCATCGCCCGTGGGCTCGCTGAAGCCGGAGCCACGGTTGTCCTTAATGGGCGGGACAGAGCCAAACTCGATAAGGCCCTTGGGGCGCTCCGGGACGCCGGGCTCAAGGTCCATGCCCGAGCCTTCGACGTAAGCCAGCCCGCCGAGGTGACGGCCGCTGTCGACAGCATCGAGCAGGAGATCGGCCCCATCGATATCCTGGTCAACAACGCCGGCATCAACCGCCGCATGCCCACGGAAGATTTCCCCGACGAGATGTGGCGCGAGGTCATTGCCACGAATCTCGACAGCGCATTCTTCGTGGCCAAAGCCGTCGGCCGACATATGATCCGGCGGAAGCGCGGATCGATCATCAACATCTGCTCGGTGATGAGCGAGCTCGGCCGCCCCACGATCGTGCCCTACGCGGCATCCAAGGGCGGCGTGAAAATGCTGACGAAAGGACTCGCCGCGGACTGGGGCAAGCACGGCATTCGCGTGAACGGCATCGGCCCGGGCTACTTCAAGACACCGCTCAATGAACCGCTGATCAAGGATCAGGCGTTTTCAGCCTGGGTTGCAAGCCGGACGCCCCTCGGCCGCTGGGGCGAACTCGATGAACTTGTCGGTGCTGCCGTGTTCCTCGCGTCCGATGCTTCGAGCTTCGTGACCGGTCACATTCTCTACGTGGACGGTGGAATGACGGCGACGGTCTGAACGCCGTCATCTCACCCCGCCTAACGTCCAGCAATCAGCTGCGGCAATGTCAGCGAGACTGCCGGCACGTAGGTGACAAGCAGCAGCACACAAATCAGCATCGCCAAGAAGGGCAGTGATGCGCGCACGACGGCGGTCGGCGATACATTGCCAATGGAAGCTGTCAGATAGATCAGCGCGCCTACGGGTGGCGTGCAAAGGCCAATCACGAGGTTGAGCACAAGCATCACCCCGAAGTGCACCGGGTCCATGCCGATCGCCTTGACCATCGGAAGAAAAACGGGAACGAGGATCACCAGCGCGGGCAGGGGGTCGAGGAACATCCCCACCGCGAAGAAGATCAAATTCAGGACTAGTAGAAGCATCCACGGCTGCAAGTCGAGCCCGCGGATCGTTTCAGCCAGCTCCTGACCAATGCGCTGATCGGCGATGATCCAGGCGAAAATGGAGGAGGCACCCAGAATGACCAACACCGTGCCCGTCGCGTGAGCCGCGCGAACGAGGGCATCGTAAATGGCGCTGAGCGAAAGCGCGCGATAGGCCAGCACACCGATCAGCAGCACATAAACAACAGCAATGGCGCCGGCTTCTGTCGGCGTGAAAATGCCACCGCGAATTCCACCGACAATTATAACGGGAGCCAACAAAGCCAAGGCTGCCCGCACCGTCGCTGAGAGAACCTCCCTTCCCGCGGCGCGCTCCGAACGCGGCAAATTCATCCGCCGCGCACTCAGATACACGATTACACTGAGACCAATCGCGATCAGCAGCCCCGGCAAGATGCCGGCCATGAACATCGCCCCCACCGAGACGTTGGCGGTCACCGCGTAAATGATCATCGGGATCGAGGGCGGAATGATCGGTCCGAGCGTCGAAGCGGTTTCTATAAGCGCCGCGGAATAGGCCGCGGGATAACCCTCCCGCTTCATGGAGCGAATGAGCAACGGCCCAACGGCAGCGGCATCCGCAACCGCCGACCCTGACACGCCAGCCATCACCACCGAGCTCACGACGCTGACCTGCCCTAACCCGCCGCGAACATGACCGACCAGAGCGCGGGCGAACGTCAGGATGCGATCGACGACACCGCCGGCGGTCATCAACTCACCGGCAAGAAAGAACAGTGCGATCGCGAGAAGCACGAAGCTGTCGATGCCGCCGATGAAGAGCTGAGGAACGACCGTCAGCGGCAGCTCAGGTCGGATCACGAACAGGGTGAAAACCGAGGCCCCCAGCAGCGAAAAAACAAGCGGGATGCCTAAGGCAGTGAGCGCCAGCATCACTCCTAATAGCAGCGCCAAGGCCATCGATCAGGCATCCCCCCTCAATTTCGCGGCCGTTTCTGTGATCAGAAACAGCAGCCACAGACCGCCGGCGACAACAATCGCCCAATATAGCCACTGCACCGAAACCGGGAGGGCGGTGTAGCGGTCATAGGCCGTAAGTTCGATGAGCGTCAGCCCGTGCCAAATCAGAAGAACGAGCAATCCAACCGCGACCAACGCCTGCAAGAGCACCAAGCCGCGGCGTATAAGCGGGCCAGCGGCCTGCTCAAGCATATCGACCCGCATGTGAACGGTGCGCGCTGCTCCCAGAAGAGCCAGCCACACGAAGAGCAGCCGCAGCAGCTCTTCGCTCCAGGGCGTGGAAAAACCGAGGATGTAGCGGGCAACCACCTGAAAGAATGCGAGCGCCGCAATCACTCCGAGCAACAGAGCACAAGCGGTATCGACCAATCTCTTGAGCAGGCCGAGCATGGATCGGGCCCCTACTGCCCGGCTGCAACAATCTGGTCGATGATCTCGCTGCCGTGCTCCTTGACGTAGCTCTCCTTAACCGGATCGAACACAGCACTGCGGAACGGTTCCGTATCGACGTCCTCGATCACCTCGACGCCCGCCTTCCTGAAGCCTTCAAGCGCCTCCTTGTCGGCCTCGCGATTGAGCTTCCGCTGCAGCTCCTTGGCTTCGTTGGCTGCTTGCAGCACTGCCTTCTGATGGGCCTCGCTCAAACTGCGGAACTTCTGCAGGTTCATCGCCAGGATTGAGACCGTGTAGGCGTGCTGGGTCACCGAAAGATGCTTTTGCACCTCGTGGAAACGGTTGGAGTACGTGATCGAGAACGGGTTCTCCTGCCCGTCAACCGTGCCGGACTCAAGGGCGAGATAGACCTCCGTAAACGGCATCGGCGTTGGGATGGCGCCCAGAATCTTGAAGGCTTCGACGTGGGCCGGGTTGGGCGTTGTGCGAATCTTCAGCCCCTCCAGATCCTTCGGGACCCGAATAGGACGTTTGCTGTTCGTGATGTTCCGGAAACCGATCTCCCAGATCGCAAGCGGCTCCATCCGGTGCTTCCTGAGGCCATCGACAAGGGACTGACCGATGGGACCGTCGATCACGCGATAGGCATGATTGTAGCTCTTGAACAGGTACGGCAGATCTAGAGCGTTGAGACGAGGCTCAAACCGCGTGAAGAACGGGTTGCCCGTGATGCCGATATCTATCGTGCCCAGCCGCACGCCTTCGAGCACCGCGGGATCGTTCCCAAGTTCACCGGCGGGATGCACGGAGACTTTGATTTCGCCATTGGTCAGAGCTTCCACCCGCTCCTTGAAGTGGAGTGCAGCAGCATGATGGGTGTCAGCAGTCGGTTGGGTGTGCGCAAAACGTAATGTCGTCTGCGCGACCGCAGCGCCGGATAGCATGGCCACGGAAATGGCCACGGCGAGCGGGGCGGCGAAGCGTTTCATGCGATTCCTCCAAGACTTGTCGGTTGGTTCTTTGAATTCGGGCGATAGAGCACGCCGGGAGCAAAATCTCAAGTTGAGAGTGATTAAAGGGCTGTACTCGTCCGCCCCGCTTAACGATAGGATGCGCAAGCTTGATTGCGGACGAGGCTAGCAGCCGTTCTTTAACCAGAATCTTGCCGACAGTGCGTTGCGCATGGCCCTAACCTAATCGCAAAGCGAACCGGTGATCGGCGGTGGGAGACCACATGTTTCAACAATTGATGACTTCGCGGCGGTTCGCGCCGATCTTCTGGTGCCAGCTTTTCTCGGCGCTTAACGACAATTTTCTCAAGAACGCCCTGGTCATCCTTATTCTTTACCACACCGCAACAGAGCAAAGTGGTGCGCTCGTCACCCTCGCCGGCGGCATTCTCATCGCACCGTTTCTGATCCTGTCGGCTTTGGGCGGCGAGCTCGCGGACAAATACGATAAAGCCACGGTGGCGCGTACGCTGAAGCTCGCCGAGGTGCCGATCGCGGCCGTGGCAGCGGCCGGATTTATATTGCACTCCATTCCGGTGCTCTTCGTCGCCCTTGGCCTGTTCGGCGTCATGGCCGCGCTGTTCGGGCCCATCAAATACGGCATTCTTCCTGATCACCTCGAAACCCGCGAGCTGCCAGCTGGAAATGCGCTCGTCGAAGGGGCAACGTTCGTTGCCATCCTCGCAGGCACGATCGGTGGAGGCCTAGCCGCTGCGGAGACCAACGCTGTTGGGCTCCTTGCCGCGATCATTCTGGGCATGGCGGTGCTTGCGCTCCTGTTTGCGCGCGCAATTCCTCCGACCGGCGCACGCGCGCCAGAGCTCAAAATCACCGCCAATCCTTTCACCTCAACAGTGGCCTTGCTGCGCGACCTGCGGCTGGATCACCGGCTCTGGGTCGGCGGCCTCATCGTTTCCTGGTTCTGGCTCGTCGGCGTCATCGCACTTTCGCTTCTCCCGACACTGACCAAGGAGCAGCTGGGTGGCACACCGCAGGTTGTCACGCTCGGCCTCGTGGTCTTCACACTCGGAATTGCGGCTGGTTCGGTCACGGCGGCGCGGCTGAGCCGGCTGCGGCCCAACCTGGCGCTTGTGCCCATCGGCGCAATGCTGATGGGGCTCTTCAGCCTCGATCTCTCCTGGACCGCCTGGGGAATCGTGCCGGGTGCGCAGGCCGTCACTCCGACGGACGTTTTAACGACCGCCGCAGGCATCCGCCTTGTCATTGACCTCTTTGCTCTCGCTGCGGCGGGCGGCCTCTTCATCGTGCCCTCATTCGCCGCCGTACAGGCCTGGGCGCCGATCGAAAAGCGCGCTCGCGTGGTAGCAGCCGTTAACGTGCTCAACGCGGCATTCATGACCGTGGCAAGCCTCTCGGTCTCAGGTGCCCAATTTGCCGGAGCAAGCGCTCCGCAGCTTCTTCTGCTGTTGGGGCTTGCAAACCTGCTGGTGGTCGGCCTGATCATCCGCGCCTGGGGCAAGCAAGGCATCCAGGACCTGGCCGCCTTCCTCTTCCGCCTGTGCTACCGGCTCGAAGTGAAAGGCTTGCAGAATATTCCGCCGGCCGGTGAACCTGTGATCATTACGCCCAACCACGTCAGCCTGATGGACGGGCCGGTGATGCACGCCATTCTCCCCAGCCACGCCGCCTTCGCCATCGATACAACAATCGCTGAGGCGTGGTGGGTAAAGCCGTTTTTGAAGTTCATCAACGCACACACCATGGACCCGACCCGGCCCATGGCGACACGCGCGCTCGTTCATCTCGTTAAGCAGGGCGAGACGCTGGTCATCTTCCCCGAAGGCCGGGTCACGGTAACCGGCGGCCTCATGAAGGTCTACGAAGGGGCCGCGATGATCGCCGACAAAGCGGATGCCTGGGTCGTTCCGGTGCGTATCGACGGGCTCCTGAATGCCAAGCCCTGGAGCTATCTCAAGCCGTCGCAGATCAGGAAGCGGCTATTTCCGAAGGTTCGCGTCACCATTCTGCCAGCGCGCAAACTGGTGGTACCCGCGGAGCTCAAAGGCAAGGCGCGACGACAGGCAGCCGGCGCTGCCCTGCAGGACATGATGATCGATGCCGCCGTTGCTACGGCGCGCATGGACATGACACTATTCGAGGCACTCGCAGAGGCGAAAACCACGCGCGATACAGGCAAGCCGATCGTCCTCGATCCGCTCGGCACAAAGCTGTCTTATCGCAAGCTGATCCTTGCCTCCCAAATCCTTGGCCGAAAGCTTGAGCCTCTCGCGCCCCTGGGCGCTTCGGTCGGCGTTATGCTGCCGAACTCGGCTGGCGTCGTCGTAACGTTTTTCGCCCTTCAATCTATCGGCCGCGTGCCGGCGATGATCAACCAGACCGCGGGACCGCAGAACGTGCTTTCTGCCTGCCGCGCGGCGAAGGTGGACGTGCTCCTGACCTCGCGCACGTTCGTCGAGAAAGCTCGCCTTGGAGATCTGATCGAGCGTTTGTCGCTCAACATCAAAGTGGTCTTCCTAGAGGACATCCGCGCACAGATTGGGTTGGCGGACAAGGTCGCTGGGCTGCTCTTGGGCAGCCGTCCGCAAGCCGTTCGCGATTGCAATGATCCGGCAGCCATTCTGTTCACGTCCGGATCCGAGGGCACACCGAAGGGCGTGGTCCTCTCTCATCGGAACATTCTCGCCAACGTCGCGCAGTCCCTGACCCGGATCGTGGCAAACGGCGACGACGTCGTTTTCAACGCGCTGCCGGTGTTTCACTCGTTTGGTCTGACGGTCGGCACCATCATGCCGCTGATGGCCGGCGCGCCGGTATTCATGTACCCGTCCCCGCTTCATTACAGGATTGTGCCGGAGCTCGCATACCAGACCAACGCAACGATCCTGTTTGGCACCGACACGTTCCTCAATGGATATGCGCGCGTCGCCCATCCTTACGATCTGCGCTCCGTGCGGCTGGTGCTTGCGGGTGCGGAGGCCATAAAGGACCGGACCCGCGAGCTCTACATGCAGAAATTTGGTGTCCGCATTCTCGAAGGCTACGGCGTCACTGAGGGCTCCCCGGTACTCGCCACCAATACGCCAATGATGAACAAGCCGGGCACCGTCGGGCGGTTCTCGCCATTGATGGAGGTTCGGTTGGAGCCTGTGCCCGGCATTTCGGACGGCGGTCGCCTATTCGTCCGAGGGCCCAACATCATGCTCGGCT
Organism: Hyphomicrobiaceae bacterium; assembly: GCA_002919265.1. Taxonomy (GTDB): domain Bacteria; phylum Pseudomonadota; class Alphaproteobacteria; order Rhizobiales; family Hyphomicrobiaceae; genus ZC4RG25. The sequence continues at coordinate 3,059 of PKEY01000112.1, read as the reverse complement.
ATTATCGCGCGGAGAATCCGGGCGTTCTGGAGCCGCCGGAGGGGGGCTGGCACGACACCGGAGATATCGTTTCGATCGATCCTCAGGGGTTTGTCACCCTGAAAGGCCGCGCGAAGCGCTTCGCAAAAGTGGGCGGCGAGATGGTCTCGCTGGCGGCCGTCGAGGCGCTTGCCTTGGAACTGTGGCCCAGCGCGATGTCAGTCGTCGTTGCTATGCCGGACGCTCGAAAAGGGGAGCGGCTTGTGCTGCTGACAACTCAGGCCGACGCCAATCGCGAGACCTTCCTCCGCCATGCCAAAGCCAATGGGGCGTCGGAGCTGATGGTGCCGGCGACAGTTCTTCATGTGCCGAATCTGCCGCTGCTTGGCTCTGGCAAGCCGGATTACCCGGCTGCTAAGAAACTCGCAGAAGAGATGGTAGCCGGATCGCGGGGCGTGGCAGCTTAGGAACACAGCGCCCCATCCTTTCCTATGCAGGCTCTGCGTCCCTGTAATCAGTCAGGGGCACGGCACCGTTTTCACCGCCTTCAAGCGTAGTCCCGACGCGAATGCGCGCCTCTTGTTTCAGCCGTGACTGCCTTGAGCGCGTTCGCTGGTCTTATCAGCTCGCGTCAGCCCTTTTCGAAGGACATGATATGTTATAACATATCACTAATTTCAGTCGGATCCCGATCATGAGCACACAACGGTCGTTCTTCTTTTCCCTCGCGACGGCTCTTTTTCTTGTTTCGGCGGGCGTGGCGAAAGCCGAGCTCAACATTGTCGTGACGAGCAAGCCGATACACGCGCTTGTTTCCGCCGTCATGGCGGGTATCGGAACACCCAAGATTCTCGTCGACGGCCCGGCCTCACCTCACTCATACGCGATGAAGCCGTCTGACGCGCAAGCCGTGAACCAGGCGGATGTGTTCTTTCGGGTGTCCGAAGAATTTGAGCCATTCACGGCCAAGCTCGTCCGCTCCCTGCCGGAGCGCGTGAAGGTCATCAGTCTGGCTGAGGCCCCGGGGGTGAAATTGCTGCCGCGGCGAGAGGGAGCCACGTTCGATCGCCACTCTCATGACCACGGACCCGATCACCGAGATACACGGCACCATCGAGGGAAGCACGACCACCGTGATGCCGGCGGCCACGATCCCCACGTCTGGCTCGATCCCGAGAATGCCAAGGCGATGGTGAGCCACATCGCCGATGTCTTAGCCAGCTTCTCACCAGATAAGGCCTCTGTGATCCGCCAAAACGCTAAGGCCGAGCTCGACCGGATATCGAAATTATCTGGCGAATTGAGCCGCGAGTTGGCACCGATCGCTGGCAAGACGTTCATCGTTTACCACGACGCTTACCAATATTTTGAAAAGCGTTTCGGTCTGACGGCGGCAGGCTCGATCACGCTCAACCCGGACATACCGCCAAGTGGCAAGAGATTGCAGGAGATCAGGCGCAAAATTTCATCAGCCAACGTGCAGTGCGTGTTTGCCGACCCCAACATTTCTCCACGCGTAACCGCGACTATTACGGAGGATACGTCAGCACGTACTGTCGTCCTCGATCCCGAAGGAATGACTTTGGAGGCTGGCCCTGATCTCTACCACCGTCTCATGCGGCAGCTTGCAGGCGCAATGAAATCCTGTCTCGCCAATTGAAGATGCGTTTCACGGAAAACAAAAAGGGCGGCCAACGCCGCCCCTAACAACCTGTCCAAATAGCCGCCTCAACGGGTAGCTCTATCCGCCCGCGCCGTTCTGCGCTCGGTCGGATCAGCCTGCGCCGTGGTCGTGAACCGATCCCAAGTCACCGTGACCTTGGTTCCCACGGGGACGCGGTTGTAAAGATGGATCACATCCTCGTTATACATGCGTATGCAGCCCTTGGACACCGCCTGACCGATCGTCCACGGAGCATCCGTCCCATGGATCCGGTAGAGGCTGGAGCCGAGATAAAGGGCCCGCACGCCAAGCGGATTCATCGGGTGACCACCCGGCACCCACGGCGGCAGCTTGGGGTTTTCGCGCAGCATTTCAGGCGTCGGGGTCCATGACGGGTTTTCCTTCTTCATGGACACGTTGGTGACACCCTCCCAGCGGCTCTGCTCGCGCGGCACAGCAATCGGATAGCTGATGGCCTTGCCCGGGGCTTCAATGAAATAAAGCCGCCGATCACCAAAGCTGACGATGATCTCGCCCGGTTTGTATTTGGTGCTGAATGGAATGGTCTGGCGGCCCCCGCCCCATTCAGGGGTTCCGCCCCACAAAGAATTGGACTGATAGCCCGGCGCCGCTTGGGTAACAGCGGGCAGCAGAACTGCCAGTGCGGCGACCGCCATCCAACTCATGGTCCTACGTACAGCCATCTGTTGCTCCGCAATTCGCTCACGTTCGCAGCTCCGACGGATCTGGAGCATCCATCGGGCGCGCAGTTTCAGCCACGGCGTGATGTGCTCATTCATATACTGCACTTCCGCGCGCAAAACCGGCACATTAAAGCCACACTCTGGCCAAGATTATCGTCCCGGGTTGATTCTCGAAACGGCGGTCCACGGATGAGGTTCTGTTTCCATTAATCAGGGACCGAAGCTTTCACGGATTGGAAACTTTTGGGATCAGCCCCGGAAAGTTGCCTGCAAAACCGATTGACCTGACAGGCGCAGCGGGTTAGAACATAACATGAACGCACTTCGGGCGCCATATGAGCAGGCATGTCTCAAGAGATTGCTATACAAAGTATTTTTTCTAGCAAAACCTCGGTCGGACTGCCGGCTTCCGAGCAATCCGGCAAGCCCGCCAATTGTGCGGCCAGCCTGCGGCAGAGCATTCTTGAGGACCTGCGCAATCGAATCCGCCGGATAGAGCGCAGCGGCGGCAGCGGCCTGGCCGGGCCAGCTTTTCGGCCTTCCATTGATAACAGTCCAGCCAGGACTTCATGTAAGGAGGGACACGCAGCCACTACCCCTCGCTCGGGTAAGACTGCCGACCCTGGTCTGACGTGGCGGCTCGGCGTTCCCGAAGTCGATGGCCTCCTGGGGCCCGAAGGGCTCGAGATCGGCGGGGTGCATGAGATCAAACC
>PKEY01000111.1 GCA_002919265.1 Hyphomicrobiaceae bacterium | reverse complement strand
CTGCCTTGATTGCGTGCAACGGCAGGTCCCACGGCTTCGAGAAGAGCTCAAGGTCGGTCGTCACGCCGGAAATTCCTGGCGCTAGCCCATCCCGAAACATCTCGCCAAGATAGCCCTGAATGGCGGGCGCTTGCAGAACGCGGCGATCGGCAGGCGCCTGGGTGAACCGCGACACGCGGATCGTGCCCACGGGATCCCGCACGATCAACTTGCGGTAAAAGCCGACCAAAGTGCGCATCCATCCCGGATGGCGCGGCAAGTGCAGAAACAGGAGCTTGTGGAGCACGTTGAGCTGCCGCGCCACGTCAGGCTCGCCGATCAGGCCAACCGGCACGACCAAAGCCAGGGTGTTTGCGCGATCAGGAAAATGGGCAGCGACAGCGGCGGCGTAGGGCGAGCCGCCCGAAATGCCGATAACCGCATAATTCGCGAGCCCCAGATGATCCGCCAACTGCGCGACATCTGCCGGCCACGCCGAGAATGCCGGCTGCGGGTGTGGGTCAGTTCCGGCGTAACCCCATCGGTCGACAGCAATCAGCCGCAACCCGAGTTGCACAGCCATGTCTCCGGCGATGCTGTACATAAATGCCGAACCGGGCGTACCGTGAAACGCCAGCACTGGGCGACCGTCGGGCGCGCCGTACTGCCGATAGGTCAACCGCCGTCCATCTTGCAGGCGGATGCTTTGCACTGCAGCTCGCTGATTCATTGCGTTGCCCTAACGCCTTAACGCTGGGGTAGAGCCAATCACCACATCGTGTTGGGTTGTTGGCTGAATGCCTTTCACAAGCACGTGAGCATATCTCTCCCGCCCTTCCGTTGACGCAAATCACTGAGAATGCCACTGGTCCCAAAAGGGGGACCGCGCATCGAGCGCGGCGAATTTTTGAGGGAGATCAGATGATTCGGTTTGTTTCCGTTATCGCGGCCGTTGCTCTTGGGGCGACTGCTGTGGCCGCATACGACGACGTGGTCAAGGCTCGTCAGGATGCGATGAAAGCTATTGCAGGCGCAGCCAAGGAACCCGGAGCGGCCCTGAAGGGAGAAGCGCCATTCGATCTTGCCAAGGTTCACCAGTCGCTTGCCGTTTTCCAGGAGCAAGGTGAGCAGCTGAAATCGATGTGGCCTGACGGCTCCGATAAAGCCGACACTGCCGCGCTCCCTGCCGTTTGGCAGAAGAAGGACGACTTCCTCGCCCGCTTTGACAAGATGGTTGCCGACGCAAAGGCGGCGGCGGAAAACATCAAGGACGAGGCCAGCTTCAAGGCCGAGTGGCCGAAGGTGATGAGCAACTGCGGCGGGTGCCATAAAGAGTACCGGAAGCCGCGGTAACTCGTTTACTCGATCGTTCAAAATGATGCGTGGCGCTCAGGCATGACATGCCTGGCGCCATGTTTGTTGAGGCGGCGAGGGTCGCCATCTTGTGGCAGCACACGGGATAAGGTGTTGGGAAAGATGGATCGCAAACGACGCTCGACTTTGGGCATCCTCTTGAGACTGCTCGTCGTGTTGGCGTTCCTTGGCGCCGGAGCGTTTTGGGTGCTCACCATTCCATCCGTGCTGCCAGCATCCGCACTCGCCCAGCGCACGCCCGATCTTGTGAACGGCGTGACGATGTTCCACGCCGGCGGGTGTGCCTCTTGTCATGCAACCCCAGGACAGGAGGACAAGTCACGACTCGGCGGTGGCCTCGCCATCAAAACCCAATTCGGGACGTTCTACGCTCCGAATATTTCGCCCGACCCCCAGCATGGCATTGGGGCCTGGAGCGAAATCGAATTCGTCAACGCGATGCTGCGCGGCGTAGGCCGGCACGGAGAACACCTTTATCCGTCGTTTCCGTACACCTCTTACCAGCGGATGACGGTCAACGACGTGCGCGACCTGTTCGCGTTCATCAAGACACTGCCGCCGGAGAGCACACCGTCAAAGCCGCACGACCTCCCCTTCCCGTTCAATTTCCGTCGTGCGCTCGGTTTGTGGAAGCTGATTTACCTCGACGGTAAGGCATTCGTGCCGGATCCGAACCGCGATCCGCAGCTGAACCGCGGGGCATATCTGGTGGAAGGTCCAGGCCATTGCGCCGAATGCCATAGCCCGCGCGACATTCTCGGCGGCATCAAACCCGAGCGCCGCTTTGCTGGCGGGCCGGATCCCGAAGGAAATGGTTGGGTCCCCAATATTACTCCGCATGAAGACGGGCTGGCCTCCTGGTCAGAAAACGACATCGCTTATCTGCTGGAATCCGGCTTCACGCCCGAGTACGATTCCGTCGGTGGAAGCATGGCCGATGTCGTTGCCAATACGAGTAAACTCAACGCCGAGGATCGCGCCGCGATGGCGGCATATCTGAAGTCGCTTCCTCCTCGGCCCGGCAAACGGCCAGCTAGCCAGAACTGATCGCCACCGAAAGGTGTTGCAGAATTGAAATGCCGCTGGTTGGCGGCTCATGTCGGAGTACCGCTTGGCCTCAGAGCAGCCGAAAGCCCTCTCCGGAATACCGGCCGTCGATCTCTATCTGGCGGAGGGCTACCGCGCTGTTCCAGGCATGTCCTCGCAATTTGCGGCCGCGATTACCTGCGGCCTCATGCGCATTCAGACCAGCCTGGGCATCACCGGCCACGCAGCTGAAATCGGAACATTCCAGGGGCGCTTCTTTATTGCCCTCGCCCATGCGCTCGCCCCCGGCGAGCGTGCGTTGGGCATTGACCGCTTCGACTGGCCTGACGCCAACGTTCTCGACCGGTTCGAAGAGAATTGCCGCAATCACGGCATCAGCCCCGAGCAGCGCATCACCTGGAAGGCCGACAGCAGTGAGATAAGTGCAGAGGAATTGCTACACCGGCTCGGCGGGCCGGTGCGCCTGTTCCATATCGACGGTGAGCACACGCGGGCAGCCTTGTCGCAGGACCTCGAACTAGCGACTGCCACACTCGCCGAGGGCGGACTGATCGTGCTCGACGACATGCTCCACCCGGGCTACCCGACGCTCATTCTTGCTGTCCACGAATATCTTCAGAAGCACCCTGAGATGGCGGTCCTCTGCGTCATCGACCGGGAGACCCTGACGGCGGCCAGCAAATTCGTTTTGTGCCAACAGGCCTGGTTCAAACGTTATGAATCCGTGCTGCTCGAGGAATACCAAGAGCACATCTGGCCCATGGGGGCCCAGTTCGAGCCGCACTGGTGCCTTGTCTTCTCGCTCGACACGAGCCTACCCGCGCTCGAATAGCATAGGCGGTGCGTCGGTTGTGGGGCTGGCGGCTTCGACAAGTTCCGCTATGTTCCGCGCCGGGTTTGCGCCTGTTCCGCAGGGCGCCGAATGGAGTGGAGATTTTCGAGATGCAAGACATGACCGGCGAGAAGAAGGTCACTAAACCGGTTTTCCAGTGGGATGACCCTCTCCTGCTTGAGGCGCAGCTGACCGAGGAAGAGCGCATGGTGCGTGACACGGCACGCGCCTACGCGCAGGAAAAGTTGCTCCCGCGCGTTCAGGAGGCCTTCCGCCACGAGAAAACGGACCCTGCTATCTTCCGGGAGATGGGCGAGCTTGGGCTGCTCGGCGCCACCATCCCTGACACCTACGGCGGCGCGGGCCTGAACTACGTCTGCTACGGCCTGATTGCTCGCGAAATCGAGCGCGTCGACTCTGGCTATCGCTCGATGATGAGCGTGCAGTCGTCGCTGGTCATGCTGCCCATCTACGAGTTTGGTTCGGAAGAGCAGCGCCGCAAGTATCTGCCGAAGCTCGCCAAAGGTGAGTTCATCGGCTGCTTCGGCCTGACGGAGCCGAACCACGGCTCAGATCCGGGCTCGATGGAAACGCGCGCCCGCAAGGTGGACGGCGGCTACGTGCTGAAGGGCAACAAGACCTGGATCACCAACGCCCCGATTGCCGACGTTTTCGTGGTGTGGGCAAAAACAGAAGACGGCACGATCCGCGGCTTCATTCTTGAGAAGGGCTGGAAGGGCCTTAGTGCACCTGCCATTCACGGCAAGGTCGGCTTGCGCGCCTCGATCACCGGCGAGATCGTGCTTGATGACGTTTTCGTACCCGAAGAAAACGTGCTGCCCAACGTAACGGGTCTTAAGGGACCGTTCACCTGCCTGAACTCCGCTCGCTATGGCATTTCCTGGGGTGCACTCGGCGCGGCGGAGGCCTGCTATCACACCGCGCGCCAATATGTGCTTGACCGCAAGCAATTCGGCCGGCCGCTTGCTGCCAATCAGCTGATCCAGAAGAAGCTCGCGGACATGCTGACCGAGATCAGCATCGGTCTCCAGGCCTGCCTGCGCCTCGGCCGCATGAAGGATGAAGGCATTGCGCCGGTGGAAGTGACTTCCATCCTCAAGCGTAATTCCTGCGGCAAAGCGCTCGACATCGCGCGCATGGCGCGGGACATGCTAGGCGGCAACGGCATTTCGGACGAGTTCTGTATTGCCCGCCATCTCGTGAACCTCGAGGTCGTCAACACCTATGAGGGCACGCATGACATTCACGCGCTCATTCTGGGCCGCGCGATTACGGGAATTCAGGCTTTTACCAGCTAACAAAGAAAAGGGCCCGACGATCTGTCGGGCCTTTTTCTTATTCGAATGGCTTTCACCTAATCAGCCAGCAGCTGCCGGACGAGCGTCGTCCAATAGGAGCATCCCCACGGGATCAGCTCGTCATTAAAGTCGTATTCCGGATGATGCAGCCCGGCTGACGGCCCATTTCCAGCGAAGATCATCGCTCCGGGCACCGCCTCGAGCATGAAGGCAAAATCTTCGCCGCCCATTGTTGGCGCGAGATCAGTCTGCACATTCGGCGCACCCGCGACCTCGGTCGCCGCGCGGACTGCCTTCTCGACCTTCTCGACGTTATTGATCGTCACCGGATATCGGCGGATATACTCCAGTTCTGCCTTTGCTTCGAACGCCTCGCCAATGCCGGCAACGGCCTTGCGCAGTCGTTTTTCCACCAAATTGCGGACGACCTCGTCGAGCGTGCGAACCGTTCCGGTAAGCGTGATTGCCGTGGGAATAATGTTGAATGCATCACCGCCATTGATGGTGGTGATCGAAACGACCGCGGACTTCAGCGGATCGACGTTACGCGAAACGATCGTCTGCACAGCCTGAATGAGAGCGGCTGTCACGGTAACAGGATCGACAGTCTCGTGAGGGAAAGCGGCATGTCCGCCAATGCCCTCTACGCGAATACGGATTTCATCCACCGAGGCCATGACAGGCCCGCTTCTGATGGCGAAATGGCCAATGGGCAGGCCCGGCTGATTATGCAGGCCATAAACCTCCTGCACCGGAAAGAGCTCGAACAAACCGTCGTTCATCATGGCCTTGGCGCCAGCTCCGCCTTCTTCCGCTGGCTGGAAGATAACGATGACGGTGCCGTCAAACGCGCGGCTTTCTGCAAGCTGCCGTGCAGCGCCAAGAAGCATGGTTGTGTGCCCATCATGCCCGCAGGCGTGCATCACACCGGGCTTCGTTGAAGCCCACGGCTTGCCAGTCGCTTCGTGGATGGGAAGAGCATCCATATCCGCGCGCAGGCCGATCATACGGCCACGGGTATCCGTTCTCCCGCGAATGACGCCGACCACGCCCGTACGGCCAAGGCCCGTCACGACCTCATCAACACCTGCCGCGCGCAGAGCCTCGGCCACTTTCGTAGCTGTCCGCTCCACGTCGTACAGCAGCTCCGGATTGCGATGCAGATCGCGGCGAAACTCGACGAGCTCATCGAGCTGGCGGGAAACCCAGTTTTCCACGGGCATGGTTGTACTCTTCCCTCAAAATCCCCGAACGAAAGCGCACGCGCGACAACCTATTCCGCCTTCTCTTTCATCCGATAGCGGAAGTCGCAGTGGCTCGCGCCCTTCATGATGGTCTGGGTGCGGGTAAGCTCGATGTTGGGATTGTAGCCGATGCAGAAATCGCCATCGCGATTGCAGGACAGCAGATCACCGATGTCGCCCAGTCCCATTTCCCTGTACATTTCTGCGTAACGGCAGCGCTTGACATTGAAGTTGAGCTTCTTCTCGTCCGCCTCGAGAATTTCGATCTCAAGCGCGTCGTCCTTGGTCCACAACGGCATGATGTCGAGGAAGTCTTTGAGCGTGGGCTCGTGCCCAAGCGCCTCAGCCATGCTCTTACCGTGCTCGATGGCTGCGTTGCTGACGGCCTTTCCGATCACGGTACGCGCTTCCTCCTCCCCAGACCGTTCCTTGATGACCTCGTAGACGTGCTTCAAAATCATCGCCTCGATGCGGCGGCGCTGCAAAATGGGCATATTCAGCATGACGTAAATCCTTTCCTGAAAGGCTCAGTCGAGCTTCAGCTCAGCGAAATCGCGGCGCTTGTACCAGGCGAGAATAAGCGGAGCGATCCGCTTGGCTATGGGATGGAACGGGATGGGTTCCGGCTCGGTCAACGGCAACGCCAGCTCTTTCGGAGAGACGCCGTCGACTGCGGCAGCGAGCTCGCGTCCCAATGCGACAGACAATGCCACCCCGCGGCCGTTGCAGCCGGTCCAGCTCCAGAAATCCGGCCCAAGACGATGGAAGTGGGGAAAGCGGTCCTGCGTAATGCCGATGCGCCCGCTCCATACGTGCGTGAACCGGATTCCTTTGAGTTGCGGAAAGGCCTGCGTGATATTTTCCGTCGTCCGCGCAACCACCCGCGCCTCGGCGTTACGCGAGCCAAGCACGGAGCCGCCCGTGATGAACCGATTGCGGGCGTCGTAGCGGAAAAAGCGCAGATCGGCGCGCGTATCCGAAACGGCCTGCCGCCCTGGCACGACGGTGGCGCGGATATTGTCGCCAAGCGGCTCGCTGGCCATTTGCCATGAGAGAATTGTCACAATCTGCCGGGAGATGCGCGTTTCAAGGCGCTCATTGATGGCGTCCGTGTAGGCGTTCGTCGCCAGGACCACCGCACGGGCGCGTACCGACCCTTTCGGCGTGCGCACACGCCAGCCATCACCTTCCCGAGCGTATCCCGTTACCGGCGAAGTCTCATGCAGCGTCACGCCGTAACGCTCGCAGGCCGCGGCCAGCCCGCGGGCAAGCGCGAGCGGATTGATGTGCCCACCCGTGGGATTGAGCATGCCGCCATACCAGAAATCCGACCCGAGAAGTTTTCTCGCCGCCTCACGGTCTAACAACTCAGCGGGTGAGCCATAGCGCCGCCACGCTTCGACCCGCTTTTCGCTGAGCTTGATACGTCCCGGAGAATGAGCCGGCTGAAACCAGCCGGTTTGCTCGGCTTCACAGTCAATTCCTTCGGCTTCGACAAGCCGAAACAGATATTCGGCGCTCTGACCGATCAGCCGCGCCATCCGCTCGCCCGTTTCACCAAAGCGTTCGACGAACTGATCCGGCTCGGCGGCTGACATGGTGGGAATGACCTGACCATTGTTGCGACCGGACGCCCCCCAACCGACCGCCATCGCTTCGAGCAGCAGGACCTGGCGGCCCCGTTTCGCCAAATGCAACGCGGTCGAAAGGCCCGAAAAACCGCCGCCAATCACAATGACTTCCGCCTGCTTTTCTCCCTCAAGCGGCGGCGCAGGCGTGCGTGCGGGCGTTACGTCGGCCCAAATGGATTTGGGCCATTCGATTGTGGTGGTCATGGACGCGGCTGCTCCATAGAAATTCACGCTGCAGTGCCGGTCAGCACCGGTGGACTCCAATCCCTGCCCGGAACGGAATCCAGCAATTGCCGTGTATAGGGGTGCGATGGATTCGCGAAAACGGTCGCCGTTGGACCGATCTCGACGATCTTGCCTTTCTGCATGACGGCCACGCGATCGCAAAGCTGCGCGGCAACCCGCAAGTCATGGGTCACGAAAATTAGCGAAAGCGAGAAGCGGTCCCGCAAATCAGCCAGCAGCTTCAGCACCTGTGCCTGCACCGAAACGTCGAGTGCAGAAACTGGCTCATCCGCGATGATGATTTGCGGGTTAAGCGCCAATGCGCGCGCAATGCCGATGCGCTGCCTCTGGCCGCCGGAGAATTCATGCGGATAACGATCGGCCGCCGCCGGGCTCAACTCGACAAGAGCCAACAACTCACGCGCTCGCGCCCGCGCTTTCTCAGGGTCCTCGCCATGGACGATCGGGCCCTGGGCGATGATATCCACCACGCGCTTGCGGGGGTTGAGCGATGCCATCGGATCCTGGAAAACCATCTGCACATGCCGGCGGAGTGCTCTCAGCTCGCTACGCGAAGCGCTCAGCACATCCGTATCGCCGAGCTTGACGGAGCCGCCATCCGGCTCAATGAGCCGGGTGATGCAGCGAGAGACGGTCGTTTTTCCCGATCCGCTTTCGCCCACGATGCCCAGCGTTTCTCCCTTTCTGAGCACGAACGAAACATCGTCGACGGCAACGACCTCATTCCGTTTCGCGCCGAAAAGACTACGCTTGGGCTTGAAGACTTTCCGGAGGCCATCGACGCGCAAGACGACCGGCGCACCTTCAAGCTTTTTCGGCTTTGGCGGCCTGAGGTCCGGCACGGCGGCGATAAGAGCTTGGGTGTAAGGGTGTTTCGGGCGGTTCAGTACGTCAGATGCGGCCCCCTGCTCCACCAGCTCACCATGCCTCAGCACTGCGACGCGATCCGCTATTTCCGCCACGACACCGAAGTCGTGGGTGATGAAAAGAACGCCGGTGCCGAATTGCGATTGCAGATCACGGATCAATTTCAAAATTTGCAGCTGCGTCGTCACGTCGAGCGCCGTGGTCGGCTCGTCCGCGATGATCAGTTTTGGCTGCAGAATGAGCGCCATGGCGATCATCACGCGCTGGCGCTGGCCACCCGAAATCTGGTGCGGATAGGCGTTGATCGTCGACGCAGGATCGGGAATCCGCACCTGCTCCAGGATTTCCAAAACGCGCGCGCGCCGCTCCTTTCGCGACAGCGACGTGTGAATCCGCAGCACTTCCTCGATCTGCCAGCCGATCCGCTTTTGCGGATTGAGCGCCGCCATCGGCTCCTGGAAGATCATCGCCATCCGGCTGCCGCGCAGGCTGCGCATTTCGGCGGACGAAAGAGAATAGATTTCCCGCCCCTCGAAGCGGATTGTGCCGCCCGCGACTCGGACGCGCGGCTCTGGCAACAGGCGCATCACGGCTGAGGCCGCCAGCGTCTTGCCCGAGCCGCTTTCACCGACGAGACAGACGATTTCGCCGGGGTGCACGGAGAGCGTCAACCCGTCCACGGCGAATGGACGATCGGAACCCTCCGGCAAGGCGATCTTCAGGTTTTCGATCTCGAGGATCGGCTCAGGTTTAGTGAACACGCTCATGATTTTTTCTGACGTGGATTTACGGCCTCGTTGAGACCTTCGCCGATCAAGCTGAACGCCAGGACGGTAATGATGATCGCGATGCCGGGAATGGCGACGCAGTACCAATCCGTGCGCAAAACCGATCGGCCCATGCCGATCATGTTGCCCCAACTTGCGTAGTTCGGATCGCCAAGTCCGAGGAAGGCCAGCGCCGATTCCAGCAGAATGGAAATGGCCATGATAACTGAGGCAAATACGATCACCGGCGGCAGGGCATTAGGCAGAATTTCACGGAAAATAATGCCCGCATCGCTGACGCCCAGGTTGCGCGCCGCCTCCACGAATTCGCGTCCGCGCAGCGAAAGGAATTCGGCGCGCACCAACCGTGCCGGGGCCGTCCACGATACGATTCCGATGGCAAGGATCATGTTCTCAAGCGATGAGCCCATGATCGCGACGAGCGCGAGCAGCAGCACGAAATTTGGAATGGTCTGAAACGCCTCGGTGATCCGCATTAGCACGTCGTCGATCCAGCCACCGAAATAGCCGGAAATTGCCCCGACCAGAATGCCAATGCTGATCGCGATAACCGTGGACGTAATTCCGATAAGCAGCGACGTGCGCGCTCCATGGAAAATGCCCGCGAGAATATCGCGGCCCAATTGATCGGTGCCAAGCGGCGTTGCCAAGCTGGTGAACGGCGGCGTGAGCGGCTCACCAGCACGACGCAATGGATCGTCCGGCTCGACCAGGCCAGCCGTCGCGGCCATCAGGAGAACAAGGACAAGTAAAATGAGGCCCAGCACGGCAGCGCGGTTGCGCCGGTAGCGCCGCCACATTTCGCTCCAACCCGAAGGAGGTGCGGCCTCGATATGGGTTTCGACAAGGCTCATGACAGTTCAATCCGGGAATCGAGGCTGGCGTAGAGCAGATCGATCAGGAAATTCACGACGATGACCACCAGCGAGCTCAGGAAAACGAGCCCCATGAGCACGTTCATGTCACGCTGGATCACAGCCTGATAGGCGAGCTGGCCAAGGCCGGGGATCGAGAACACCGTTTCGATCACCACCGAACCGCCGAGGATCGTCGAGAACTGAACGCCCAGAAGCGTAATGACCGGCAACAGCGCATTGCGCGCGATATGGTGGATCATGATGCGCATTTCGCTCGCGCCTTTTGCGCGTGCCGTGCGCACATAATCGAGCTCGGCCACCTCGAGGACGCTGGTCCTCATCAGCCGCATGTAAAGCGCAAGATAAATCAGGGACAGCGACGCCGTCGGCATGATGAGGTGGCGGGCAATATCCCAGACGTAGGCCCAACCTGTATAGAACGACGGAATCGTTTGAATGCCGCCCACCGGGAGCCACCCGAGTTTCACCGAAAACAGCACGATCATCATGAGGCCGAGGAAAAAGCTCGGCGTGGCGTAGAAAAGCAGCCCGAGCGTGCTGATGATGTTATCGGTCAGCGAATAGGCTTTTCGCGCTGCGATCATGCCGAGCAGCGAGCCGATGCTGACGGCAAACAGCAGCGAGGAGACCATTAGCAGCAGCGTGTTCCCGAGGCGATCGAAAAGGACCGTCGCAACCGGCTGCTCGTGCACGAACGACCAACCGAAATCGAAGGTCGCAAGCTTCTTCATGTAAATCCAGAGCTGCACCCAGACTGGCTGATCGAGCCCGTACTCCGCCCGCAAGCGCGCAATGACCTGCGGATCAGCACCACCCATGTCACCAACAAGCGCGTCGACGGTGTCGCCTGGCGCGAGCTTCAGAAGCAGGAAGGTGCCGATCATGATGATGAGAACGACCGGCACGGCCTGCAGAATTCGCCTCAAGAGATAACTCAGCATTTTCTGCTGACCCGTTCAAACCATCAGCCCACGCATTGCAGGGCCCGCTGAGATGCTTCCGGACCAGCGCCGGGGAATCTAGCCCCAGGCCGGTCCGGAATTTTTCCCTTCGCTGGCCTCACTCATCCAGCCACGTGTCGTAGGCGGACGAAGAGTTCCAGCGCGGCGTATTGTGGTGGTTCTTCACCTTCTTGTTCGTCACCGAGATGAAGGGGTGCTCGATGGCGAAGATGATCGGAACCTCCTCCATCACGAGGCGCTGGATCTCGTGGTACATCTTCGCGCGCTTCTCCGGATCGAGCTCCGAAGCCGCGTCGTCGATCATCTGGTCCAGCTTCTCGTTCTTATAGCCGAACTGGTTCGACCACGGCGTGCCGACCGGCGCGCCGCTGCGCAGCCAGACCATCGTCGAAACAGCCGGGTCAGCACGGAACTGGTGCCAGCCGTTGGCCGTGTCAAAGTCATGATCGCGGTACACGGCGTTCAGGAAGCCCGGCGCGTCGCCGGTAATTAGCGTCACGTCAATCCCGATCTCGCGCATGGACTGCGCGAAGAACTCTGCCCAGAGTTGCGTGTACTCACCCCACGGCGCCACGCGGTGCCGCAGCTTCAGGCGGGTCCCGTCCGGACCAGGCTTGTAGCCAGCTTCATCGAGCAAGGCTTTCGCCTTTTCCGGATTGTACTCATAGACCCTCACGTCGTCGGTGTAATTCGCACCGCCAGTCGACGGAATTGGCCCACGGCCCGGCTTTGCGTAGCCGCGCATGATGGTCTTGATGGCGCGGTCGATGTCGAGCGCGTGATAGATGGCGCGGCGCACGCGGACGTCAGCCAGCGCCGGGTTGCGGTGGTTGAACTCGATCGTGCTGTGCGCGACGTTGTTCTCGTACCCCTTGGTGCCGACGTCAAAGCGCGAGTCCTTCGACAGCCGCTCGATGTCGGCCATCGAGATGCCGTTGAAGCCCGATTCGTGGATCTCGCCCGCCTCGAGGGCAGCAGCAGCGGCCGAGCGATCCGTAATGAACCGCCACACGATCCGATCGAGATAAGGATACTCCTTGCCGCGCCAGTAGTCCTCGTTGCGTTCCGCGATCACGTACTGGCCGCGCTCATACTTCACGAACTTGAACGGCCCCGTGCCGACCGGCGCTGCGTTGTGCGGATTCCTGAGAAAATCCGTTCCCTCATAGAGGTGCTTCGGCAAAGGATGGCCGAGGTCGGGCAGAGCCGCCACGAGCAGATTGAGCGGCATTGGCCGCGAATAGCGGAAGACCGCCGTGTGCGGATCCGGGCAGTCCACGGCCTCAAGGTTGGCCTGAAGCGTCGAGCTGTAGTTCAACAGCGTCTTCCAGAAGTTCATCGCCGTGAAGGAGACGTCGTCGCACGTGAACGGCTTGCCGTCGTGCCACTTCACGCCCTCCCGCAGCTTGAACGTGATCGTCTTACCGTCCTCGGATGACGACCATTCTGTTGCCAGCACGCCGACGTAGCCGTCATAGGTCCGGTCAATCAGCGGCTCGACGATCTTGCCGGTGATTTCGTACACGCCGTTTGAGGCGCGCAGTGCTGGGTTCAGCACCCGCTGCTCTGCGACCATGTGGTAGAACAACGTTCCACCGCGCTTGGGCTTTTCGTCCGCAGCCAGCACCGGCGACAGCGCGCCAACGGCGATCAAGCCGCTCAATAGCGTTGGCGCGAACCAGCGGTTGTTTCTCGACATTTTGAATCCAACTCCCTCCGATCACGGGACACGGCTCGTATGTGCCGAGCACGACCTCCCAAGTCAACAAAAATTTGCCGCGAAATGCGCGAATTTAAGGCCACCCATGCTCAAGACGCTGCCTCATGGCGCCTCTAGAAGCAAATTATTTTTCTTTCTGGTCATCAGCGCTCGAAGCCTGGAGACCGCAAAGGCGGCCCCAATGGCAGCGCGACGCCTCGACTAGGCCCTCCAGCCGGCAAAAGTTCTTGAAAGATCAAACGCAGCAGGGGAATGTTCGCTGCAGTTCCGCACAGCAACGGGTGGGGGTCCTTCCGATGATCACGCGCAGAAATTTTGCGGCTATCGCTGGAGCTGGTTCATTGGGCGCCGTCATGGGCGCGGGCGTGACGCCGGCTGTCGCTCAGCAAAAGGAAGAGAGCACGTTTGAACGCATCATGCGCACGAAGAAGCTGCGCATTGGTGCCGTGGCCGGAGCCGCACCCTATTACATGAAGGACCTTTCGACGGGTAAGTGGGGCGGCTTCTACATTGACCTTTCGCAGGCCCTGGCTGACGAGCTCGAGGCGGAGCTTGAAATCACCGAGACGACCTGGGGCAATTCCGTTCTCGACCTCCAGGCTGGCAAGATCGATATTTTCTTCGGCCTCAATCCAACGCCCAAGCGGGCGCTCGTCATCGACTTCTCTGTGCCCGTCTTCAACAATGCGTTCACAATGATCGGCCGCAAGGGGCTCGATCTGAAGACGTGGGAACAGTTCAACGATCCTAACATTAGGATCTCCGTCGACGCGGGCTCCTCGCAGGATCAGGTCGCAACCCGCCTTTGCCCGAAAGCCCAGATCTCACGCTTCAAGACGGCTGACGAAGCCGCTGCCGCGCTGATGGCCGGCCGCGTCGACGCGCAGTGCATCGTGATGATGTTGTCGCTCACCATGACCAAGAAGAACCCGAACCTCGGGAACGTCATCATTCCCACCCCGGTGTTCGCGACGACCTCGAACGCGGGCTTCCGGCGCGAGGCGGACAAGACCTGGCGCGACTACGTGAACACCTGGATCGAGTTCAACAAGGGTCTGGGCCTGATCCGCTCCGTCATCGTCAAGAACATGGAGCTTGTCGGCATCTCCGAGGCCGACATGGCTGGCATCACGCTCTGATCATCCCCGCGGGGTAAGGCTGAGTTCGAGACCGGCCCGCGGGCACCTCGCGGGCCGGGGTTCTTTTTCCTGGCAGGTACGCATGTATCAGTGGGACTTCGGAATCCTGTGGAGCTACCGATGGCTGTTCCTGAACGGCCTCGGGGTGACTGTCGGATTCACGATTGCGATTGTTATACTCGGGCTTCTCGTCGGCCTTCTCGCCGGCCTTGCCAAATTGTCCAGGTTTGCGCCTCTGCGCTGGATCGCCCACGCGTACATTGAGGTCTTTCGCTGCACGCCCGTGCTGGTGCAGCTGATCTGGTTCTATTACGCGATGCCGATCCTGACGGGCGTCGAGATGTCGGCCGTAACCGCCTCGATCCTCGGGCTGTCCCTCTATGGCGGGTCGTTTTACGCAGAGATCATTCGTGGCGGCATCGTGTCGATCGACCCTGGTCAGAAGGAAGCGGGGCTGGCGCTCGGAATGACGCCCTTCCAGGCCATGCGGCGGATCGTGCTCCCGCAGGCTCTCAAGCGGATGGTTCCACCGCTGATGAACCAGTCGATCATCCAGTTCAAGAATACTTCTCTTGTCTCCGTTCTTGCGGTGCCGGACCTAGTCTACCAGGGGCAAATCGCAGCCCACGACAGCTTTCGGCCCCTCGAGATCTACACCGCTGTCGCCATCATCTACTTCGTATTTCTTTTCCCACTGACGATCATCGTGCGGCAGGGCGAGAAGAAGCTGGCCACGAGTGACTGAGCAACGATGCAGCAGGAACCCAAGATCGAAATTTCGGGGCTGCGCAAGCAGTTCGGAAAATTGGAGGTGCTCAGGGGCATCGACTTCAACGTGGATGCCGGCAACGTGGTGGCTCTGATCGGCCCCTCCGGCTCCGGCAAGTCCACGCTCCTCCGCTGCATCAACCTGCTGGTGACACCGGACGGCGGTCGCGTGCGGGTCGGGAAGCACAGCTTCGCGTTCGGCCCCGGCACGAAACTGCCCAGCTCGTCCGAACTGGCCCGCTTCCGCGCGAACACAGGCATGGTGTTCCAGCACTTCAACCTGTTCCCGCACATGACGGCGCTCGGAAACGTCATGGAGGGACCGGTCACCGTCCTGCGGAAGCCGAAGGCCGAGGCGGCAGAGCTGGCGCGCACGCTGCTTGCCAAGGTTGGCCTTGCGGACAAGGCAGATGAGTATCCGAGCCGGCTTTCCGGCGGTCAGAAGCAGCGCGTTGCCATCGCCCGCGCGCTCGCCATGAACCCGGAGGTGATGCTCTTCGACGAGGCGACCTCGGCGCTCGATCCGGAGCTCGTCGGAGAAGTGCTCGGCGTCATGCGGGCCCTCGCTGCAGAGGGCATGACGATGGTGATCGTCACCCACGAAATCGCCTTCGCACGCGAAGTGGCGGACCGGGTAGTGTTCATGCGGGACGGCCTCGTTGTCGAAGAGGGCCCTGCGCGAGAGGTGATCGACAACCCGCGCGAACCGGCGACGCAGGCATTCCTTTCGCACTTCCACAGGCGTGGCTGATCAAGCCAGCACACAACTCGAGAGTCTTTTCATGAGCAATTCCGGCACGCATGCCGACGCGGTCCGCGAGACGCAGATTGTCGAGCGGATGCGCGTTTTTCTCATCGAAAGCCCCATCAAGATGGCTCGCCGACAGGGGGTTGGTAACGTCGGCGGAACGGTGAAACGCGTGCTGGTCGAGCTCACGTCCAGCGACGGCATCGTTGGGTGGGGCGAAGCTGCACCATGGGAGGTCTTCACCGGAACAGCGGAGGCGGCTTTCGCGGCCCTCGACATCTATTTGCGGCCGCTTGTGCTTGGGCATCCCGTGCAGCGCGCCCGTGCCCTCATGGCAAAGATGGACAAAGCGCTCGTTGGTCACGCCGAAGCGAAGGTCGCAGTGGAAATGGCCTTGCTCGATATTCTCGGCCACGCGACCGGATTGTCGATCGCCGATCTTCTTGGCGGGCGCGTGCGCGACACGATCCCGTTATCCTTCTCGATTGCGGATCCCGACTTTGCTGCCGACCTCGCTCGCATGAAAGAAATGGTCCCCGCTGGCACGCGCATCTTCAAGGTAAAGACCGGGGTCCACGATCACCGCGAGGATCTCGCCCACCTGGAAGCCATCCGTACAGAGTTCGGTGATACTATCGATCTCCGTGTCGACTACAATCAGGCGCTCGATCCGTTCGACGCCATCAAGAAGTTGCGCGACGTGGATCACTTCGCGCCGACCTTTATCGAGCAGCCCGTGCCGCGGCCTCATCTGAACGCCATGGCGTCTTTCGCTTCTGCTCTCGACACCCCAATCCTCGCCGATGAAAGCTGTTACGATGCTGTCGATCTGATGGAAGTCATCCGGCTCAAGGCAGCCGATGCAATCTCCGTGAAGCTGATGAAGTGTGGCGGCCTGTTCAAGGCGCAAGGACTGATGGCTATCGCAGACGCCGCAGGTTTGCCCGGCTACGGCGGAACCCTTTGGGAAGGCGGCATTGCGCTTGCAGCCGGTACGCAGCTGATCGCCGCAACGCCGGGCATTTCCCTTGGCTGCGAGTTCTACATGCCGCATTACGTGCTGACGGAGGACGTGCTGGAAGAACGCGTGCCCCTGCGCAGTGGCCACGTTGTGGTGCCGGACGGTCCGGGCCTGGGCGTTCGGGTGACCGAAGCCTCACTCAGGGCGAATGCGCGGGTTCTGGCCGAGGCCTGATCGGATCACCAAAGTACTGACGATTGGCGTCGAACAGACCACAATCGGTGCAGTGAGTCGAAAAGCGCACGCTCTTGATGACGCGCCGACCGAAAATCGCAGAGCTTGAAAAATCGGCCCAACGACCGATATCGCTCTCGCTCGTCACGACGGCCGGCTTTCCCGACTACGCCCTTCTCGATTCCGGCAATGGGCGCAAGCTCGAGCGGTTTGGCAACATCACCGTTGACCGGCCGGAGCCCCAGGCGATGTGGCAACAGCGTCTGCCGGCGGAACGTTGGTCATCTGCAAACGCTGTCTTTTCAGGAAGCGAGGACGAGGAGAAAGGACGCTGGCGCGTCGACAAGCCAGTGCCGGAGTCTTGGCCCGTGAAAGTGGCCGGCGTGACGATGCTCTGCCGCCTGAGCGCCTTCCGGCATCTCGGGCTTTTCCCAGAGCAGCTGCCACACTGGGAATGGATGCGCGAAGGCCTGCAGCGGGTAAACGGCACACGGCCTCGTGTGCTGAACCTGTTCGCCTATACCGGCGCCGCCTCGCTCATCGCAGCCAGAGCGGGCGCAGAGGTGGTGCACGTCGACGCATCGAAGAAAGCAATCGCGTGGGCAAAGGAAAATCAGGCTGCTTCCGGTCTCACTGAGGCGCCGATCCGTTGGATCTTGGACGATGCCCGCAAGTTTGCTGCGCGCGAGGTGCGCCGTGGCCGGACCTATCACATGATCCTCGTCGATCCGCCCAAGTTCGGCCGTGGCCCCAACAACGAAGTCTGGGATCTTTTCGAGCATTTGCCCGACTTGATGCGGGATTGCGCACAGCTGCTCGATCCTGCTTGTGCACATCTTTGCCTGACCGCCTACGCGATCCGCGCCTCGGCATTGGCCATCGACGGCCTCGTGCGGGAAATGCTGACTGACCGCGGCGGCCAGATCGAAAGCGGCGAGCTCGCCATCATCGATCAGTCCGGCGGCCGCGCCATTGGCACCTCACTTTTCTCGCGATGGTCTTCGCCATGACGCGCCCGGACCGTCGGCCTCCGCAACATCGCCTCGTCACCAGCCTGCAGAACCCGACCGTGAAGGCGGTGCGGGCGCTGGAGATGCGGAAAGTGCGCCGGGAAACCGGGCTTTTCATTGCCGAAGGCGCCTCAGTGCTGATGACAGCGCGCGAGCACGGCTGGCGCCCGAAAACGCTTCTCTATCGGCCCGATGCTGCCGATGGCGACGTGCACCGTCAGCTCGTCAATTGGGCGGAACGGTCCGGCGCCGAAATTTTGGAAGTGAACGAAGCGGTGCTGGCCAAGATCGCTTCCAAGGAAAATCCGCAAAACATGATCGCGGTGTTTCCGCAGGCCTGGCATGAGCCGCCCGCGGCCGCATCGCTTTCAGAGAACAGCGTCTGGGTGGCGCTCGAGGAAGTTCGAGATCCGGGGAATCTCGGCACCATCATTCGCACAGCGGATGCGGTCGGCGCTGCAGGTGTCATGCTCATCGGCACTTGCTGCGACCCGTACTCTCGCGAAGCCGTGCGGGCCAGCATGGGCTCGATCTTCGCCGTCCCCTTGGTGAAAATAGATCGCGAAAAATTCCTGGCGTGGCGAAAAACCTGGCCGGGCGAAATGGTCGGCACGCATCTGGCGGCAAAAGAGGATTTTCGCGCGGTGACCTATCGCGGGCCGGTTCTTCTGGCGATGGGCAGCGAAGGTCCGGGACTGTCGGACACAGTAGCCGCGGCCTGTGATCGCCTCGTGAAAATCCCCATGGCCGGCAAGCTCGACAGCCTCAATCTTGCGGTCGCCACGGCTTTGACCCTGTACCAGATCCGTGGCTCCCATTTGAAACTCTGACCGACAACAGCGCTCCGTCCACTCCACCAATATGCGCATCGAATATCACCGCACGCT
>PKEY01000044.1 GCA_002919265.1 Hyphomicrobiaceae bacterium | reverse complement strand
ATCGTCAGCATGGGTGGCTACAATACGTTCTGCGAAATTCTTTCGTTCGATAAGAGGGCCTTGTTGGTGCCCAGAGATCGCCCGCGTCGTGAGCAGCTAATCCGTGCCACACGAGCAGCGGAGCTCGGACTAGTCGATATGCTAAACACGGGGGCAGCTGACGACCCATCTACGATGGCGGAAGCCCTTCGTAGACTACCCGAACGTCCTTTGCCGTCTATGCAGGATAACGTGCTGGACCTGGAGGGGCTCAATTCCATATCAGAAATGGTTGGCTCTTATCTGCAGTCCATGGGCCGCCCCGTATTGCTGCCTGCGAACACCTAAAGGAGATCTTGGGTGACAGGTCGGGGCACACTAGTTGTTGTGGTGAAGGGGTATCCACGGTTATCCGAAACGTTTGTTGCACAAGAGCTATGGATGCTCGAGCGGGCCGGTTTCCGCCTGGTCATTGTATCTATGCGTCGGCCAACCGACGGCACTGTTCATCCTATTCATAGGGAAATTAGGGCGCCAATTCTCTATTTGCCAGAGTACCTGTACCAAGCCCCTCTTCGTGTGCTTCGGGCGCTAAGCTCAGCACGTCAGCTGCCTGGTTTTCGCCTAACGTTGCGCGCGTGGCTGTCTGATTTGGCGCGAGATTTTCGTCCGAGCCGCGTGCGACGTTTGGGGCAAGCTCTGGTCCTTGCTACAGAGATGCCTCCTGATACGTGGTGGATTTACGCACACTTCATTCATGCACCGTCGGCCGTAGCGCGTTACGCAAGTATGTTGAAGGGCTTGCCGTGGAGTTTGTCAGCACACGCGAAAGATATTTGGACGTCACCGGATTGGGAGTTAAAAAATCACCTTTGTTCCGCTCGATGGGTGGTCACCTGCACTCAGGCCGGGCAGCATAGGCTCAACCAGTTGGCGCCCGATGGCTCTCTCGTACGCTTAGTTTATCATGGTCTTGACTTCACGAGGTTTCCGCCTCCTGCAGCCAGAGTTCATCAGCGGGATGGTCTAGACCCTAAGCAGCCTGTTCACTTGCTCACCGTTTGCCGTGCCGTTGAAAAGAAGGGATTGGATACTCTTCTCATCGCATTGGCGAAAGTTCCGAAGGAACTCAACTGGCGCATCACGCATATCGGTCAAGGACCCTTATTGAAGTCTCTAAGGAAAAAGGCATTCAAGCTCGGTATAGCTGATCGTGTTCAGTTCTGGGGAGCCAGGACCCAGCCCGAAGTTATCGGGGCATACCGCGCTTCCGACATTTTCGTGCTACCTTGCCGGGAAGCAGGGGACGGGGATCGTGACGGGCTTCCAAATGTCCTTCTGGAGGCACTGAGCCAACGACTTGCCTGCATCTCCACAACGGTAGGAGGCATTCCAGAACTTATTCGTGATGGGGAAACAGGACTTCTAGTGGCACCCGGAGATCCGGCAGAACTTGCTCGCGCTCTAGCTACGCTCATCTGCGATCCGCATCTCCGCGCCAGGTTGGCAGCTGCAGGGGAAAGGCACATACGAGCCAACTTTGACTTTCGCCAATCGAGCAGCACGCTTTGCAGCCTGTTTGAGAAATCCAGCTGCGAGCTGAATAAATTAGATGTTGTGTGATGGCCCGCGTCCTATTTTACGTGCAGCACCTACTCGGAATTGGTCACCTAATTCGTGCGGCACGGATTTGTTGGGCGTTAAGAAACGCGGGATTTGAAATCCATCTTGTAGCGGGGGGAAACCCGGTTGCAAATTTAGATCTCGGGGGGATGACGGTGATCCAGTTGCCGCCCTTAAAGGTGGTCAACGGAGGTTTCAGTTGTCTCGTTACGGAAAAGGGAAAGCCGGTCACGGACGAGGACAAAGCCCATCGAGCGCGAATCTTGCGGGAGATATTTCTTTCGGTCAGGCCAGATGTGCTCGTGACTGAGACATTCCCTTTCGGCCGTCGGCAGATGAGGTTTGAGTTGTTGCCGTTATTGGAGGCGGCGAAAGAGAGGAGATATAGACCTCTTATTATATCATCGGTCCGGGACATTCTGCAGGAAGGAAATCGGGTGGAGCGTAGTCGCGAAGTTGTTGATCTGGCACGCCGGTACTTCGATCATGTCATTGTTCATGGTGATCCACGGTTGATTTCTTTCGGATCAACATTTCCTCTTGTGAGTGAGATTGAAGACTTGGCTTGTTACTCAGGATTGGTTGCTCCGGTGATCGATCATAGTCAATCGCCGGCATTCGTTGCGGATGTTGTGGTATCTGCAGGTGGCGGCGCGGTGGGCCGGAGGTTAATAGAGACGGCCGTAGCATCGAAATCAATGACAACCATGGCGCACGGGCGGTGGCTGATCTTGACTGGTCCGAATGTCGACAGCGCTTGGCTCGATCAATTGCGTGCACGAGCGGCAGACCTCGGCATCACCTTGGAACATTTTGTCCCTGACTTGGTGAACGTATTGGGAAGGGCAAGGCTATCAATTTCGCAAGCCGGGTATAATACTGTGGCGGATGTTCTTGTTGCTGGTTGCAAAGCGGTCTTCGTTCCGTTTTCGGGCTGGGGGGAAACAGAGCAGGCACGTCGCGCGCGCCTGCTTGAAGAAGAAGGATTTGGGGTTGTTCTACCGGAAAACAAACTTTCCCCACAAGCGCTTGCGACCGCAATCGATCGTGCCCTTAATCTTCCTCAACCGACTTTGAGTATCAAGTTGGATGGTGCAGCTGAGACAGCGAAAATACTTGGGAGGTTAAACGCAGAACACCATTGCGCGTAAAGTATCGCCATATCGTACGGCTAACAAGCTGATTTGACGAGCACATTACGGCAGAGGCAGAGCTTCATGCTCTTTCAGAACCTTTCCGGTCTCTGCATCTACCTCGATCATTTTCACCCGATAGCCCCAGAGGTGAGCGACGTGCTGGAGAGTGCGGTCGCACTGATCCTTGTCGAGCAGCACGCCGCGACGAACGCGGTGCTGGAGGGTTAGTCTGCGGCCACCGGAAAGATCCGCGTTGACAACCTGGATGTCCGGATCCCGAGCAGCAACATCGTATTGCTCTGAAAGCACGCGGCGAATCTGGCGATAGCCTGCATCGTCGTGAATTGCTTTTACCTCGACGAAGGACGAGCTCGTATTGTCATGTATCTGAAATAACCTAAAGTCCCGCATCACCTTTGGTGATAGATACTGGAGTATGAAACTGTCATCCCTAAAGTTGGCCCATGCTTCTTTGAGTGTTCCAAGCGCATCACCGCTTCCGGCGATCTCTGGAAACCATTCGCGATCCTCAGGTGTAGGCTCCTCGCAGATGCGCTTGATGTCTCGCATAATGGCGAAGCCAAGCGCATAAGGATTGAAGCCGCCGAAGTGCTTATCGTCAAAACGAGGTTGGTAAACTACAGAAGAGTGGCTGTGCATAAACTCGAGCATAGAGCCTTCTGTCAGGAGGCCCTTGTCGTACAGCCGATTCATGATCTCATAGTGCACGAAGGTCGCACAGCCTTCATTCATGACCTTGGTCTGGCGCTGGGGATAAAAGTACTGCGCCAGCATGCGGACAATGCGCAAGAGCTCGCGCTGCCAATCCTCGAGCTTGGGAGCGTGCTTTTCAAGAAAATACAGAAGATTCTCCTGAGGCAGGCCTAGGGACTGGCTTTCTTCTTCGGCTTCCCTGGCTTCGGGAGTTATGGGCTTTTCCGGTCTTTGACGACGCGGAAGTGTTCGCCAGAGCTCGTTGTAGGTTAGTTCCTGGTGTTCTCGCCGCTTGATTTCGCGCTCTTGCTGGTCAGTGCGCGATTTGCGGCGTACGGGGTGACGGCTAATTCCCTGGGCCATCAGAGCATGGGCGCTGTCCAGAACCGCTTCAACCGCATCGAGACCGTATTTTTCTTCACATGCTGCGACGTAGTCTTTCGCAAACCGCAAGTAATCGAGAATGGCGGAAGCATCGGTCCACTGACGAAAAAGATAATTATTCCTAAAAAAGTGGTTATGTCCCATGGCCGCGTGCGCCATGACGAGCATCTGCATCGTCATGGTATTTTCTTCCATGACATAGTTGATGCAGGGATTGGAATTTATCACAAGCTCGTAGGCGAGCGCGCGGGCGCCCTTCCTGTAAAGAATTTCCTCGCGAGCAAAATGCTTGCCGAAGGACCAGTGCCGATACATGTTCGGCATGCCAATCGAGGCGTAAGCGTCGAGCATTTGTTCCGCAGTGATCACCTCGATCTGGTTGGGATAAATATCCAACCCCATTTCGCCGACGCCAATCTCTTCAATCGCGTCATAGCCCTTCTTTAGCAGGTCGAAATTCCATTCAGCCCCCTCGAACAGAGGGCGGCGGGTGAGCAACGTTGTCATCTCGCGGCCCTCTCTTCAGTAGTCGTAGCAGTGCCGGAAAACAGCTCTCGGAACACCGGATAGATTTCGGCGGGCGATGAAACGCGGCGCATTGCAAAATGCGAATGCCGGCGTGCAACCTCGCTGTATCCGGCCCAAGCCACACTTTGCATGGGCGCGATTTGAGCCTCCGGCATGACCTCGATGTAGGCAAAATATTGGCAGATAGGCAAAATTTCTTGTTCCAGAAGAGTTATGCAGCGCTCCATATCATCGTCGAAGTTGTGTCCATCGGAAGCCTGCGCTGCGTAGATGTTCCAGTCGTCCGGCGGGTACCGCTCCGAGACAACACGAAGCATTTCCTCCAGCGCCGTCGAAATGACTGTGCCGCCCGACTCCGTGTCTCGGAAGAAAGTCTCTTCGTCCACCTCTTGAGCGGTTGTCGTGTGGCGAATGAAGACGACGTCTACTTCGGCATAGTGCCGAGACAAGAAGAGGTGGAGCAACATGAAGAAGCGTTTGGCCAAATCTTTCAGGGATTCTGTCATGGACGCCGAGACGTCCATCAAACAGAACATAACGGCCTGTGTTTTCGGCTTCGGTCTGCGCTCGTGGCGATTGTATCTCAGGTCAATCGGATCGATGTAAGCAACGACTTTGCGCAGGTGCGTGAGGCGGGCGAGCTGCGCGCGTAAGGAAGCAATCAAATCCTGGTTTGGCTGAGGACGTGCTTCCTCCTCGGCGATCTTTGCTTCCAGTTCCTCAAGCTCAGAAAGCTTGGGGCGGCGGAGGGCAATGCGCCGTGCAAGGCTGTTTCGCATTGTTCTGATGCGATTAAGTTTGGCCGGAGGACCGTCACTGGTCAGTCCAGCACGAACAGGTTCCGGCGCACGCAAATCCTTAAGCTTCGCCTTGACGAGGTTGGGGAGCTTCAGATCGTCGAAGAAAAGGTCGAGGAATTCTTCTCTCGTCAGGCTAAAAACAAAATCATCCTCTCCCTCACCATCAGGGCTTCCCCGGTGCCCGCTACCTCCAACGCCGCCATCTGGCTTTCGAATGACGTCACCAACTCGGTATTCCCGATTGCCAGGGAGAACGAAGTCACGCTCTCCCGTATTTGAGCCGAGGGTGAACGACGGCTCCCGCAGCCCTTTCGACCGAATGCGGATATTCTCGCCGCCGTCGACCTCAGAAACCTTGCGCCGTTTTAGAGCATCACGAACTGCTTCTCGGATTTCAGCCTTGGCACGACGGAGAAATCGCTGACGATTTCCAAGACTTTTCGACTTGGGATTTAGACGGCGGTCGATGATGTGCATGCCCCGCTCTCGACCTCCTCATCCAGATTTCTTGACCCGCATGTACCATTCGACGAGGCGCCGCACCTGCCGATGCGTGTAACCCCGCGAGATCATGCGGTTCACAAATTCTTCGTGCTTCTTCTCGGTTTCGCCGTCCTTCTTCGCACCGAAGCTGATGACAGGAAGCAGATCCTCGACCTGACTGAACATCCGCTTTTCGATGACTTCTCGGATCTTTTCGTAAGACGTCCAGCTTGGATTCTTGCCGCCGTTCTTCGCCCGTGCGCGAAGAGCGAATTTGACCACTTCGTAACGGAAATCTTTTGGATTTGCGATCCCGGCGGGCTTTTCGATCTTTGACAATTCTTGATCGAGGAGCTGTCGATTCATGAGCTGCCCGGTGTCAGGATCCTTGTAATCCTGATCCTCGATCCAGGCGTCGGCATAAGCGACGTAACGGTCAAACAGGTTCTGACCGAAATCGTTATAGGATTCGAGGTAGGCTTTCTGGATCTCGTTGCCGATGAAGTCGGCGTACCGAGGCGCGAGCTCCTCCTTGATGAATTCCAGATACCGGTTCTCTGTTTCTTCCGGAAGCTGCTCTCGCTTGATCGCCTGCTCCAGGACGTACATCAAGTGAACCGGATCGGCCGCCACCTCGTGCGTGTCGTAGTTGAACGTTTCCGACAGAACCTTGTAGGCAAAACGGGTGGACATGCCGTCCATCCCTTCGTTCATGCCAGCAGCGTCCCGATATTCCTGAATCGTCTTTGCGTGTGGGTCCGTATCCTTCAGGCTTTCACCATCGTAGACCCGCATCTTCGAGAATAGGCTTGAGTTTTCGTGCTCCTTCAGTCGTGTGAGCACCGAAAACTGGGCCAACATCTCCAGTGTTCCAGGCGCGCAGGGAGCTCCTGCGACCTCGCTCTGCGCGAGCAGCTTCTCGTAAATCTTCTTCTCCTCTGAGACGCGGAGGCAGTACGGAACCTGGATGACGCAGATACGATCGAGGAATGCTTCATTGTTTTTGTTGGAACGGAAGCTCTGCCACTCGGCTTCGTTCGAGTGCGCGATAATAATACCCTGGTAAGGGAGCGCGCCTACATTCTCAGTGCCGACGTATGTTCCATCCTGCGTTGCAGTGAGCAGGGGGTGCAGCATCTTGATCGGCGCCTTGAACATCTCGACGAACTCAAGAAGCCCTTGCGTCGTGCGATTGAGCCCGCCCGAGTACGAGTAGGCGTCGGCGTCGTTCTGGCCGTGGAACTCCAATTTCCGAATATCGACCTTGCCAACGAGAGACGAGATGTCCTGATTGTTCTCGTCCCCGGGTTCAGTTTTCGCGATGCAGATCTGGCGGAGACGCGACGGATAGAGCTTGACCACCTTGAACTTGGAAATGTCGCCTCCAAACTCGTCGAGTCGCTTTACCGCCCAAGGCGACATCCGACCAGTCAGCTTCCTTCGAGGGATCCCATATTTCTCCTCGAGTAGCTGTCCCATTGTGACAGGGTCGAAGAGGCCCAGGGGACTTTCGAAGATCGGGCTGACTTCGTCACCGGCCTTGAGCACATAGACCGGGCATTTTTCCATCAGCTCCTTGAGACGCTCGGCGAGTGACGACTTGCCGCCGCCGACAGGCCCGAGGAGGTAAAGGATCTGCTTGCGCTCTTCGAGGCCCTGCGCTGCATGCCTGAAAAATCCGACGATGCGCTCGATGGTCTCTTCCAGCCCGTAGAAATCCTTGAAGGTCGGATAAACCTTGATAGTCCTGTTCAGGAAAATGCGCCCAAGGCGCGGGTCCTTGGATGTGTCGATGTACGTCGGCTCGCCGATCGCCTTGATCATGCGTTCGGCGGCGCTCGCATAAAACATCGGATCTTCGCGGCAGCCCTCGAGATACTCACGCAACGTCATCTCCTGCTGACGCTGCTGGTCGTAGCTCTGCGCGTAGAGGCTGAAAATCTCTTCTGCGGAGGTCATGCTTGCTCTCGCTCTCGCGATCTCACCCTGTCGTGACGGCTATCCCTCACGCCATCACCATAAACCTTGAGGTGGGTTGCCCAAGGCCACTTGGCAACTTGCCCGCCTCAATTTTCGTCGCCACTGCGGTTTCACATATCCTAACACAAATACGGCATTTCCAGCGGACGAATGAAAATATCGATTTCTTTCATACCAACGCGTGGCGGAACCAAATATCGTGCCACTCGCATCTGGCAAAAGTGAGCCGTTCTGATGAGCGCTCTGCGCGTCATCGGCCGACCTTTCACAACGAACGGCTTGCCAGTTAGCTCCGAACTCGAATGGACGCAGCTAATCAAACGCATGCTTGCGCTTTTTGGTTCGGCCAAGTCGAAGTGTGGCTTCGATCGGTATCGCCGTTGCACCAAAGTCAGCGCCAAGGCCAGATACACGCTGCGATGAATGAATTATCGCAGTCCCGGATTTAGTCTTCAGTTCTAATCATAGACTGATTCCGAATATCTAGCCGGAGCGCAATCCCTCCTCTTGTTGACGACGCAGGCCGTGTTCCGAGGTTCCAGAATGAGCGTGGCAGGAGCCCGAGTGAAAGTCACGTTAAAAAGTCGCAACCTTTTCCAACGGTTGGCACTCAGTAGCCGGGAGTGCTTACTTGAGCTGGGGCTGTAGCAGGTGTTGCATAAGGGTGTAGCCGAAATTCCGCACAACGGACAAAAAACGTTTTTGCTCCTTGCTGCGCAGCAAGTTGAGCAGCGCGTTTGATAAGATCAAGAATAATCGACGTTTCTGAACCGAGCCGTAATTCAGCGATGGCTTGAACGCGGAGGAGCTCCGGCGCGTACAGCATCAGGCCTTGCCGATTTGCCACATTCCACCCCTCCGTGGCGGCAATGAGAGAGATCCTAGGTTGGTCGCTGGCCAGAGCCGCTTCTGCGAGCAACAAGAATGCAAATGGTAGCGCCTGGATTGCGCCAGTGTTTTTGTAAGCCTCGATGGCCCCTTGGATGGGGGAAAGGCCTGCCCGATCAGCGTGCGCCCAGCCCAAAATAATATCAGCCCACGCTGACCAATAAGGAAATTCGTGCCTTACTCCCAAGGCTTTACCCGCGAATGCCAGCGCGGAGGCGGCGCCCCTTTCGCCAAGGGCATGTGCTCGGGCGGCCAGAATGCACAAAACGTGAGCGCTGGTGTGCGGATGCTGCAGCCGAGAAGAGAGCCTCAAGGCCGCCAAAGCATGGCGCGCGGAGTTTTCGGTATGCCCGGCTATGGCTTCGGCCCAAGCCATATGGGCGTAGGCGAGAGCCCCTTGATCCGAGGCGTGCCTGAAGCGGAGCGCCGCGTGGAGACGCTCATCGTAAAGTTCAAGAACCAGCCTGTAATGAACCAAGGCCTCCTCGAGCCGGCCAGCCAATAACTTTGCCAGGCCCTGCATTCGGTGAGCCCGGAGGCGTCGCTCATCGATGCCGCTGTGGTCTGCTGTGGCTGTCAGTTGATCACCTATCGGGAGCGCGCGCTCCATTTCGCCCCGCACGAGGTAGCATGAATGGAGCGCCCACAGCGCGTCGAAGTCTGCCTCGACCCCGTGTCGGCGAGAGAGGTCGAGGCAGCGCTCGAACAAGGCGATTGCTTCAGCTGACCCGTTTCCTTTCAGTGCGGCCACCGAAATGCCGAGCAGGCGGTGGATTTCGATTTCATCCTGGGCGGTTCCCGCGGATCTATCCTGCTGCCGGGCCTTCAATGCTCGTTTGAGGTGAGTAACCGCTGCACGGGCGGAAGAATGCTCTGCGGCTCGCAGGCCGGCTTTGTACCACCAGACGAACGCACCCCGGCCGTCTCCTGCAGCCTCGTAGTGACCAGCTATCACTTCTGGGGCCTGCGCCGCGAAAGCCGGGTCGCGCGTCAATACGTCGGCTACGCGCCCGTGAAGTGTCTTTCGCCTGTTTTCGATGATCGACGCATAAGCGGCATCGCGAAGCAACGCGTGAGTGAAACGGAAGCGCGGAACTTTACCAGCCTGATCCAGCTCCAAAATTCCTTGCCTCGAGAGCTCGTTGAGGTCCACCAGCAGCTTGATGCCGTCGATCCGCAAAACCGCGGCCAGGGTACCCACGTCGAACTCCCTGCCGAGCACGGAAGCTGCCTGAGCGAGCGGCTTTAGATGCCCAAGAGAATCGAGGCGGGCTGACAGAACAAGGTTTAGTGGCCCTGGCGCCAGCAGAGGCTGCAATTCGTCAGGCGCGTCCACAGCTTCCACGCACAGGCGAGCAAGCTCCTGGGCGAAAAGTGGAATGCCTTCGGAACGCTTGGCGATCTGGCGAAGCAGCGCGGGTGCGAGAGACTTTCCTGCAATGCTCAATTTGAGCATGCGCACGATATCCGGCGCGCTTAGCCTCTGGAGCCACAGTTGAGTACGGCGGGCGTGAGTCTTGAAGCCGAAAGGTGCGGAATGGCGGGAGGTCCACGCGAGGCAGATTGGGCCTAGCAAATGGATGCGAGTTCCGACCTGGGTCACGAAGTCGATCGTGTACTGATCCGCCCAGTGGAGATCTTCAAAGGCGAGGAGAACAGGGGCGCCGGATGCGCGATAGCGGATTTCTTCAAGCAGCAGATCCTGAAGCCGCGATTGATGAGGCGAACAATTGCCCGCGATAAAGGCCCGGATGATTTGGCGGTCATGACACGTTGCGGTCTTCCTGAACGGCTGGTCCTCAGAAAAGTCTTCCAAGAGCCGAAAGGCCTGCCGCAGCGGGTGAAGCGGCGTATGACGGGCTTCCGGGCGGCAGGCGACCGCGAGCAGGAGTGCCCCAGCGGCTCGAGCTCTCTGCTCCAGATGACGGAGAAGCTGTGATTTGCCGATACCGGCTTCGCCGCATATCGAAATACATGCGGGCCGGCCCCCCATGACGAGTTCCCAGGCCTCGTCGATGGCCCTGACCTCGTTGGTACGCCCTATAAGTGGATTGCGGGGCTTTCGGGTGAGTTCAGCAGCTTTTTCTGTGCCGATTAAGCGCCAAACCCTGCGCTCAAAAATCGTGCCGATTGACGCGAATGTGAAATGCCGATCAGTCATCGCGCGAACGGCATCGGTCGCAAATACGAACCCAGGGGATCCCACCTCTCCCAGTTCGCGGACTGCTCGCGAGATCAGATCGTCGAACTCGATGCGGGCGTCCGTAGCTGTTGGCGCGGAAACAAGAGCGCTATCGACGATCGTTGCGATTTGGGCCCCGGAGAGGGAACAGAGCTCGCAAGCAGCCTGTACGGCGCGCAGCGGATCGTCTTCCCGCGCGTTGGGATAACCCCAGCAGGCAACCAGCTCTCGGGGGCGATCGAGTACTGAACCTCCCTTTTTCTCGAGGATGCGTCTAAGCTCCTTGTACGGGGTCAGGGAATTGGGTGCTGAAGGATCTGCAGGACGGCAAACGAGAAACGTGATGCGCCTGCGCTCAATTCCTCCGATTTGGCGCGTGATCCAGTCCCTTACGAAGTGGCCATCGTGGCTTGGGCCGAAACGTTTGGTGGTGCTTGGGCGGCGGGGCATTGGCCGGCCATCAAGGTGCATCAATCACATTTGGTAACGGCCCGTTTCATTTGGGCAGCCGCCCGAGCGGAGAGCAAGGCGCTGCTCGCCCACTGGTGAACTAGGGCTTAACTGGAGGGAAACCATCAAGCTATGGGCCCGCACGTGGGGCCTGAGAAATGAGCCACGACGCTCCCACGGCGGGCGGAATTGTGCCTCTAACTAGGCGTGAGGCGCAGCCACCGATTGCAAGACCTCACCTGACAGTTGGCGCGGAGCCGCGTGGGAAATGTCGCCGAGGCTTAGGATGCCTACCATCCGCTTCTCATCGTTGATGACCGGTAGTCGCCGGACCTCGTGCTGCTCCATAATGCGGACGGCATCGTCGAGCTCTTCGTTCTCACGGCAATAGATTATTCCTGTAGTCATCACATCTCGCGCGGTCATCGTCGCGCAGTCGAACCCCTTGGCAATGCCGCGGCAGACGATGTCCCGATCCGTCACCATGCCCACAAGACGGTCGTTTTCGCCGACCGGGACGGCTCCGATGTCTTGGTCCCGCATGACTTTTGCAATCTCGAGGATGGATGTGCTTGGCTCTACCCAGTGCACACCCGGGTGCATAACTTCCCGCACCTTCATTGTCGTCTCCTTCGCCCGATAATTGTCGATGGCCCGACAGGCCCATTGGACATGCAACGCGACAATCGATATCGGGTTCAGCCGAATGCCACGCCGGGCAATGGTGAACGGCAGGGGCGGCTAGCCGCCTTCCCGGAAGGGCGGATGAAGGCTCATGCCGCCGTCAATGAACAACGTGGCTCCAATGACGTAATCCGAAAGATCAGAAGCGAGCCACGCGGCTGCGTTGGCAACATCCTCCGGTTCACCGATGCGGCCATAGGGAATCAGTTCGAGAAGCTCGTTGAGGGCGCTTTCTTCCTCCCACGCCGGGCGGTTGATGGGGGTTCTTATGGCGCCCGGCGCGATCGCGTTGACGCGGATCTTCTCGTGGGCCACCTCCTGCGCCAGCGTTTCCATCAGCAGCTTCAAGCCCCCTTTGGAGGCTGCGTAATTGACGTGACCGGCCCAAGGGATCAGCTGGTGCACCGAGTTGATAAAGATGATGTTTCCACGCGCCTTGGCATTGGGGAGCGGTCGCTGCTGTCGAAAGCGGCGCACCGCTTCCTGCGCGCAAAGGAAGGCCCCGGTCAGGTTGGTGTCGATGACCCGCCGCCAGTCCTCCAAGGTGAGCTCGGTGAACGGCGCATCGCGCTGAATTCCAGCGTTGTTGACGAGGATGTCGAGCCGTCCAAATCGGTCGACCACTTGCTCGACCATCGCCTTGCAATCCTCAGGTTTCGATACATCCCCGCCGATGGCGATGGCCTCTCCGCCGCGATCCCTAATTCCGCGGACGACCTCTTCGGCAGCTTCCTGGCCGGAATTGTAGTTGACCCCGACCTTCACGCCGCATCTGCCGAGCTCCTCGGCGATGGCCCTGCCGATGCCCGAGCTGCCTCCGGTTACAAGTGCAGTGCGGCCTTCGAGACCCAACCAATGCATGCGAGCTGACCCTCCATCCAGGACATGAAGGGCAGGTAGTTCAAAAAGACGTGCCCTCAAGTCCGTCCGAAACGAACGCTGAGGGCGCGCCGGAGTTCGAGTGCGACAGGTGCCTTGGCTACGCTGGTGCTTTCTGGCGCAGAGCGCCGCGCGCCTTCAGCACCTCCGTGATCTCATCGAGGATCGCCGGATCATCGATGGTGGCCGGCATCTTCCAGGGCTCGCCGTCGGCGATCTGGCGCATGGTGCCCCGCAGGATCTTGCCGGAGCGCGTCTTCGGCAGGCGCTTAACCACCATGACGTTCTTGAGTGCGGCCACCGGGCCGATCACCTCGCGCACGAGGTGGACGACCTCGGCCTCGATCTCCTTGGGGTCGCGGTTCACACCCGCATTGAGCACGATGAAAGCGGTCGGAACCTGCCCCTTCGTTTCGTCGTAGACGCCGATGACGGCGCACTCTGCCACGTCCTTGTGCTGGGCGACGACTTCCTCCATCTGCCCCGTCGACAGGCGGTGACCGGCGACGTTGATGACGTCGTCGGTCCGCGCCATCACGTACACGTAGCCATCCTCATCCCGATAGCCGGCATCGGACGTCGTGTAGTATCCGGGGAATTCGGACAGGTAGCTCTTCCGGAACCGCTCGTTGTTGTTCCACAGGGTCGGCAAGCAGGACGGCGGTAGAGGCAACTTGATAGCGAGGGTTCCTGTTTCCCCTGGCGGCAGCGGCTGTCCCTTGTCGCCGAGCACATGCAAGTCGTAGCCGGGCATGGGCACCGTGGGTGAGCCGTACTTGACGGGAAGCATTCCGAGGCCAACGGGGTTGCCGCAGATCGCCCAACCCGTTTCCGTCTGCCACCAATGGTCGATCACCGGCACGCGGAGCTTCTCCTCCGCCCACTTGATCGTTTCGGGGTCGGCCCGTTCACCGGCGAGGAACAGCGTCCGGAAAGCGCTCAGATCGTACTTCTTGATAAACTCTCCCTGCGGGTCTTCCTTCTTGATAGCCCGGAAGGCCGTCGGCGCTGTGAACATGGCGGCGACGCGATGCTCGGAAATAACCCGCCAGAAGGCTCCGGCGTCAGGCGTGCCGACCGGCTTGCCTTCGTAAAGCACTGTCGTGCAGCCGTGCAGGAGAGGCGCGTACACGATGTACGAATGGCCGACCACCCAGCCAACGTCCGAGGCCGCCCAGTAAACCTCGCCGGGTTCCACGCCGTAGTGGTTTTTCATGGACCACTTGAGGGCCACCATGTGTCCGCCGTTGTCGCGCACGACGCCCTTGGGCTGGCCCGTCGTGCCCGAGGTGTAGAGGATATAAAGCGGATCGGTGGCGGCGACAGCGACGCAACCGGCTTTACGCCCGCGCGTCTTCGCGTCGTTGACCAACGTGCTCCAGTCGCGATCGCGTCCCGCCACAAGCTCGGCCTCAAGCATGGGACGCTGCAGGATCACGCAGTGCTGTGGTTTGTGCTCGCTTAGCTCGATTGCCTTGTCGAGGAGCGGCTTGTAGGCGACGATGCGCCCCGGTTCGATGCCGCATGAAGCGGAAACTACGGCGACCGGCTTGGCGTCGTTGATACGGGTTGCCAGCTCATTCGCCGCGAAGCCACCAAAGACGACGGAGTGGATCGCGCCGATACGGGCGCAGGCAAGCATTGCAATGACGGCCTCCGGCACCATCGGCATGTAGATGATGACCCGGTCGCCTTTCTCTACCCCCAGGTCCTTCAGCACGGCCGCGAACGTGGCGACTTCATAGGTCAGCTCCGAATAGGTGAAGGACGTTTTCGTGCCTGTGACTGGGCTGTCGTAGATCAGCGCCTTCTGATCGCCCCGGCCGCTCTGCACGTGCCGGTCGAGGCAGTTGTAAGCCGTGTTGCATTCCGCGCCGGGGAACCAACGGCCGTACTCGCCCATGTAAGGGTCAAAAACGCGATCCCAAAGCTTGTACCAACTGATTTCCCGCGCAGCTTCCCCCCAGAAAGCTTCAGGGTCCTTCTTCCAGCTCGCGTAAACCTCGTGGTATCGGCTCATCTCGATCTCCGCTCTGCGCAGGGACTATGCAATCTTGCGCAGTATGAAAGAGCCGAACTCATTCAAGCGCAATAGGAGGTTAGGCAAAGACACTACGTCGACTTCTTTTGGCGGCGCAAAAATTCAGGCATCTCGGCCTACGTCCCAATTGGTAGGCTCGTATTGCCAATCCCACTAGTTCGCCGCGCGGTGAGTGTGTAAGAACGGCAGGCCCGCAAACCGCATCAGCCCTCGAATCCATGATCACCGATCCCTGGTTTTATGCCGTCGCCATTCCGGCGATTGTGCTGACCGGCCTTTCAAAGGGCGGCTTTCTCGGCGGGATCGGGGGACTGGCGGTGCCACTCATGTCGCTTGTGATCTCTCCAGTACAGGCGGCCGGCATCATGCTGCCGATCCTCATCGCTATGGATTGGATCGGCATCTGGGCTTACCGCCGAGAATGGAGTGGGCCGAACTTGAAGATACTTCTGCCTGCGGCGACCGCCGGGATCTTCTTCGGGTGGGCGACAGCAGCCTATGTTACAGAGGCGCATGTGCGCCTTCTGGTCGGACTGATCGGTGTACTTTTCACCCTCGACTACTGGCTGAAACTCCGACCACGCACGGTGGCTCCCGGTCCGAACTGGACGAAGGGATCCTTTTGGGGTGCAATCTCAGGATTCACCAGCTTCGTGAGCCATGCCGGCGGGCCGCCGTTCGCGGTTTACATGCTCCCGCAGCGCCTCCCGAACGTGATCTATGCGGGCACCGCAGTGATGTTCTTTTCGGCGGTCAATCTCATCAAGGTGCCACCGTATCTTTTCCTCGGGCAATTCAGCCCGGCCAATCTGAAAACGGTTGCGGTGCTCATTCCACTGGCTCCGCTCTCCATGATGGCCGGGGTGTGGCTCACCCGACGCGTTCCGCAGGAGCCATTTTACAAGATTGCCTACACCTGCCTCTTCATCGTCTCCGCGAAACTCGTTTGGGACGGGTTGCGCGCAACCTTCGGTGCCTGAGGAGCAGGAACCGCTGGCTGGCTGTGACGTTGCACGCAAGCGGTAACTTCCATTACGGTTCGATGCAGGCTTACGACGTCATTATCGTCGGCGGAGGGGCGGCTGGGCTAAGTGCAGCGTTGCTGCTTGGCCGGGCCCGTCGCAGCGTACTCGTGTGCGATGCAGGCAAGCCGCGCAACTGGGCCTCAAATGCCCTGCACGGATTTATTAGCCGTGAGGGCATGAACCCCGCTGAGCTGCTGGTAAAGACACGGCAAGAGCTGCAACGCTATCCCACGGTGAGGCTTATCCGGGACACGGCTATTGATGCCAGCAGAGAAGGTGACCGCTTCGTAGTAACAATGGCAGACAATGGTCGTGCTACAGGGCGTAAGCTGCTGCTGGCCACGGGCATCGCTGACGAAGTGCCTGCCCTGGAAGGTATTGATGCCTTCTATGGCAAGTCGGTCCACCATTGTCCGTATTGTGATGGCTGGGAGCATCGTGACGAGCCCATCGCTGTCTATGGCGGCCGGGAAAAGGGCGCCAAGTTCGCGCTGATGATGAAGCAGTGGAGCGCGGACATTGTGCTGTGTACAGATGGCATGCCGTTGCCAAGCGCCCCAACGAGAGCCCAGCTCGACGCGAACGGAATTCCTGTATGGAGGACCAAGATCCAGCGTCTCGAGGGAACGGGCCACCAGCTAGAACGCATAGTGTTTGTCGATGGCCAAGTGCTGCCACGTCGCGCGATGTTTTTCACGATCGGGCAACACCAACGCTCCAGTCTTTTTCAGCGGCTGGGGGTGACAGTCGGCTCCAAAGGCGGGCTCAAAGCGCGCTGGCCATCGTGCTGCACGGAGGCCGACGGCGTTTACGTTGCCGGCGATGCCTCGCGGGATGTTCAGCTGCTCATCGTCGCTGCTGCCGAAGGAGCCTGCGCGGCGCTGGCCATCAACAAGGCGCTCCTGGCCGAGGACGGCTTGGGCTAGGGCTTATTGTCAAAAAGCTGAAATGCTTTGTCTTAAAGCTTAATTGAAGTCTAAGCCCCGCTGCGATAGCGTCGCCGCGAATTTTCAACATTGCGAGCGCCGCTTTCGCTAATGAACCCGTACGATCAGCATCTTGACCGTAATCCTGCCAACTATCAGCCGCTCACCCCGCTGACACTGCTCGAACGAGCGGCGATGGTTCATCCGGATCACACAGCGATCATCCATGGCCGCCAACGCTTCACGTACCGCCAATTCTACGAGCGGTCCCGGAGGCTCGCGTCCGCGTTGACACAGCACGGTATTGGCCGCGGCGACACCGTGTCGGTGATGCTGTCCAACACGCCGCCGATGCTGGAGGCGCATCACGGGGTGGCAATGACCGGCGCCGTGCTGCATTCCATCAACACGCGGCTCGATGCTGCAATCATCGCATTCCAGCTCGATCATGCGGATTCAAAAGTTCTGATAGCGGATCGAGAGTTTGCGCCGACCATCAGGGCTGCTCTCGGCCAGGCGAAAGTTCGGCCGCTGCTCATCGAGTACGACGATCCGGAATTCCCGCAGCCCGGCGATCCGTTGCCCGCCATGGATTACGAGGCCCTTATTTCGTCGGGAGACCCGGCGTTTGCGTGGCGCATGCCGGACGACGAGTGGGATGCCATTGCTCTGAACTACACCTCTGGCACCACAGGTAATCCGAAGGGTGTGGTCTATCACCATCGCGGCGCGTACCTGATGTGCTACGCCAACGTGGTCGCGGCTGGCATGGGCCGGCACCCGGTCTACCTGTGGACCCTGCCGATGTTCCACTGCAACGGCTGGTGCTTCCCGTGGACCTTGTCGGCCGTTGCAGGTACCCACGTCTGCCTGCGCTGGGTACGGGCCAAGGCCATGTACGACGCCATTGCCGATCACAAGGTCACGCACCTGTGCGGCGCGCCGATCGTCATGTCGACGCTGCTCAACGCAGCACCGGAAGAGAGGAGGCCGCTGCCCCACAAGGTTCAGTTCGTCACCGCGGCTGCGCCGCCGCCCGAGTCCGTTCTTGCGGCCATGGCGGAAGCCGGCTTCGAGGTCACCCACGTTTACGGCCTGACGGAGACCTACGGCCCTGCGGTCGTCAACGATTGGCACAGCGATTGGGATGCGCTGCCGCCGTCCGAGCGCGCGGCAAAGAAGGCGCGGCAGGGCGTGCGCTACCCGGCGCTCGAGGGCCTCAAGGTGATGGACCCCAAGACGATGACTGAGGTTCCGGCGGACGGGCAGACCCTCGGCGAGGTCATGTTCCGCGGCAACATCGTCATGAAGGGCTACCTCAAGAACCCGAAGGCGACGGAGGAAGCGTTCGCCGGCGGCTGGTTCCACTCAGGCGATCTCGGGGTCCTGCATCCGGATGGCTACATTCAGCTCAAGGATCGGTCGAAAGACATCATTATTTCGGGCGGCGAGAACATCTCG
The DNA here is from genome assembly GCA_002919265.1 of Hyphomicrobiaceae bacterium. Lineage (GTDB taxonomy): Bacteria > Pseudomonadota > Alphaproteobacteria > Rhizobiales > Hyphomicrobiaceae > ZC4RG25. The sequence continues at coordinate 1,074 of PKEY01000044.1, read as the reverse complement.
TCGATCGAGGTCGAGGATGTGATCTACAAGCACCCGGCTGTGGCTCACGTTGCGGTTGTCGCCAAACCTGACGAGAAATGGGGCGAGACACCGTGCGCGTTCGTCGAGCTAAGGCCAGGTGCTACGGCTACGGCGGAGGAGATTATCGCATGGTGCCGTGAGCGGCTCGCTCACTACAAGTGCCCCCGGTACGTGGTGTTCCAGGAAATCCCGAAAACCTCGACCGGCAAGATTCAGAAATTCCTGTTGCGCGAGCAGGCGAAGAACGTCTGACGATCTGGCGGCAGCGCGCGAGCCGGATCAGAAATCCGGTTCGACGCGCGCCATGCGCCGAGTGTGGCGTACGTGCTGCCAGATCGAAAGCCCAACGGAAATCGCTGCGACAAGCAGCAAGCCTCCAGAGATCGGGCGGGTGATGAACAGCCACGGATCATCATTCGTCATGATCGCGCGGATGAGGTTGAGCTCGATCTGCTCGCCCAGGATGAGACCGAGGATGAGCGGCGCAAGCGGAAATCCGGTTTTCACAAGCGCATACCCCAGTACCCCAAAGATGAGCAGCACGTAGACGCCGTTCATCGTGTTGTTCACGGCATATGCGCCGATGACGCACAGAACGAGCACGATCGGCGCGAGGATCGAGAGCTTGACCTGCGCAATCCGCAACATGACCGCTGCTGCGACGGCCATGATGAGCACCATGAGCACATGGGCCAGGATGTATGCCGCGTAGATACCATAGGCGAGGTCGGCATTTTGCGAGACGAACAGCGGACCTGACTGGATGCCGTGGATCGTCATGGCGCCGAGCATCACTGCGGTCACGGCGTCGCCCGGTATCCCGAAGGCCATGATCGTCACCAGCGAGCCGCCGACATTGGCACTATTGGCCGACTCGGAGGCGATAATGCCCTCTGGAATTCCCTTTCCGAACCGTTCGGGATGTTGCGAGAATTTCTTGGCCTGATCGTAAGCCAACATGTTCGCTGCGCTGCCGCCAATTGCCGGCAATACGCCGATGGCGATGCCGACGATGGTCGACCACAGCAGAAGAAATGGTCTGCTGATGATTTC
>PKEY01000008.1 GCA_002919265.1 Hyphomicrobiaceae bacterium | reverse complement strand
CTGGCTGGATTACAACGGCTACAGCATGGTGACCAAGCCGACCAAGGAGTACACGGACTCCATGGGTCGGCGAAAAATCAAAGGGAACATGGACATCGAGCTCACCGTGGATGCCATGCGACTAGCCCGGGTGGTCGATCACATCGTTCTCTTTTCCGGAGACGGAGATTTCAAGTGCCTCGTCGGAGCGCTGCAGCAGGAAGGACGCCGTGTGAGCGTCGTGTCCACGCTGCAAACGCAACCGCCGATGATCGCCGATGAGTTGAGGCGGCAAGCCGACCAGTTCATCGACCTGGCAGATCTGGAACAGTTCATTTGCCGCGATCCGGCGACGAGGCCGATCCGGAGCGACCGCAGCAACTTCTCGCGCCGCGAAGGCTACCACCGCTCGCCCACCGAGCCTGTACCGTTCCAGGAACAGGACGACCTCTCCGAAGAGGTTTAGGCAGGAGCAGGTGCATGCACGGCCTGCCCGAAACGGTACCGGTTGGCGCCGCAGAGCCGGGTTATGACTGCCCGCTCTGCCCGCGTCTGGTTGAGTTTCGCATGGCCAACCGGGCGGCGGAGCCTTCGTGGTATAACGCTCCCGTACACTCATTCGGCGATCCGGCAGCTCGCCTCCTCATAGTGGGGCTGGCGCCGGGTTTGCGAGGGGCAAACAGGACGGGCCGGCCGTTCACCGGCGACTATGCCGGCGAGCTCCTTTACGAGACGCTTCTTGAATTTGGGTTCGCGCGGGGAACGTATCGTGCGGCGCCAGATGACGGGCTTGAGCTCGTTGATTGCATGATCACCAATGCCGTGAGGTGCGTGCCTCCGGAGAACAAGCCGACTCCCGCGGAGATCGCCACCTGCCGGCGCTATCTTGAAGGCCGCATCGCAGCCTTGCCGCGTCTGACAGCCGTCATTGCACTTGGACGCATCGCACACGACAGCGTGCTCGCAGCATTTGGCGCCCGTCGCGCCGCTTATCCCTTTAGCCACGGCGCCCGGCACGACTTCCGGCCGAGTCTGACGCTTTTCGACAGCTACCACTGCTCTCGCTACAACACGAGCACCGGCAAGCTCACACCGGAGATGTTCAAATCGGTCGTTGCAGCCGCTGCTGACTATTTGAAATCGAAATAGCTGCCGAACCACTCCTTAGATAGCCTTTCGCTCGGCGCCTGCGGAACCCCGGGCTCAGATCGTCACTTAGTGATTCGCCTGCGGCGTCCAGCTCGGTTGAGTTGCGTCAATGGCGAGGGCTCGCGGCGCAGGTAGGTTCTCGGCGGATAGGACCCCATAGGTGCGGTAATGCTCGAAATTTCGCCGGAGAAAGTGGCTCACATCATCATCAAGGCTCGCGAGTACGACGCCAAGGTCGAAACCGTCATTCCAAACGAAGGCAGCGGGTCGGATGGTGAACCTGACGACATCCTCGAATCTTTCACCGACGCCACGACCCGGCCGGAGCTCGAGAGCTTCATCAACAGCCTGAATGAGGACGAGCAGGCCCACCTCGTTGCCTTAACCTGGGTTGGCCGTGGCACGTTCGAACCCGAAGAGTTCGACGAAGCGGTGCAAATCGCCCGGGAGGAGAAGGTTGTTTCGACCGCCGATTACCTCCTCGGCATCCCCCTCCTCGCCGACTATCTAGAGGAAGGCCTCGAGAAGATGGGATATTCGGTTGAGGATATCGAAAGCGAGATTCTCTAGGGTTACCCTCACCCGCCTGGCTTCGGCGCCGGGCGCAGACGCGACTCCTCCTCATAAGTCGCCGTTGCCGTGACATACGCCAGCACCTCGCGAGCATGCGTGTTTGGCGGGTGCACGGGGTAGTAGACATGCTCGAGGTGGCCGTCACGCAGGATCATAGTCAGTCGTTTAAGGTATTGCCGGCCACCCGTTTCGAACACGGGAAGGCGAAGGGCATCGCGCAATCGGCCCTCAGCATCGCTTAACAGCTCGAACGGCAGACGGAGTCGCGTTGCGAACTCCTGTTGTTCCTCCGTGGGCTGCATGGAAAGGCCGAACACAGCCGTCGGCATCTCTTCGAAGCCAAGATAGAGATCGCGGAAGCCTTCGGCTTCTGGCGTCGAGCCGTGCGCCCCCGGGATTTCATCCCAGTTCGGCGGATTAGGCACTCCCGGGCGCCCTGTCCATGGATAGCAGAAGACAACGGCCCGCCCTAACACGCGGGCGAGTGAAACCGTGCGACCGCTCGTTGAGGGCAGAGCGATGTCGGGCATGGCCAGCCCCGGCACGAGATGCCGGGCCGCGCCGTCGTCGACGGGTGCAGGCCAAGGCCAACTCATGACCAGCCCTGTGGCCGACTGGAGAGTTGTAGATCAGAAAAAGCGGTGGCCACCGATTAACACCTCAGCGCTCGCGCACACGGTAATGCAGCCCGCCTATCTTCGTATATCCCAGCGCGGCATACAATTGCTGGGCGGGGAAATTCGTGGTGACGGCCTGAAGAGCGACGATGGACGCGCCCTGCGCCTTCGCCCAGGCTTCCAGGGCAGTCATGACGCGGCTGGCTCCCCCAGTGCGCCGCGCCTCCTGGCGCGTACCAATGCACTCGGCGATCACGACATTTCCGCACCGAACGCCCAAGCCCGTGCTGATAACCTGCCCATCAACCTCTACGGTAAAGTAGGTTCGAGGCTGTGGCACCAGCGCCAACAGACTTGGTGCTGCCGGACGCCGGTCGGCGGCGATATTGGAAAGGTAGACCTCCATCCAGCCGTCAGACGGCTGATCGAGGAAGCGAACATCCAGCGGAGAAGAACAGGCACCGACACGCTTGGCCAACGTCAACACTGACTCGGTGATCTTGTAGCCGCGCGCCTCCAGTCTCTGATCGAGATCCGCCGGTTGCGACAGGGTATCAAATACGCGGAAGCGGCTGGCCGCGGATTGGCTGAAGTAGAGCCGCTCGGCTTCGTCGATCGCCTCTTCTACGTCCGTGCCGTGGAAAGCGATCGGAGAGACAGAGTTTGCGCGCTGCGAGCCGCCTCCCGAATAGCGCCAAAGCCATCCGTCGATGTCTCTGTTCTTTAGCGCCGGCCAGGCGTGAATAGCCGCCCATTCGATGGCGATCAGCTCTTCGTGTGAAAATTCGCTTTGGGCATCACGCATCTTGCCCCCGCCGAACCGCGATTACCCAACCCTGGCAGTTACGAGCTCATCCCCGCTCGCGCAGGAGCCGCGCCTTCTGGCGCTGCCAATCGCGCTTGGCCTCGGATTCCCGCTTGTCGTGCAGCTTCTTGCCTTGCGCCAGCGCCAGCTTGAGCTTCGCAAGTCCGCGCTCGTTGAAATAGAGCTCCAGCGGCACGATCGTCATGCCTTCGCGGGCAACGGCATTTGCAAGCCTGTGAAGCTCCCGCTTGTGCATGAGCAACCGACGAGGCCGTCGCGGCTCATGATTGTAGAAGGCGCCGGCGTGCTTGTATTCGGGAATGTATGCGTTGATGAGGGTAAGCCCCCCATCCTCTATGGCGGCGTAGCTCTCCGAGATATTGGCCTGGCCCTGCCGCAGCGACTTCACCTCCGTACCGGTGAGCACGATGCCCGCCTCGTACGTGTCCTTGATGAAGTAGTCGTGGCGGGCCCTCCGGTTCTCGGCAACGAGCCGGCGGCCGCCATTGCTTTTGGCCGCCATCTGGTAGAGCCCCCGACTTAGTTCATTCGGCTGCTTTGGCCTGTAGCAGGCCGACGCTGATCATAGCCTCCTCGACCGCACGCTTGCTCGCCTCGGAAAGCGGTGCGAGCGGAAGCCGTGCCTCCGGAGAGCAAAGGCCAAGAAGCGAGGCAGCGTATTTCACCGGCCCAGGATTCGTCTCGATAAACAGCGCGTCGTGCAGCGGCATAAGCCGCTCATGGATGCTGCGCGCCTTGACGAAGTCACCCGCCAGGCATGCGTTCTGGAACTCTGCGCAAAGCGCCGGCGCCACGTTCGCGGTCACCGAAATGCAGCCCTGCCCCCCATGGGCGTTAAAGCCCAACGCAGTTGCATCTTCACCAGAGAGCAGGACGAAGTCCGGTCCGCAGGCGAGCCGCTGCTGTGAGGCGCGCGCGAGATTGGCGGTCGCGTCCTTCACGCCGATGACGTTCTTGAGCTTCGCGCAGCGCGCCATCGTTGCCACCGACATGTCCACCACCGTGCGGCTTGGCACGTTGTAGAGAACAATCGGAATATCGACGGCGTCGTTGATCGCCTTTACGTGGAGGTAAAGCCCCTCCTGCGTTGGCTTGTTGTAGTACGGCATGACGATCAGCACCGCGTCGGCGCCAACGTCCTTGGCATGACGGCTGAACTCGATGGCCTCTAATGTAGAGTTCGAACCGGCGCCAGCAATCACCGGCACGCGTTTGCGGGCAGTCTCGACGCAAATCTCAACGGCGCGTTTGTGCTCCTCGTACGAGAGTGTGGGGCTTTCGCCAGTAGTTCCCACCGGCACGAGGCCATGGGTGCCCTGGGCGATCTGCCACTCAATCAGCCGCTCATAAGCCGTCTCGTCGAAAGCGCCGTCCTTGAATGGGGAAATCAGCGCCGTGAAGGATCCCTTGAACATCTTATCTGCCCTTCGAGCAGTGACCGCCCGCACCGAACACAGGCAACAACGTTAGTATTCGGAGAGGCATTCTTCCTTGAATGCAACACGTGCCCTTGGTACCGTGATTCGCACCAGAGCCTCGTACCGCCTTTGCTGTCATAAGGCTAGGCAGATTAGGCGGTTCAAGGGGTGTTCGCAAGCCGATGCTCCCGAAATGTTAAGCGAGGGAGCCTTCCGCGGCCGGAGGGACGATCTTGGTTCCGGTCATCGTCGATTTACCACCAATTTCGAGACGAGAGACGAGAAGCCGTGCAGATTCGCACTCCCGGACTCCAACATATCCTGGCAGTGTCGGCCTGCATCGCCGCAGCTTGCAGTTTGTGTGCCACCGCAGGCGCGACCCAACTGGTTCCGGCCCCGGCCCCGAAGCCGATCGTGAAGGCGAATATTTCGGGCACTCCTCCCAAGCCAGTGCTCACGCAGGATCAGGCTGCGCAGGAATCAGAACATATCGCCCGTTTTGACGCCGCTATCGCGCAAGTCCGCAAGTACGAAGTGAGCGCGGACGACGCGCAGCGCATTCGCGAAGCGATTGCAGCTCTCAGCAAGGACGTAGAAAAAGCGCGCGAGATCGCAAAGGAAATTCGCGACCCCGCCGGGCGCAAGCTCGTCGAGTGGTATCGACTTCGCTCAGGACTGGCCGACCCGTTCGAGATCGAGGCCTTCCTCGCCAACAACCCCGCGTGGCCTGACCGGGCGCTGTTGACCCGGCGGTTCGAAGAGCTGTTGTTCGCGCGCGGCGGAAGCGCGCAAGCGATCAAGCAGGCTTTCTCAAAAAGCGCTCCGACGACAGGACTGGGCTGGGCAGCCCTCGCTTCCGCACACCTCGTCGAAGGCGATCATGCGCGGGCGAAAGAGTTCGCCGTCCGCGCCTGGCGAGAGCACGCCATCCCCGCCGACTATGAAGCTGCATTCCTCCAGCGGTTCGGCGGCATGCTGAGCGAAGCCGATCACAAATGGCGCCTCGATCGCATCCTCATCGACGATCCGCGGTGGTCGAGTGATCGCAAGGCGAAAGCTGCGGCGGCGAAGCGGGTCATCCGCCTGTTGAGCGCGCCTGAGCAGAAAAAGGCGGAAGCGCGCCTTGCGGTTTTCGAGCGATCCAAATCCGCAAGCAAACTTTTGGCCGCGATTGGCCACGAGGCAACCGTCGACTGGGGCCTGGCGTTCCAACGGGTTGTTCATCTCCGTCGGCACGGAAAGGATGAGGAGGCCTGGAAGATTCTGCTTTCGGCCCCGACAGATCCCGCAGAAATCGTCAACCCGGATGGTTGGTGGGAGCAGCGGCGCGGAGCGGCCTACGATGCCCTCAAGGCAGGCAAAGCGAAGCTCGCCTTCGAGCTCGTGCGTGACGCTGGTCCGCTGGGCGCCAATCCGCGGAACGAGCAGACGTTCCTTGCAGGCTGGTTGGCGCTGCGGCACTTGAAAAAGCCGTCTGTCGCGCTGCCATTTTTCGAAGAAAACGTGAAGGGCGCTGATGGTCCGCTCAGCCGCTCACGCGGACTGTATTGGCTCGCCAGGACCCACAAGGCGCTCGGCAACCGCAAGAAGGCGCAGGAATACTTTAAGGCTGCGGCTGAGTATCAGGACACGTTCCACAGCCACCTCGCTCGCGAAGAGCTGGGCAAGACGGGGCCAAAGCTTGTCATCAGGCCTCCGAAAGTTCCGTCCGCCGAGCAAATTGCGGCCTTCAACCGTCTGGATGCGGTGCAGGCGGCTGTAATCGCCGGAAAAGTGGGCCTCGATCGGCACATCCAAAGAGCCTTCATCAACGGCCTGCAACAGTACTTCCAGACCGAAGGCGAAGTCGCCCTGGTGGCGCACCTCGCCCAGGCCTTGGGAGATACGCAGCTAGCGTTGCGCGTGGGCAAGGCGGGCGTCGCGCGCGGCATGAACCTCATCTATTACTCGTACCCGATTCACGCCCTCCCCGCGTACAAGCCCCTGCGCACGCCGCCCGAGACGGCGTTGCTGCTTGGGCTTGCGCGCCAGGAAAGCGAATTCGGCACGCACGTGGTTTCAGGCGCGGGCGCGCGTGGCATTTTGCAGGTGATGCCTGGAACAGCGCGGCACATCTGCCGCCAATACAAGATCAAGTGCAGCACGAGCCAACTCACGAGCGATCCCTCCCATAACCTCATGCTGGCCAGCGCCTATGTTGCCGACCGGCTGGATTACGTGGACGGGAGCTACATTCTGGCGCTCACGAGCTACAACGCTGGACCGGGCCGTACGCGTCAGTGGCTGCGCGAGCTCGGCGACCCGCGTGATCCCAGCGTCGACCCGATCGATTGGATCTATCAGATCCCGTTCGACGAGACGCGAGACTACGTTCAAAAGGTGCTTTCGAACGTCCAGGTTTACCGCGCTCGCCTTGGCCAGAAGAGCGGCTCGATCATGGCCGACCTCGTGCGGGCACGCCGCAAGCCGACACAGGCACCTTAGATTTCAATAATTGCGAGCGAGGGGATCGCATGGTTGCTCAGGCCAGGAGCTGGAAAGACATCTACTTCACGGTTCGGGACGGCCTGAGGCTTTATGCACGGCATTATCCCCCTCCGACAGTCTCCCGACGAAAACCGGTGCTGTGCCTGGCCGGGCTCACGCGTAACTCGCGTGACTTCCATGATCTCGCCGTCGCGCTCTCGAGCGGAGATGCGCCTCGCGATGTCTATGCGCTCGACTATCGGGGCCGCGGCCTTTCCCAACACGATCCTGACTGGCGCAACTACACTGTCCAGATCGAAATGCTGGACGTGCAGGATTTCATCGCGCTGGCCGCTCTTGAAAAGCCGGCCATCATTGGCACCTCGCGGGGTGGACTGATTACCATGGCGCTGGCCGCCGTCCAGCCGGGTGCAGTGGGCGCTGCGGTGCTCAACGACATCGGCCCGGTGATCGAGCAGGAAGGGCTGATCCGCATTGCGGGTTACGTCGGCAAGACGCCGTTGCCTTCAAGTTGGGAGGATGCCGCCCGCATGGTCGCCGACCTCAATCGAGCAGCCTTCCCTGCCGTGCCAGACGAACAATGGGCCGAAGTCGCACGGCAATGGTACAACGACAACAAGGGCTATCCGGCCCCGGGATATGATCCCGCGCTTGCCAAGACCTTCACGATCACTGATGGCCCGATACCGGATCTGTGGCCCCAATTCACCGCGCTCAACCGCGTGCCCCTGCTCGTCTTGCGCGGCGAGAATTCGGACATCCTTAGCGCGGCGACGGTTGCGCAGATGTGCGCACGTCATCCGAACTGCACTGCCTACACCGTCCGTGGCCAAGGCCATGCGCCGCTCCTCAAGGATGCCGAAACGATCGGTGTGATCGTGAAATTCTTGGCCGAGGTGGATGCCAAGGCAGAGGCAGCGGCGATCGAGCAGATACCCACGACGGTCGCCTAGCTCTCCTGGCTTTGGTGCTCTCCGGACGTTTGTTAAACAGACGCTCGCGCCAATGAGGCGAGTCCGCCTCAGAAACGCCACCGAATCAGCCAATTCGGAACCAAAGAGCGCTTCCTACGGGCAAATCGCGCTCCGGGTGATTTCGCGTGCGAGGGACGTGGACAGGAGAGGTGGCGATGTCCGACAAGACCGTTCTGGCGGTGCCCGGCAAGAAACTGTCAGTGCCGCGCCTCTTCAAGAGAACGTTGCAGGTCTCGACAGCCGTCCTGCTCACATTGGCCGTGGCGCTAACCTTCATCGTCGCCAACAGCATGCTGCTTGGCCGCGGCAGCCTCTCGCAAGCCTTTTCGGCGTGGCTTACCTTTGTTCAGCGCTCAGACATCCAGGCGACGATCGTTTTGACAGCAATCGTCACGGTGGCCTTCGTCTACTGGCAGCGCGACCGGGAACGGAGATAAGCCGCCTAAGAAGCTCACGGGACCTGTGCGTCTTCGCATTTTGACATTCCAGGTCTACCGGATCATACCAAACTCGCGTCCATTCGGATCAGCGCCAATCCGGAGTTGGGATCATGGACCCGACGGAGGAAGGCCGGCGATTCGGTAATCACGACCTCCAATGTCGGCCTTACGTGCGCTCCCATGAGGTGCCCGCCAATGGTTGAGCCGTCGCGGCGGCCGAGAACGGTATGCAGATGGAGCTTCGGTCTGTCATACTCATCGAGCGCGATGTCGCCATTGAGTGAGAGCACCTCAACCTGCTCGTCGACCGGGATTTCCTCATAGGCCTTCGACTCCCAATCGAAGAACGCCAGCGTCGCGTCGCGGAACGCCCCTATGGCCGTGACCTGGGCCGCCGTGAGGCTCTCTTCCTCGGCGAGCCGCTGCAGACACTCGCTCACCTCATCCCCGGACTCGAGCACCGCAACATAGACGCGCTGTCCTGCTGCCTCATGGACGAGCTTCCTTTGCATGGGACCTCCAAGTGCCGTTCGTGGCTCAGACGCAAGAGCGGCCCTGCGCGTGCCACTCCCGGAAGCCAACGAGAGCCCTCAAGCATTCGTTCCGGCAGGACAGATGAGGCCCGACGCCTTTTGGGGCGTGCTACGAAGAAACAAGCTGCCCCGAAACCCTTCGCTCGGGCATTTGGTGTCGAGAATACCTAGGAGATGCGGAGCGGAAGTTGCTGACTGCAAATGGTCGGAGCGGGGAGATTCGAACTCCCGACCCCTTGCTCCCGAAGCAAGTGCGCTACCAGGCTGCGCTACGCTCCGCCCGACCGGGATGGCTTGGTTTCTGGTGCTTTTTCGTCCGGAGGTCAAGCCCCTCGTGCCGTCCGAACGGCACTTTGGCTAGGAAGAAGTTCACCAAAAGTGGTGCCACTGGAGAAACGTGACGGACTGCCGCAACCGTAGGCAGAAGTCGTATAGTTAGGCGCTTCTCAATCGCAGCGCACGGTTCACGTAAACGGCCTCAGTCGCCAAACGCTCGCTGCAAGTAACCTTCCCTGCACTCTTGAGACGCCACTCACCCTGCATCCGCGTTAGCTGTGTCAGCCACAGCTGCCGCGCCGGTGCCCCATGGAGATCTTCCTCTTCTTCCTCGCTGCGATCGTGGGCGGGACCATGAACGCGCTCGCGGGAGGGGGAGGCCTGATCACGTTCACTCTGCTGCTGCTGGTCGCTTCGCCGGTCGTTGCTGACGCTACCAGCGCGGTCGCTCTCGCAGCCGGTTATCCGGCTGCCGTCTGGCGCACCCGCGAAGAGTTGAAAGACGCAGTGAGGACTCCCTGGCTCTGGGTGCTTGTTGTTCCAGCCGTTCTCGGGGGCTTGAGCGGAGCGCTGCTGCTGAGCTGGTCCGGCAATCGCGGCTTCGTCGCAGCGGTGCCCTGGCTGGTGCTGGGCGCGACCTTGCTTATTCTTTTGCGGCCCTATCTGACGTCGAAGACACGCAGTGAGGGGTTGCAGCCAGATCTCGCCCCTTGGACCTGGCCAATAGCCCTGGTCGCCATGTTCGTCGTGTCCGTTTACGGCGGATATTTCGGAGCCGGCATCGGCATCCTTGTCATCAGTGCGCTCGGGCTTATGGGCCTCGGAGACATGCGCCGGGCCGTCGCCGTGAAGAACTTGGTCACCGGCTGCATGCGCGGTGTCGCAGTGCTCATGCTGATCTGGGAAGGCTCGGTCAATTGGACCTACGGCCTGCCGATGGCGCTTGGCGGCCTCATCGGAGGGTATTTCGGGGGCTTCATCTCACACCGCGCCAATCGCGAGCTGGTGCGAACGCTGATCGTCATCATCGGCTTCGCGGTGGCGGGATACTACTTCTGGAGACTCTACGGCCCGCCTGAAATGCTCATCGGCGCCGAATAAGGGTTCGAGGCAAGAGCAGACGAAGCTCTTACCTCGCCTCTAGGAAATTGGCTCATCAATAGCCGACGCCGATCGCTACGCCGGAGCCCCAACCCGCATAACCCCACCCGGAATAAAATCCGATCGGCCGCCGATAGCGATAATAGGGCGCAGGACCATAGCCGACGATCCGCGGGCCATAATAAACCCGCTCTGTGTAGCGATAGTAGTAAGTAGGTGCAGGTGCGTAGGAATAGCGGTAAACGCGCACCGGTGCCGCATAGTATGCGGGCCGATCGCACCAACCGCCAGCTTTTGCTTCATTTCCAGTGCCGGCCAGCAGGGGAACTGCCAGCAAAAGTGCGGCAAACGCGGAAACACGCATTTTCAGTCCTCCACGCTTAACATCAGGTTACGCGTTTGAACCGTTCAGGAACGCGGAGCTTCACGCCGTGTTCCGTTGCCGGCGCAATTCGGTACCTGGGGGCGAATCGAAACCTCCGGACATGGTGAACGCGCAAACGCTCTGGTTGAAATTAAGGATGCGTTGGCGGCCATGAGCTAATCTGCGCGCGGTCCGAATTCCCGGAGTTCGCCTCGATGGCTTTCGACCTTTCATCGATTTTCTGGATCGTCTTTGCGCTCATGGTGCTGCAGCCGCTCATGGTCAGCCGATGGCTGACGTTCAAGCGGGCGCAGGCGATCCGGGCCATGGAAAAGGCGCACGGGACGCGCGTGATCACCATGATCCACCGACAAGAGCGGAAAAGCTTCTTCGGGCTATCCGTCTCCCGCCACATCGACCTCGAGGACGCGCAGACGATCATCGCGGCGATAAAGGAAACACCACCCGACGTTCCCATCGATCTCGTGCTTCACACGCCCGGCGGGCTCGTCCTTGCCGCAATGCAGATCGCGCGAGCGGTAGAGGCGCATCCCGCAAAGGTGACCGTATATGTTCCGGTCTACGCCATGTCCGGTGGCACGCTGATCGCGCTCGCCGCCGATGAAATCGTCATGGGTGAGTTCTCCGTCCTCGGACCCATCGATCCGCAGATTGCGGGTCTTCCCGCGGCCAGCATCGTCAAGGCGCGCGATTCGAAACCGCGGGAGTCGACCTTCGATCTCACGCTGGTGCTTGCCGATGTCAGCGAAAAGGCGCTCGCGCAGGTCAAGCGCGGCGCCGTGGAATTGCTCACGCCCCGGCTCGATCAAGCATCAGCCGAAGCGCTTGCCGAAAAGCTGGCCGGCGGGCATTGGACGCACGATTACGCGCTGACCGCAACGGAAGCGAAGGAGCTTGGCCTGCCGGTGAGGGTGGGCATGCCGCAGGAGGTCCTCGACCTCATGAAACTGTATCCGCAGCCCATACAGCAGTCCGCGGTCGAATTCCTGCCCATTGACGTGCCCGCCAAGCGCCGAGTCTGATCGCTCCCGGGCGCAGGTCTGGTTTAGCCGGCCGCCCTAGCAATTAATTCGGACACGGGAAGGAAAGGCTGACCCAAGGCGTATTGAGCGTGCACTCCCGCGGGCCGGCTGTCTTGCGCCTTGTCGTCTGCGGCTCTGTCTTGCCGGACGGCTTGTCGGCCTCGGCGGTCCGATTACCGTCATTTTGTCCGGAGGCAACCGAGCTGTCCGCGGAAGGTGATTTTGCACCGTCCTCCTGGGCGACAGACGGGGGTTCCTGCTCGGCTGGCGGAGTGGCCGCTGCAGACGTCTCCTCGGTGGAACACCGCTCTAGATTTTCCGGGGCGCGCGTCCAAACCATGGTCTCACTGAGCAGCTTCGTCCCGAGATAGCCCATGACCTGGAGCTTGTCCTCGCCAAGCGGCTTCAGCTCGACGCTGTACTTGGCGTCCTGCTCCGGATCGTAAATCCACCCCTTGTCCCAAACGCCGTTCTTGACTGGCTTCACCTCGCCCAAAATCTGTATCCCGCAAGCCTGTGTATTCTCCGCGTCCTTTAGCCAGACGAGCTTTCCGCAAAGCCCGTCTCCGCAGTCGGTGATCTCTACGGCGCCACGGCCCGTGTGATCGATCCAGACACCCCTCGGGTCGGAGCTTGCCGCTGCTGTCCCGGCGGATATCAGAACGGCCGCGAGGAAGGCTGAAAACGAAAACGCGTTACGAATGTGCATGGCGCACCTCTCATGATCATCGGCTGCACTTGCCGCAAAAAACACGGCGGGCTCGTAATGAATTGCTCCCTGGGTTCAATCGAACACCGTTTCAGAAGGAACACTTGGGAGGAAAGTGTGGCCGATAAGTGCTATTTCGACCCCCTGCGACCGAGACGCGCGGCACGAAACCTATGTTTTTCTTGCGTTCCGTCCCCATCTATGTCAGCAGGAGCATGTGCCGGGCGCAGGGGACTGCATTCAATTAGTCCCTTTTATCGCACACCCGATTTCCGGTTTGGCCATTTGGTACTTCCGAATTCCCCCTGCGCTCTGTCGGCTGTGGCTCTCGGTAACAAAGAGAGTGGACGGCCCATATGAACGCAGATGAGAGGTAATTTGCAGACAAAGTCTTTTGCTGAGCTTGGACTCAGCCCTAAAGTTCTGGCCGCCGTTGAGGCTGCCGGTTACACCACCCCAACTCCGATCCAGGCTGAAGCTATTCCTGTTGCGCTTACCGGGCGCGATGTGCTCGGCATCGCGCAGACGGGTACCGGCAAGACCGCGTCGTTCGTCTTGCCGATGATCACGCGACTCGAATCAGGCCGCGCACGAGCGCGGATGCCGCGCTCGCTGATCCTGGCGCCAACTCGCGAGCTGGCCGCCCAGGTAGCGCAGAGCTTTGAAAAGTACGGCGTCAATCACAAGCTGAACGTTGCCCTGCTGATCGGCGGCGTCTCGATGGACGATCAGACGCGCACGCTGGATCGTGGTGCTGACGTTCTGATCGCCACACCGGGCCGCCTTTTGGACCACTTCCAGCGTGGCCGCGTCATGCTGATGGGTGTCGAGATCCTGGTCATCGACGAAGCGGACCGGATGCTCGACATGGGCTTCATCCCGGACATCGAAAAGATCTGCAAACTGCTGCCGCCGAAACGGCAGACGCTGTTCTTTTCAGCAACCATGCCACCGGAGATCCAGCGGCTGGTGGACAACTTCCTCGTCAACCCCGCGCGAATCGAAGTGGCAAAGCCTGCAACGACAGCGCAGGCCATCACCAAGCGCTTCATCTACTGCCGCAATGGCGAGGCCTGGGCCAAGCGCGAGCAGCTTCGCCAGCTCATCCGCAGCCAGGACGTCAAGAACGCCATCATCTTCTGCAACCGTAAGCGCGACGTCGCAATCCTTCATCGCTCACTGTTGAAACACGGCTTCAACGCCGGCGCCCTCCACGGTGACATGGACCAGAAGAGCCGGATGGAGACGCTGGACGCTTTTCGCGCCGGAGAGATCACTTTCCTTGCTGCCAGTGACGTGGCCGCACGTGGTCTCGATATTCCGGAGGTAAGCCACGTCTTCAACTTCGACGTGCCGTGGTCGGCTGATGATTACGTGCACCGCATCGGCCGAACGGGCCGCGCGGGCCGGGAAGGCTTTGCGGCGACGCTCGTGACGAAGGAAGAGCTGAAGCTCGTCAAGCAGATCGAGCAGGTCACGAACGAAGCACCGGTCTGGATCGGCGATCCTCCGACTGAGGAGGACTTCGCGGAAGCCTCTTCACGCAACAAGCGTCGGCGTGGCGGCAAGGGGCAGAAGCAGGAAGCAAGCGCTCAGGCCCAGCCCCAACGCAAGGCGAAGCGGGAGCGGTCACGGCGCGACAAGGCGCCAGAAAAGCAGGTGGATGCGTCGCCGCAGGAGGCCCAAGCCGAAACAAAACCTGCGGCCACGCCCCAGAATGCTTCGCGAAATGGGAAGCCGCGCGCGAAACCTCGCGCCGTTGAGACATCCCGACCTGCTCCGCAACCGGCGCAATCGCAAGAGCGCGAGCGCAAGCCTGAGCCGGTTGGTGTTGGCTTTGCCGACAAGATTCCCGCCTTCTTGCAACGACCGGTTCGTATCGCAAAGGCGGCGAACGAGTAAGGCCAGCGTCGGAATTGTTCAGAGGTTGGCCGAAGCGCGCCCACGCTTCGGCTTTTTGTTTTGCGTACTCCGGGCTGCGGCCAGTGCAGCGCGAGCCCAGGCCACTCATTCGTCCGGATCATCGAGCAGCTCTTCTGGCGCCCGACAATAGGACGTAGGGACGGTGCGCCCGCTTCTTGTGTGGTGGAAAAAGGGTCAAGCGAACGCACCGTGAAATCGCCGCGGGTCTCCTCGTCAGCCTTCAGGTAGAGTGTATCGTCCGATACGAACGCGAAGCATCACACCATCGCAATAAATTCCGGTACCGCTGAACATGCGGCCTGTCCGGATGGTGCCCAATGGGCTGAGGTGATCTCGTAACAGCTCCAGAAACTCCGCGCTGTTGGCCACCCTCGCCTCCCTTCAGAATGAGCTCCCCGGCTGCTTCAGAAACTCTTCTTCCTCTGGAGTCGAGGGGCGGCCGAGAATAACGTTCCTGTGCGGGAAGCGGCCGAAGCGGGCGATAATGTCCCGGTGGGCAATGGCATAACGGGTGTATTCTTCATCGCCGAGAAGCGTGAACAGCTCCACGGCGCGCTCCTGGTTGGCCAGTTCCTCGCTGTGCTCGAACGGCAGGTACATGAACGCCCGGCCGTCCTTGTCAAAGGTCTTGTCAAAACCGCGCTCAACGGCTCCGCGCGTGACCTCCACAGCCTTGGGATCAGTCGCGAACGCCTGTGGAGTCCCGCGGAACATATTTCGTGGGAACTGGTCGAGGACAATGATGGTGGCGAGTGCCCGTCGCGGGCTCGTCCAAGCGGCTTCCGCGGGCAATGCCGCGATGCGCTCGAAAATGCCGAGAAAGCGGCGGCGGATCAGCTCGTCAGTCTCTTCGTTGTTGCGGAACCAGGCCGCGTGATCCAGCTCCTCGAACCAGAAACGCAAGACTTCGTCCACCCAAGGCTCGTCGCCTGCGGCGACGGCCTCGGCTTCACTGACGGAGTTGGTCATGGTGTGAGTTTCCCCGAAGAGCCGCAACCGTCGCGGCGAGAGAGGTTAGCTCTTGATCGCCTCGAGGCGTTCCTTGGGTGCGGGCGCAAGGGTCACAGACTCACCGCAACCGCAGGCGCTCACCTGATTCGGGTTGTTAAAGACGAACTGGGCAGAGAACTTGTCGACCTTGTAGTCCATCTCCGTGCCGAGCAGGAACAGCACGGCTTTCGGATCGATCAGAATGCGGACCCCCTTGTCATCGACCACCTCGTCGAGCTCGTTCTGCTCGGTGGCCCAGGTCATCGTGTATTCCATGCCGGCGCAGCCGCCGTTCTTCACGCCGACGCGCAGCCCTATCACATCCGGGCGAGAGGCCATGATTTGACGTACGCGCTCGGCGGCGGCGTCCGTCAGCGTCATCACCTTCGGCCTAGGTCTCGCAGTTGCCATTCTTGCACCATCCAACGGTTCAAGGTCGTGGATGTTCGATATATAGCCCGTTTCGCGATCATTGCGAGCCGGGCGCGCCGTAACCCGCTCAGAACATGTTGAGCGCCATGCGCGCCTCGTCACTCATCCGGCTCATGTCCCACGGCGGATCGAACGTGAGGTTCACGGTACAGCCGCTGACACCAGGCACCGAGCTCACGGCATTCTCAACCCAGGTGGGCATCTCGCCGGCCACGGGGCAACCGGGCGCGGTGAGCGTCATCTCGATCGTCACGTGGCGGTTGTCGTCCACGTCGATCTTGTAGATGAGCCCCAGCTCGTATATGTCGGCCGGAATTTCCGGGTCATAGACGGTCTTCAGGGCAGCCACGATGTCCGCCGTGAGCTGCTCAAGCTCTTCTGCAGAAAGAGTCGTGCCCTCGACCGGCGTGCCACCCTCGGCAACGCTCGGCGGCCTGGGCCGCTCGCTGATCGTCTCCTCCGGTTGCTCCGGCGCTTTCTCCGGTACGAGCTCGAGAATGTCCCGTTCGCGCTGCTTCTCGTCCATGCCGTAACTCACTTCCCAGGCGCTCAGGCGAAGAACTCGTGAGCGCGAATCAGCGCCGCCGCGAGCGCGTCCACATCGGCCTTCGTGTTGTAGAGCCCGAACGAGGCCCGGCACATGGCCGGCACCCCGAAACGATCCATCAATGGCTGTGCGCAGTGATGCCCAGCGCGGATGGCAATTCCCGACCGGTCGACGATGGTCGAAACGTCATGGGGATGCAGGCCCTCCACGCTGAACGAGACGATGGCGCTCTTGTCCGGCGCAGTGCCATAGATCCGCAGCCAGTTGAACTCACTCAGCCGCTCCTGAGCGTAGGCGACGAGCTCATGTTCGTGAGCGGCGATCTCGTCGCGACCGATCTGCATCATGTAATTGAGCGCGGCGCCGAGACCAATCGCTTCAACGATGGGCGGCGTGCCAGCCTCGAACTTGTTGGGCAGCTGCCCGTATGTGATGCGATCAACCGTGACGCTTTCGATCATCGAGCCGCCGCCCAAGAACGGCGGCAACGCTTCGAGCAGCTCCTTCCGCCCCCACAGTACGCCGATGCCCGAGGGCCCATAAACCTTGTGTCCGGTAAACACGTAGAAATCGCAGCCAAGGTCCTGCACATCGACGGGCATGTGCACGGCGCCCTGCGAGCCGTCGATAAGCACAGGGATGCCGCGCTCACGGGCAATGCGGCAGACTTCCTTTACCGGCACCACAGTGCCGAGCACGTTTGACACGTGCGTCAGCGCGATAATCTTCGTGCGCGAGGTCAACAGCTGCTCGAATTCATCGAGCAGGAACTCGCCGGTATCCGAGATCGGCGCCCACTTCAGCACCGCCCCTTTGCGCTCGCGGAGGAAGTTCCAGGGAACGATGTTCGAGTGGTGCTCCATGATGGAGAGCACGATCTCGTCGCCTTCCTGGATGTTTGCGAGGCCGAAGGAGTACGCGACGAGGTTGATCGACTCCGTCGCGTTCTTCGTGAAAACAATCTCCTCGGCGGAAGGCGCATTGAGGAAGCGCCGCACTGTCTCGCGCGCATCCTCATACTTTTGCGTGGCCGTGTTCGAGAGCAGATGGATCCCGCGATGCACGTTCGCGTATTCGAACCGCAGCACGTGATCCATCGCTTCGATGACCGACAGCGGCTTCTGCGCCGATGCCGCACTGTCCAGGTATACGAGCGGTTTGCCGTAAACCTCGCGGAACAGGATGGGGAAGTCGGCGCGATAGCGCTCGACTTCGAACCGCCTGCCGGTTCCGGTAGCCGCTGCCTGTGTCACGTGTCTGTCGGCCCTTAGTGGGCCGTCCTCTGGTTCAGCCAAACCCGAGCCGTTTCCATCAGCGCCTCGCGCACCGGCTCATCTTCGACCTTCTCCATCACTTCGCCGATGAAGGCTTCGATGAGAAGCCTCCGCGCCTCGGCTTCCGGAATGCCGCGGGCCCGGCAGTAGAAGATGTGTTCGGGGTCGATATCGGCTGCCGTCGAACCGTGGCCGCAAATGACGTCGTCGGCGTAGATCTCGAGCTCCGGCTTGCTGTCGAACTCGGCATCGGGCGACAGCATCAATGCCTGCGCCATCTGCTTGCCGTCCGTCTTCTGCGCACCCGGCCTGACGATCACCTTGCCCTGGAAGATGCCGCGGCCATGACCATCGAGCACGCCCTTGTAGAGCTCCCGGCTCTGGCAATGCGGTACCGCATGGTCAACGACCAGCGTCGTGTCGATGTGCTCGTTGTTCGTTGCGAGGAACGAGCCCGAGCAGTCGAGCTTGCCGCCTTCGCCAGCAAATGTGACGAAGATCTGGTTGCGCGCGAGCCTCGGCCCTGCCGTGAGCTGGAAGGTCCGGTAGGTTGCATTGGCGCCGATTT
This sequence comes from Hyphomicrobiaceae bacterium, assembly GCA_002919265.1. Classification (GTDB taxonomy): domain Bacteria; phylum Pseudomonadota; class Alphaproteobacteria; order Rhizobiales; family Hyphomicrobiaceae; genus ZC4RG25. Next base: position 1,282 of record PKEY01000008.1, on the reverse strand, counting down.
CCGTTGTGGCGCTGCCGAGGTGCACGGCCTTGCCGTTCTCGATGATCGCCTTGACGTGAGTAACGGCAGCCCCCTCGCCGACCACGACCTCCGTCGCGGCGTTGTGCTGATCCTCGTCAGCCGCTCCCGCAAGTGGCACGTAAGCCTCAACCAGCGTGACCTTCGCGTCCTTACCGATGTTGACCACGTTGCGCGTCGTGATCGTCTTGCGATCAGCGCCGGCGCGGGCGAACACTAGCAGCAACGGCTTGTCGAGCTGCGTGCGGTCCGCGATGCGCACCACGGCGCCGTCCGTTGCGAAAGCGCTGTTCAGGGCTTCGATCGCGTCCTGCTCGCGCTTCATGCGCACGATATCTGGCGCCTCGGCCAACGTCTCGCTCAGTGCCTTTACTGTCAGCCCATCAGGGAGCTGAGCGGTGGAAAGGCCAGCGTTGAATGCCCCGTCGACGATCACGACACGATAGGTGTCGAGGGTGCCGAGCGGCCCAAGCGCTGCATTAAGATCCGCCTCGCTTGGCGCCGCGGCCTTGCCGACGGCAGGTGCGAAAGCCTCCTTCAGCAAGTTGCGAAGGTCGGTGTACTTCCATTCCTCGATCCGCCGATGCGGCAAGCCCAGCGCCGCGAACGTCCCAATGGCCTTCCGGCGCAACTCGCGCACGGCCTCGCTCCCGGGAAGCCTGGAGGCAATCGCCTCGAAGCTCTCGGTGAAGGCCTGCTCGGCCTTCGTCTTCGTCAAGCCCACATTCATCTCGAAATCACCCGCTCGTTTCAGGCCGCCTTCGTGAACTCGGCGTAGCCCGAACGTTCGAGTTCGAGCGCCAGCTCCTTATCGCCCGTCCGCTGGATGCGGCCATGGGCGAGGACATGCACCTTATCGGGGACGATGTAGTTCAAGAGGCGCTGATAGTGCGTGATGACCAGCATCGCACGATCGGGGCTGCGCAGCGCATTCACGCCGTCCGCCACAATCCGCAGCGCGTCGATGTCGAGGCCGGAGTCGGTCTCGTCCAGCACGCAAAGTGTCGGCTCAAGAAGCGCCATCTGCAGGATTTCGGAGCGCTTTTTCTCACCGCCCGAGAAGCCCACGTTTACCGGACGCTTCAGCATCTCGACGTCGATGTTGAGCTTAGCCGCGCGCTCACGCACCAGCTTCATGAATTCCGGGGTGGTAAGCTCTGGCTGCTCACGCTTCTTGCGGAGCGCGTTGAGTGCCGTGCGCAGGAAGGTGAGACCGGCCACACCGGGGATCTCGATCGGGTACTGGAAGGCGAGAAATACGCCC
>PKEY01000009.1 GCA_002919265.1 Hyphomicrobiaceae bacterium | reverse complement strand
CTCGCCATCGGATCTCGAGTGCTTCAGCGTCAGCCGCGAAATCAAAAGAAAGCTGTCGGCGCAATTCACCTTTCTTTCGTAAGAGCACGGCGCGCATGAGTGCTCCTGTCACCGCGCCGCGTTCTTCGGGAAGTGGAACGGTGACGCCTGTCGCTTTCCGAATAGCCTCAGCCTTCCGGAGGATGACGTCTAAGACAGCGCCATCAATTGCGCTGTCTGGCGAATAGAGCAACACCGAGCGTACTACAGGCGCAGGTTGGCCGAAGCGGTCAACGCGGCCTTCGCGTTGCTGATGGCGCGTCGGATTCCAAGACAGGTCATAGTGAACAACCGTGTCGAAAAGCTCCTGTAGATTGATTCCCTCAGAAAGGCAGTCGGTCGCAACGAGTAGACGCTGTTCAGCATCTGCCATGGATTCGACGCGTGCCCGGCGTTCATCGGCGGTCAGGGCACCTGTGACCGCCTCGATTCTTAACTTCGGGAAAGCTTTCCTTAGCCCCGCCGCAACGTGATCGGCTGTGGCAATGAAGCGGCAAAACACAACAGGATTGGCGCCATCTTCGATGAGCGGCTTCAAAGTTCGTATTGCGGCTTCCAGCTTCGGATCTTTGGTGTTCGAAAGGCGCTCCGCCGTTCGGATCAAGTCTCGCAGAGGATCAGAAGCATCCAATCCAGAAGCTGGTTCGACGTCCACGGCATCTGCATCCTCGCCGTCTTCATCGAAAACTTGCTCCTCGAGCCGGTCCGGCTCCGAGGTCATCCGATTTCGTAACGCTTTCGCGGCGGCGGCAGGAGATGAGCCGACGCAGCGCATCAGCGCAAGCGTTCCCCAAAATGCGAGCCGCTGCCGGTGTTCATCCTCGCCAGCTCCTTCGACAACGCCGAGACAGTAATCAAGCACGGCATCGTGAAATGACCGAAATTCTTCGGTCAGTGCGTAGGGAGCTTCGGCCGTTTCGTGCCGCGGGAAGGCCCGTTCCTCTCCCCAATCGCGGCCGACGATATCCATGCGCCGCCGTTGCACGAAATGCCGAGCAAGCCTCGCGCGCGAGGCATCATCTTCGAGTGTTCTCAGAGAAAAGGATGGATCGAGCAAGCTTAGCAGGCGCTCGAATGCCAGCTCATCTCCGCTATGAGGCGTTGCCGTCAGGAAAAGCATATGCCGGTTTTTATCCTCGGCCAACGCCCGGAGGAGTTCAAAGCGCTGCTGCCTTCCGAGATGCGTTCCCACGCAAGCATGCGCCTCATCGACAAGCACAAGGCTTGGACACGCACGAGCAAAGCTGTCCCGCCTTCTATCCGCCTTGATGTAATCAAGGCTGACGACAGTGTAGGGGTATGCATCGAATAGGGTTTGTGACGCTGGTAGTCCCCTCTCAAGGCGCGCCGCCGATGTTGCCGTGACCGCCACCGCATCAAGGTCGAATTTCGATGAAAGCTCGCGCGTCCATTGCTCGACCAAGTGCGGAGGACAAAGGACGGAAAAGCGGTCAACTTCCCCGCGATCTAGGAGCTCGCGGACAATCAAACCTGCTTCGATCGTCTTGCCAATTCCGACATCGTCAGCAATGAGCAGCCGGACCGTCGGCAAACGTAGTGCCATGAGTAGCGGTACGAGCTGATAGGCTCTAGGCTCGAAGCCGAGCCGCCCTGCCGAACGAAATGGTCCGGCACCGCGACGCATAGACAGATGCAACGCATCCGACAGTAGGCGCGCAGCGTCCTGCGTGGCGACATCCGTAATGGCAGGCAAATCGAACCGGGAATGGCGCACAGGCTTGCATTCAAGCGCGGGATGTATCAGCTGAATGTCCGCTTCCGATCCGGAAAGTGGCCTGAGACAAAGCCAGTCGGCATCAGGAGAGGGCAACGCAATCCATTCCCGTCCTCTTGCATGAACCAGATCTCCTGAGGCGAATACTTCCATCAATTACCCCCTAAGCGCCGAAATAAGATTCGATGGGGCGGTTTCACCCGGTTCACTCGGGAGCTTCACAAGCAAGAAACCCTTGGCTGCCAGCTCTGACTGGACAAGCGGGTCAACATCGGTTGTCGCAGCGACAACGAGATGAGCGCGCCAGACAAGTGGGAAGCTCATACCTCCTATACTGAGTGGCTGAGCATCAGGAGGTGGCAATTTCCAGCGGGCGAGGGCATCGCTCCATGGACTTTTTACCGGTGCATTATTTAGTAGCGGCTTTACCTCACTACGGGCCAAGCGAAGAAGGACCCGTCGCACCTCCGCATTGGTTCTATCAATCAGCTCATGATCCGGTTGATTGTAGTACGACAATAAGCACCTGTAGCATCCTTTCACGCATTCAGACGCTTCCTGCTCATCAAGCAATTCCGGATTAGCCTGCTCGATAGCTTGGTCGATATTGTCCACATGCATCAGCTGCAATGCCGCTTTCGCAACTCGTGCCAACGCTGTTGGGACAGCAATCAGGCGACCTAATACGCCAGCACCACCTTCTGCAGCCTCGAAGGCAAGAATCGCATTTCTGTTTTCCCGTGAAGGAGTGGGCTCCGTCATGATCTCCCCCTCTTCCAGTTGGAAGACCATTTCGAGCCCGCGGGCCAGTGCATGTTGAAGGGTCGTTACCACTTCATCAGAGTACGGCCCCTCGACAAAACGGAACAAGGCTGCATTTTTTGTATCTTGGACAATAGGAACAACGAGCTGCTTCGCGGGTGTATCGGGCTCAGGGTCATCCTCGTCTGGCCCTTTCGTCCAACGGCCGGTCGCAGGATCAATGCCAAAGCCCAAAATGCTTTTCTCTGCACGTCGCCTCAGTCCCTTGTTCAAGCGGCTAATCAAGGCACCAAGAGCATAATCTATACGTAGGATCGGTCCGTCCACGTCACTTGCTAAGGCGGATGCTACGTCGAGACGGCCGTCTCGCACTGGCCATGAAAATACTGTTTGAATCTCGAAACCTTGACGCTGGCGTTCTTCGTCGTTCGCGGTTATGCGCTCGGCTGGGACTGTTTCCACGTTGTCAATTCTGAGAACATTGCGGACGGGATGCACACCACCCATTGGCTCACCGCAGGCGTGACAACGCTCTGGCTCCTCAGCGTGAGCCGCGCCGCAATTGTCGCAAACGTATAGTGTTGCCGTCGAAAGCTTACCTTCTGGCGTGTGCAAGCCAGCTGGAAGCTTGGCTTTGTGCACCCGGTAGGCGCGACCTTCGTGATAAATGAGGCTTCGAGGGCCGAACTCTGCGATTGCCAGGAAACGGGCTCTCTGGAGGTATGCTGCCCGCCCATCCCGACGACCAGCAGCCGGAATAAAGGCGTAAAGCGGAAGGCGTGGAAAATTATACCCTGGCAAAAACCCTTCGGTAGCGAGATAGCGATACGAATAGAAATCTGAATTACCTGAATCTGTTCCTTTCTCAAGTAGGGCAATCTGATCGTTGGCTTGCGCCTGCTGGTTCTTTGCTTCTTTACGTTGTTCCGGGGAAAGACCGGGAATCTCTGAGCGCCGATTGGCCTCCTCCAATTGAGTCCGAGCGCTAAGATATAATTGGCGCCAGCGATCAAAAGCTGCTGAAAAGCGGGCGAAGGCTCGTGCCGCCGTTTGGGCAGCGAATGCTTCCCTGTCGATGGCCCACGGGGCTGCCTCTGGAGTTAATTCGCTATCGATACTGTCAAGAATGCGCTTCATCGCGGCTGCCGACGATTTGGCAAGATCCGGCCGCGTTAGGTCAGAGGCGATTGTGGATCGGACAGGAAGCTCGGATTGTCCGAGGTCAAGAATACCAGGAATGTCGGCGGAAAGCTCTCTTCCCGCCTCTGCGAGCCAAACGGCATGAAGGTGAGCCTCGATGAGATCTCTGTTCGCGAGTTCGAGGGCGGGAGGCCGCACTATCCCTGACACCATGTCAGCCGGACGATTGAAGTAATATTGGTCATGTGGTCCCTGAGCTGAGCAGTAGGTGACCACCAGAGCCGCCTGTCCCGATCGGCCTGCTCGACCGGAACGCTGGGCGTAATTGGCTGGTGTGGGAGGGACATTGCGTAAGTAGACTGCGTTAAGCGCCGAGATGTCGACACCAAGCTCCATCGTTGGAGAGCAGAATAACACCGGGAGAAAGCGATCAGGTTCACCTGCAGCTCGCAAATCTTCTCGCTTCTTCTGGAGACGTTTCTCATCATCGGCATCCCGACGGAAACGCCACTCGCGCCATTCCCGTCGATCCCTATCGACTTGCGCTGTATGTTCGCGGCCTTCAAATCCGAACAGCACGGTGCCGCCCGCCATGAGGTCGTTGGCCAAAGTCTCGTAGAGATCGCTGAAATAAGGATTTGGCTGCTTGCCCTTTGGTTGCCCTTCGCCGGCCATCAAGCGAACTGCATTAGGCACCAGGCGCCACCCATTGGCATCAAAAGGTGTCTTGACGGAACGCAAGATCCCGTAACTTTCGCTTGCTTGGAGCAGAGTTGTTAGCAATTCTAAGTACTCTTCTGATCTCAGTCGTCTGCCCCAGAATTCCGTGCGGTTGAGAGCGCGCGCAAGCGCGCTCCGCGCCCCGGCTCGAATGACTAAGGATTCCCCGCGAACTCCTGCCTCTTCTCTCCTTGGTGGCTCGACCATCAGAGCGGCAAACGTTCGGACGTGCTCTTGCGAACCGATAGCCCAGGGCTCTCGTAAGGTTTGTCGTGAAGCGCTGGCAATTTCTTCGAGCTTGGTCGGATCGAGCACCTCCGTATCGACGGCCAATCCTCGCCTCATGAAGTCGAACAGGATGGTTAGAACTCGCCGACGGGTCTCCGCACCGGCATTCTTGAGATCTACCGGACCATCTGCAAATGCAGCCTCGTCGTTTGCAAGATCATCCAGGGCAAGATACTCGGCTCGCACAAGCGCAAGTTCCTCTAGGTTTGGGTTCGTGTAACGCCAACCGCGACGTTGATCGGCCCACACTCGGTGTGCCAAGACACGCGCAAGTGTCCTGCTTGCATTTATTTGAGCGACCCCCTTCACATCGGGATCAAGCATCCACTCACGGCGGCGACCGTCCCTCTCGGGGATGAAACCTAAAGCGGCCTGAACCTTGCTGCCGAATTCCTCATCGCTCAGCCCTTCCGCCCCTGCTTTGCGGACAGCAGCAAGCGTTGCGGCGCGCAGCAATGAAACGAAAATGAAATCGTTAAAGTGCCCCGCCTGGAGAGCTGCGTCTTGCCGATTGTCCGTGAAACTGAGGAGCTTGCGCTTTTTTTCTGGAACAGCACTTTTCGGATCATTCATCCAGCGGAGAATGCTTGAGACCAGAAGGGTCGTTGCTGAACTCCTCCCTTCTGCCGAGAGGCTGGCTAGTTTAGTCATCTCCCTCGCTTGGGCAGGGGGTATGCTTCGACATGCGAGGCAGAAACGGAATTTTCCTGGGATGAACCAGCAGCGTTGACCATCTTCGCTAATCCATCCGTCGGGGCGAACATAAACTAATTGTGGTGCAAACTTTCTCCGATCAGCCTTGAGGCGGGAACCGCTAGGCCCTTGCTCCAACCATTCATCGGGAAAGTGCGCTGGCTCTCCAGAAAACTCGAACTCGGGATCATTAACAGGCTCGGGCATTAGATAGCCCGCGACTTCGTCGCTGTTCGGATCGTCGATCGGTACATCGTCGATCGATCGCGGGATCAACTGTTCCAAACCATTTTCGCCCGGTACTCGCGAAACCGGATGATACTCCTGACCGCAATTTCGGCAGAAGAATGTAGGATAGAGCCGCGCTTCAGGGTCGGCGGGATCGAACAGCTGCCCCTCAACAGTGACCCGCCGTTTGCCCGGTGTGCGGAGAGTAGCATATGCATGTCCTGCACCAGAAATAAAGCGATGTAGCTTGAAGGCCATGAAAGCGCGATCGCCCGAGCCGCCTCGCTCTTTCGCCGGCTGGCTCATCAATGTGAGCATGGCTTCAAGCTGAGAGCGACAACGCTCAAGCGGCTTGCCCGTATGATCGTGGAGCCGTTTGGCGGCCTCGTCGATCGTAGTGGGCTTTCGACGTGTCAGTCGTTTCCCGTCATGCAGGCCGATTTCCAATTCAATCCACACGGCAAGCGGGTGCCGTCTGAGTTCGTCGTCTGTGATCGTGAATGGAATCTCTTCATCGATGCTGGCAGCAAGCGCTGAAGCGAGCTTCTCGACCGTAAGGGAGGGATCGGTCGCTCGCTCTAAACTCTCGTCGATCACCGCGTCGGCGCCAACAGGGCACCCGAACAGACGCGAAGCCACACTCGCGATGGTTTCGGCTTTTTTCTCGCCTCCATCGTCGCTTGACATTGTGGCCGAGGTGCCGATGCAGATCGGAGCTTTGTCGCGACAGAGACGATCGCGGACGCGGCGCACCAGCATCGCAACGTCCGCACCCTGCCTGCCCCGGTAAGTATGGAGCTCATCCAGAACCAGGAAGTCGAGGCCTTCCGCGCTGCCGATGACAGCCTTGTCTCGCTCGTTCTGCCGAACCATCAACAGCTCAAGCATCATGAAATTGGTGAGCAGTATGTCCGGCTTTGCTTGGCGGATCGCTTCACGCTCTTCGTCGCTCTCCTGGCCCGTGTATCGAGCGAAAGTTGGGCGGAGTTCGTGCGGTAAATCCGATTGCTCAAGGAACTTTTCCAGCTCCTTCATCTGGCTATTTGCCAGCGCATTCATCGGATAGATGACAATAGCTTTAGTGCGCGGTGGCTCGCCGGCAATTCGCGCCCTGATGGCATGATCGACGATTGGTACAAAGAAGCAGAGTGACTTTCCAGAACCCGTCCCTGTCGTCACCACAAAACTCTTGCCGGCAGCAGCCTTAGCGACCGCCTGGGCCTGGTGCCGGTAGAGTCTAATCGGCTTGCCATCGATCCTGAAAACTTGGCACGTCTCTGCGCACAGCGTGCCGTCGGCAATCAGCTCGTCGATGTAGGATCCCCACTCGAAGTGTGGATTGATGCTGATCAGCGGCTCTGGCCAAAACTTGCGACTGGCATAAATGTCAGCGAGCTGCTGCTTGATGTCTGGAGCGCGTATATGGGTGAATGAGCGAGCAAAGCGCTAGTCACTGACCAGAAAACGGTCGAGATCAAAAACGTCCATTGCCCCTCCCTGCGGGTTGAGCCACTGCAAGCCAGCAAACGATGAAGCCACACCCTAGTCCTAAAATTCTCCGTAGTGTGATCACGTGTGAAGGTCTAGAGGGGCGGTGGGCTCGGTGCATCGTTGCAATGCCGGGTAATGTAACCAGAGACTATCAAACCACAAATCCGTAGCCGACTTGCACAATCTGCGCCCGCCGTTCGCATCGCCCGCAAGTGGAAAGGATCGAAGTGCCTTTGAGCAACTAGCATTTGCTGAGCGGCTTCAGAGATCAACTACTCGAAACTGGTTGTTGGTCGTACTCTTTGCAGACCTCCCCGAAGATCAGGATGGCGCTCCAACCTCCCGGACCGGGGTTCGGCGAGCACGCGCCATCCGTGTAGATCTCGACTATGGGAAGCCCCTCGGGTGCATGTTCAGTGCACGCCATAGTTTGTTCTCATGCCAATCCTTGCCAACGATATGCCAACGAAATGCGCGAACACGACTAGAACAAACTGGAAACATTCAATTTCCGTTTGCGTTTATTTTCAAGGGGTTAGCCATTCCCGATTATTTCGTCGAGATATCCGGCCGCTTCGAGCGCGGCGCGTACATCGGCTGCAATGCGCGGCTCGTCTTCGACCACGAGAATGCGCATCAGTCCGGCTCGTCGCTGATAATCTCCGCGGTCAGCGCGTCGACCTCGATCTCGCGGAGCTGGCCTGCGGGCGTGATCACCTTGAACTCGTAGACGTAGCGCCCATCCTCGCGGTCGAACTCGACTTCGATGACCTCGCCGCCAAGACGGGGGCGCACCTCGGCGAGAATGTCGGCCAGCGGCCGCGCGCGACCTTCTTCAAGCGCGCGCCGGGCCCGCTCGTGATCGTGACGTTTACGTCGTTTGCGGTCGTCATCGTCGCCCGCTTGGGCGGGCGTGCTGAAGCCCAAGGCCGCAAGTGCGAGGACCATCGTTCGTCTGTCGAGTTCTGTTTTCATCCCTTTTTGTCTGCCGCAGCCAAGCTGACAATTCACTGACATGGATCATCAGGGAGGTGTCAGCGGCACTTTGCCATTGTCCTTGCGCGCCGGACATCGGTGCCGGTCAAGAAATGGAGACAGACATGCGCAAGGTCTTGATGGTATCCGCACTTGCCCTCGCCACAGTGACAACAGGCGGTTTTGCCGCAGCCTCTGACAACGGTATTCGCGTGAACGTTCCCAAGGAGCAGTGGCTGTCGTTCGCTCAGATCGCCGAAAAGCTTACTGCCCAGGGGTACGACATCCGCGAAATCGAGATCGACGACGGCGTCTACGAAGTTTCGGCTGTCAAGGACGGGCAGCGGGTAAAGTCCTACCTTCACCCGGCAACGGGCGAAATCCTCAAACAGAAGACCCGCCGCTGACAACTAACAAGCCTGACTGGAAAGCCCCACGCCGGCGGCGGCCTGCCGCCGGCGGAGGGGATTCGTTGGCACCGGCACTCCGTGATTTCGTCTATCGGCAGTCTGCCTTCTCGTAGAATATTGCTCCAAGGCTTCTTTCACTGGTCCGCAAGGCAGACGCATGATCGACGTCATCACTTTCTGGCTTGATTGGTTCGGCGTCGCTGTATTCGCGACCACGGGCGCGTTAGTTGCTTCGCGCAAACAAATGGACATCATTGGTTTCATTCTGCTCGGCACAGTGACAGGCGTCGGCGGCGGCACAATCCGCGACACGCTTTTGGGGAACTTGCCCGTCTTCTGGATTAAGGATCCACGCTACCTGGTCACGTGTGTTGCCGTCTCCAGCGCTGCCTTCTTTCTCGCGCATATCCCTCATTCCCGTTACGCACTCCTCCTCCGCTTCGACGCCATAGGCCTCGCGCTCTTCGCGGTAACAGGGACAGAGATCGCTCTCGACGCAAATGTCGAACCGATCATTGCAATCGCAATGGGCGTGATCACCGCCACGTTCGGCGGCATCATTCGCGACATCCTCGGTGGCGAAAGTCCAGCGCTCTTACGACGAGAAATCTACGTCACTGCAGCTTTTCTCGGAGCCACGTTGTTTGTCGCGCTCGCGCAATTCGGCCTAGACAGAAGCATCAGTCTTGTTGCCGGATTTGTCATCACCCTGATCATTCGCTTGGGCGCCCTGCGCTGGAACTGGTCGTTACCGAGATATCGCCCGCGACCAGGACAAGAGTGACGGTGACTAATCGACCTCAATCGCCACCTTCGCACAGCCCACGCCTTGCTCGCAAATAGTGAGAAAAAACTGGCACTACTTCTTCGCGATAAGCTGCATCGAGGACGCCAGAGCTGCGCTAAGCCTAGGGTCATCTCGTCCTCAGCGAAGTTCGCGTACGTGATCGGGAAATTTCCATCAGCGGATCGAGGTCGTCTAGCCAACAGCGCCGCCGAAGGGCTAATCCAAGGACTGGTGCGTCAGCCTCATCAGCTTCGAAACCGTAGATCGCGCCCAGAGCCTGTCTTCTGCGGGGAACGCTGGATCGCCGCACGTCAGCAACTACAAACCTTACCAAGATTGGCCATTTGTCCGGCGTCTCGCCTTGAGAGTTCCGAGACGCAGCGAGGGCTCCGAATGAAAGGGGATCTTCACAGCAAATTTGCACTGCGCCCGGCGACAATTCTGATACTCATTAGCTCCTCACGCGTCGCCACTCGCGAAATTGACAGTGTCATGCGGCTTCTGGGCGCTCCCATTTGGCGAGCTCACACCAACGTCCGATCTCCGATCGAAATCTTATGAGCCGCCGACGGAATTCACGATGTCGAACGTTTACCTATAACACGTGCTATCAGATCTAAGCGGCCGCTCGGCTCAGGAGAAGGTTTGGGGGATCCGATCCATGAGGGTATCGTCATTGTTGGGCCAGAAACGTTGCTTGAGCGGCGCTGGGATACGCATCATAACGGCAGGCCTCGTCATACTAGGGCTGTTTTCTCCCGCTGAGGCGCAACGAAGGCCGCGAACAGCGGATGGTGACCCGGTTGTTTCGGTGTACGAAGTCAGGCTCGAGCGCATCAACGAACGTGTTGATGCCGTTGGCTCAGGCCGAGCGCGCCAACAAATCACGCTGACCACCCGGGTTGCGGGTGTCATCGCCGAAGTGTTGTTCAAGGGCGGCGACAAGGTGGAGGCGGGACAGCCTCTCGTAAAGCTTAACTCCGAACCGGAGGAGATCGCTGTCGAGATGGCGGAGGCGCAGCGCGCAGAAGCCTTTGCTGCCGTGGAGCGATACAAGCAACTCAATTCGGCTTCGGTTTCGCGCGTTACGGTGGCGCAGGCGGAAACAGCCTTGAAGGTCGCGGATGCTAATCTGCGCCGTGCCCGCGAGGATCTCGAGCGTATGACGATCCGGGCACCGTTCTCGGGCATCATGGGGCTCACGGATCTTGAGACGGGCGACTATCTGGCTGTCGGCACACCTATCGCGTCGCTGGACGATCGCTCCAAGATCATCATCGAATTCACGGTACCGGAGGCCGTGGCACAATTGATCAAGATCGGCATGCCAGTGCGCGCGAGCCTTGCCGCCCGACCTGGCGAGGTCTTCATGGGTGCTGTCAGCGCTGTCGGGACCCGGATTGATCCTGCCACCCGGACGCTGACCGTGCGCGGTGAAATTCCGAACCCGGATCTTTCGCTAATTCCCGGTTCGACGTTCTCCGTCAGCGTTCGGCTCGAAGGCAATGAAGCTCCCGTGGTGCCTGGACTTGCGATCCAGTGGGACCGCATGGGCGCCTACGTGTGGCGGATCACTGACGAAAGCACGGTCGAACGCGTGAATGTCGCGATCGTCGCGCGCAACGGCGACCGCGTGTACCTCGATGCGCCTCTGAAACCCGGCGAGAAAATCGTTCACGAGGGTGGTGGCCTGTTGCGCGAAGGGCAGAAGGTTCGGATGCACGGGCTTTGATCAAACCTCCATCCCCATCATTTTCCTCCAATTGCAACCGGAACCTTCCACAATGAGCACCTCAGCCTCTGGGCCTTCGAGGTCAGGCCCGCTTCCAAATGACGGCGGGTGGGTCAGCGTTTTCGTGCGCCGGCCGATCTTCGCGATGGTACTCAACCTGCTCGTGATCATCGCAGGCATCGCGGCTGTGCAATCGATCGAGATACGCGAGCTGCCGGACGTCGACCGCCCTGTGGTGACGGTGCGTTCCAGCTATCCGGGAGCCTCGCCTGAAAGCATGGACGCGCAGGTGACGGCCATTATCGAAAGCGCCGTCTCGCGCGTCGAAGGGGTGACCAGCATTTCCTCAAACTCCTCCTACGGCTCGAGCCGCGTCTCCATCGAGTTCTCGACCAACACGGATATGCAGACGGCTGCAATGGACGTGCGTGACGCCGTTGCAGGCGTCATGAGGCAATTGCCGAAGGACATGGACGAGGAGCCGCGCATCATGAAAGCCGACGCGGACGCCTCGCCCATCATGCGTATCGCGGTTGCCTCCGACACGCTGTCGGAAAGCGAGCTGACCGATCTCGTTAAGAATGTGATTGAGGACCGGCTGGCAGCCGTGGAGGGCGTGGCCGCCGCCAACTCCTATGGTCTGAGGGCGAGGACCATCGAGGTGCGCGTCTCTCAGGTGGCGCTTGCGGCACGGGGGCTGAGCCATGCCGAGCTAATCCAGGCTATCGGGACTGCATCGGTGACGGCTCCGTCGGGCGCCCTTGAGAACGCGACACAGCAGTTGATTGTCCGCGCTGAAGCTCCGGTCGAAACTCCAGAGGATGTCGCCGCCATCGAAATCAACTCGCAGACCAAGGTGGGCGATGTGGCGTTTGTGCGTTGGGCTTACCAGGAGCCAACGGCAATAACGCGCCTTGATGGGAAAACGGCGATCGGCATTGAAATTATCCGCCAGGCGAAAGCCAACACCGTCGCCGTTTCGGACGGCGTACGCGCCGCAATTGCAGACCTCGAACGATCCCTCCCCCAAGGCGTCAGCATGGTCGTGACCTCGGACGATGCAATTTTCATCCGGGAGTCAATCAACGAGGTCGTGGTTACGCTCGTCCTCGCCACGATCATCGTGATCCTCATCATCTTCGCCTTCCTCGGATCAGTGCGTGAGACTGTGGCGCCGGCTTTCGCCATTCCGGTTTCGCTGATCGGCACACTCGCGGCCGTATGGATGGCGGGATTTTCGATCAACCTTCTGACGCTGCTGGCGCTCGTTATCGCGACGGGCCTCGTCGTCGATGACGCGATCGTTGTCATCGAAAATATTGCGCGCCATCGGGCCATGGGGGCAGGGCGCCGGGCGGCTGCCGTGCTCGGAACGCGCGAGGTCGTGTTTGCTGTGATTGCCACGACGGCCACGCTCGTCGCGGTATTCGTTCCGATCTCGTTCATGCCGGGAACTGTCGGCAACCTGTTCTCCGAGTTCGGTTTCGTCCTGGCATTCGCTGTGATGGTGTCGTCGTTCGTGGCGCTCACAGCCTGTCCCATGATTGCTTCGAAACTCGGGAAGGGCTCGGCACCTGCCGATGCGCCGGGACGGTTTACACGCATTGCGCAGGGGCTCGCCTATGCTTACGCCCTTGTCCTCGATCTTGCTCTTCGGGCACGCTATCTCGTGCTCGTCATCTGCCTCGCCTTCGCGGCGCTGGGCGGTTTTGCTTACCTGTCGCTTCAGCACGAGATCACGCCGACGGAGGATCGCGGCGTCATCATGATCTCGTTGGGCGCCCAGCAAGGCAGCAATCTCAACTACATGTCTGCCCTGACGCAGAAGGCTGAGGATGCCCTGAGCGACTTTCAGAAGAGCGGCGAAATTACCGCCTCTCTGGCGATCATTGGCGGTGGCTCGACCAATCGGGCCTTCCTCGTGGCGGCACTTGCGCCTTGGGCAGAGCGCGACCGGACGCAGCAACAGATCCAGGCCGCACTGCAGCAACGGTTGAGCGGCATCCCGGGCCTGTCCGTTTCAATGCGCGCTCCCAACAGCCTTGGCATCCGCGGTGGCGGGCAAGGTTTGCGGTTTGCCGTTGCCGGCCCCGATTACGACCGTCTCGCCGATGCCGCGAGTGCTCTCGCCAGCCGCCTTTCTTCGACACCCGGCTTCCGCAATGCGCGGACGGACTACGACACCACGCAGCCACAGCTCTCGGTGCGCATCAACCGTGAGGCGGCGACACGGCTCGGTGTTCCCGTCGGCACCATCACAAGTCTGATCAACACGATGATCGACTACCAGAAGGCAGCTGATCTATTCGTCGGCGACGAGATCATCGAGGTGCAGGTGAAAGCTGGGGGACGGCCCATCGACGACCCGTCCGATCTGGGCAACCTCTTCGTGAAAACATCCGACGGCAAATTCATCTCGCTATCGTCGCTGGTGGCGATGGAGGAGGTTGCGATTGCGCCGAGCCTCGGGCGCGAGAACAGGCTGCGGTCAGTGCCTGTGGTTGCCAATCTTGATGACGGCATGGTTCTCGGCGAGGCGGTCAAAACGATGCGGGCCATCGCTGCCGAGGTTCTCGAGCCCGACATGTCGATTGTGCTGTTGGGTGAAGCGAGGACGCTCGAGGAAACAAGCCAGAGCACGGCCTTCGTATTTGGCATTGCTCTGCTTGTCGTATTCCTTGTGCTCGCGGCGCAGTTTGAAAGTCTGGTGAGCGCCTTGGTCATTCTCGTGACTGTGCCGTTCGCTCTTGCGGCCGCGGCCCTGGCCATCCTGCTCACGGGTGGAACGATGAACGTCTACAGCCAGATCGGCTTGGTACTGCTGATCGGCATCATGGCCAAGAATGGCATTCTTCTGGTGGAGTTCGCCAACCAGCGCCGCGATGAGGGCGCTGACGTGGATACCGCCGTCCGCGCAGCCGCCACGACCCGGCTACGGCCCATCATGATGACGATGGCGACAACCGTGCTCGGCGCCCTGCCCCTCGTTCTGGCGAGTGGCGCCGGAGCGGAAGCACGACTGGCACTCGGTTGGGTCATCATCGGCGGGCTCGGCTTCGCAACGACGTTTACGCTGTTCCTCACTCCGGTAATCTATCGCCTGCTTGCCCCGCTCTCGAAGCCCCGGGCTCACGAGGCGCAGTTGCTCAGCGCCGAGCTTGCTAAAGTGCGCATTTGAGGAGGAAATTCTGTAGGCGAGGACGTCGTAATCGCGACGCACTGGATTCGCGATCCCGACACCTGCCTAAGGCGAGCGTCGCGTCCGAGCGGATCAAGACCTTTCTCGAGAAGTTGCAGAGGCAGTTTCACTCTGGTGGTTACATCTCGAAGGCAGAGCGTCTACCGCGTGCTCATCCTTACGGGTTCTGCGAGATCCATTAGCAATACCTTAGAGGATCCCACAGAACACTGGGCATCAACAGCCGCAGCTACATTACTCTCTGAGCTTGAACCGGACGTAGAAGCGGCGATGCGGCGCCCCGCATCGCCGTAAAGGATTTTATTTCCTTACTTGCTGGCGACGGCGGCCATTGCCGCTCGGGCTTGCTCGACCAGATCGACGCCGATCTTCTCGCTGTATTCCTGCACGACGGGCGCAACGCGCTCCCGCATGGCTGCAAGGGCTTCAGGCGTTGGTTCGATAATCTGGAAGCCCTTCGCTACGAGTTCCTGCTCCAGATCTTCAGCTGCCTTACGAGAAACTTCGCGTTGAAACTTCGCCGATTCTTTTGCGGCTTCCATGACGAGGGCCTTGTCTTCGTCCGACAGGCTGCCAAACCACTTCTGGCTAGCAAGAAGGACGAACGGCGTATAAACGTGACCCGTTTTGGTCAGATACTTCTGCACCTCATAAAATCTGGCGGTGTAGATCAGAGCATATGGCGTTTCCTGACCGTCGACCGAACGATTTTAATAATAGCGAGCGAGCAAAGCGGCCGAGCGTGCAAGCATTCCTGGATTGGCTACTCGCGGAGGCTGCCGCCGATGAACCCTTTCCTGCAGCCCAGCTTCCCGCCAGCGGCGCAATGTTAGCTGAGCACTGAGCTTCTATTACGAGCGACTACACCCCATCCTCGCAACCACTGCTGTAGCACAAGCTCGACGCGCCGATTTTTTGTGGCAACCCGTCAGCTCTCTAGCGCAGCTGGCCGATACACAAGAGCAGGTGAAGAGTCAGAATAGAGCCGCTGCCAGTGAATCAGAATGACGATTGGCGATTGGCATAAGCCGTTGAAATCATTGGCGATCCCGGCAGGATTCGAACCTGCGACCCTCTGCTTAGAAGGCAGATGCTCTATCCAACTGAGCTACGGGACCAATCTCTCTACATGATAGCCGAGACCGGCGGCCACGTCTCGGAATGGCTGGGCCGAAATACGCTGCCAGCGCTAGTGAGTCCACGACCCGATCCGGCCGTATCTGAAATTATCGGCGTATGACTTGCGCACCGGCCTGCGCGGCTGCGGCTCGGAGACAGTGTACGGAATGCCGTTGCGCTCGGCGTACGCGATCGCCTCTTCCTTCGTGGCGAAGGTAAGTTGCACCTGTTCGCGCGGATCCTGCTGGCCAGTCCAGCCCATCAGCGGGTCGACCGTCCGCGGCCGCTGCGGCTCGAACTCCAGCACCCACTCGTTCGTGCGGGCTGTCCCCGACTGCATGGCGGTCTTCGCCGGCTTGTAGATGCGTGCAACCATCTCCGGTCCCACTCGTCTCCTCTGTGCGCGGGGAAGATACGCAGTCTGAAGCGCGCCTTCAATGCTGCAGAACGGCACTCCTCAAATGCCGCGCAAGTTGCGCCAGTTGCTGTTGACGCCCAGTGCAGGCACCACCTAACGTGCAGTTCTTCCCGCGATGCGGCCCGATGACGAGGAGGACAACGCGAGCCGGATGGCCGGCGCCAAGCCTTGTGACCTCAAGCTGAAAGCTGCGCCGCGGCTCGCCCGCCCAAACCAGAAGCCGGAGAACCCGAATGATCATCGAAGAGCGCGATTACCGCGTGAAGGCTGGAAAGCTTGGCCAGTTCGTCAGCCTTTATGAAAAGCATGGACTGCCGATCCAGCTCGAGCTCCTGGGCAAGTTCCTGGGGTATTTCACCACCGAGATCGGCGAGCTGAACCATGTCGTCGCCCTCTGGGGCTATGAAAGCCTGGACGACCGGCAGCAGCGCCGCGACCGGATGATGGCGGACCCGCGCTGGCAGGAATACCTGAAGATGGTCGATGGCCTGCTGGACGTGCAGACGACGCGGATTCTGCGGCCAACCTCATTCTCTCCAATCCGGTGATCAGCAAAGGGGGACGCAATGAGCACGACCACCGTCACATTGGCTGATGGCGCAAAGCTCGTGGTCACCGTAAGCGGAAGTGGCCGCGATCTTGTTTTGGTCAGTGGCCTTGGGGGAACGGCAGCTTTCTGGAGCCCGCTTGTGCCCCTCCTCGAGTCCCAGTTCCGCGTCATTCGCTTCGATCAGCGCGGGATCGGCGCCAGCGAACGCGGCAGCGAGCCGGTCTCCATCGAGCTGCTGGCGCGCGACACGCGGGCAGTGCTCGAGGCTGTCGATGCATCGAATGCCATTCTTATCGGGCACTCGACGGGCGGCGTCATACTTCAGGAGCTGGCGCTGCAGGATCCGTCACGGGTTGGCGGTCTCATCCTCTCCGGCACGTGGGCCCGGCCGAACCGCTACATGGCCGAGCTGTTCCGTTCACGCGCACGGATTTTGGAAGCGGCGCCGAAGGAATATGCCGCCATGCTCGGCTTCATCGGCTACACGCCCGAATGGCTCAATGCCAATTGGGACAAGTTTGAAGCGACGATCGCGGCAGCTCCCGTCACACCTCAGCAGCAAGCTGTCGTGGCAGAGCGCATCGCGGCGCTGCTCGCCTTCGACCGCAGCTCCGATGTCGCCAAGATATCCTTACCAACGCTCATACAGGGCGCTGAGGATGATCTTATCGTTCCGGCGTTCTTGCAGCGAGAGCTTGCCGAGCTGATGCCGCAGGCGAAATTGCGCATTCTCCCGAGCGGCGGGCACTTCTTCCCGATCACTCGGGCCGATGACTTCATGGAGATGCTGCACGACTTCGCGCGTAACGCTTAAGCAGCAACGGCACAAAGCCGGCCCGTGCGCCTTCGTGCGGGGTTGCCGCGAGAGCGGCCTGCGCTACCTAAAGAGGTAGCGCAACTCCAGCAGGGTAGCTCGCCCGCGCGGGCTGGCGACGATGAAGCGTTCGGTCTGGTTACTGCTGGGCCTTCTTTCGACGGCGTGCGGCATCATCGGAGCGGTGTTGCCGCTCGTGCCGACAACGCCTTTTCTGCTCGTTGCCGCGTTCGCCTTCGCGCGCAGCTCGCCACGGCTTCACACCTGGCTGATGGAGCATCGGCACTTCGGTCCGTTGGTTCACAACTGGCAACAGAATGGCAGCATAGATCGGAAGGCGAAGTACCTCTCCGTAGCTGTTATGGCGGGCATGCTGGGGCTGAGTTGGTTTTCCGGCGTGGCTACGTGGATCCTTCTTACCCAGGCAGCTGTTCTTACGGTTGTCGCGGCGTGGATTTTGACCCGCCCTGACGCCCCGCGTTCAGAGTGCAGAGATGTGGCAGGCCGGAAACGGCCATAAACTTGATGTCAGGTTGTCTATCAACCTTCGATGATCTGCCACCGGATTGCCACGATACTCTGAAGTTTCGGCACGCTTCGATCGGTGCGCCGGTCCACCCAAGCTTCAATCACAGATCATGAGCATGTGTCGGCCATGGAGCCCATCATTTCCATTTCGAATCTGTCGAAGATCTACGCCAGCGGGTTCCAGGCCCTGAAGAACATCAACCTTGAAATCTACAAGGGTGAGATCTTCGCGCTACTCGGCCCCAATGGCGCCGGCAAGACCACGCTGATAGGCATCATCTGTGGGCTGGTGAACCGCACCGCGGGCGAGGTGAAGGTCGCTGGCCATGACATCGTCAAGGACTACCGCGCGGCTCGCTCGTTGATCGGCCTCGTCCCGCAGGAGCTCACGACCGACGCGTTCGAAACCGTGTGGGATACGGTGAGCTTCAGCCGCGGCCTGTTCGGCAAGCCTCCCAACCCCGCCTACATCGAGAAGGTGCTGCGCTCCCTATCGTTGTGGGAGAAGAAGGATAACCGCCTGATGACCCTTTCAGGGGGCATGAAGCGGCGCGTGCTCATTGCCAAGGCGCTCTCGCACGAGCCGCGCGTCCTGTTCCTCGACGAGCCGACGGCTGGCGTGGACGTTGAGCTGCGCAAGGACCTTTGGGAGGTTGTGCGCGGCCTGAGGCAGGATGGCGTCACCATTATCCTCACGACTCACTACATCGAAGAAGCGGAGGAGATGGCCGATCGCATCGGCGTCATCAATAAAGGTGAGCTGATTATCGTCGAGGACAAAGCCACTCTTATGCGCCGACTCGGAAAGAAGCAGCTCATTCTTGAGCTCCACGAGCCGCTCGCCTCCATACCGGAAAGCCTTGCGCAACATCGTTTGACGTTGGCGGCGGATGGGCATGAGCTCATCTTCACCTATGACACCCAGGCCCAGCGCACGGGCATCACGGCTTTGCTTCGAGACCTCGCAGAGGCGGGTATCCGCTTCCGCGATCTCAGGACGACGCAAAGCTCGCTCGAGGAAATCTTTGTCGATCTCGTGAGGCAAGGCCGATGAACCTGCACGCTGTTCGGGCGATCTACGTCTTTGAAATGTCGCGCACGCGGCGCACGCTGCTGCAGAGCATCGTCTCGCCCGTGCTGACCACGTCGCTTTATTTCATCGTTTTCGGCGCAGCAATCGGCCAGCGCATTCCTGAGATCGGAGGTGTGAGTTACGGTGCGTTCATCGTGCCGGGGCTCACAATGCTGCTGCTTCTGACGCAAAGCGTCATGAATGCGTCGTTCGGGATTTATTTTCCGCGTTTCACAGGGACGATTTACGAGGTGCTTTCGGCACCGATTTCTTCAATGGAAATCGTTCTCGGTTACGTTGGCGCGGCAGCGACCAAGTCAATAATTTTGGGAATCGCCGTTCTCGTGACGGCGAGCTTTTTCGTGCCCTTGCAGATCGCGCACCCGTTCTGGATGGTGTCATTCCTGCTTCTGACGGCCATAACCTTCAGCCTGCTCGGCTTCATTATCGGCATCTGGGCCGACGGGTTCGAGAAACTGCAGTTCGTGCCGATGCTCATCATTACGCCGCTGACGTTCTTGGGCGGAACATTTTACTCAATCGACGTGCTGCCGCCGTTCTGGCAGGCCGTCAGCCTGTTCAATCCAATCGTGTATCTCGTCAGTGGTTTCCGCTGGAGCTTTCACGGAGTGGCTGATGTAAACGTCGGTATCAGCCTCGGGATGACGATGGTGTTTCTCGTGGCGTGCCTGATCGCCATCTGGCGCATTTTCGCGACCGGCTATCGGTTGAAAAACTGATCGCCGTAGCGTTGACCCATCGGTGGGTGGAGGAAGGTCGGTCCGGCTTCGCAGTTTGAAATGTCGCTGAGGCCGACCAAAGCCTTTCAAACCATATGCTCCCGCGCCGCTTCTGCGATGAACTCCGCCACATATGCTGCGAAGGAGCGCCAGACCTCAATTCGGAATTCGGTTTCACCCGTCCGCCAAAGGACGAT
>PKEY01000064.1 GCA_002919265.1 Hyphomicrobiaceae bacterium | reverse complement strand
GCGATGACAGGCTAGTTCCGCTATCAGCCTCGCGGGCGCTCGCCGCAGCGATCCCTGGCGCCGCCATAACGACCCTCCCCGGGAAGGGGCATTTCTGGATTATGACGGAATTCGAAGAGGTCTTGCGCTGGATTGCGGCGCCGAACGAGCCTCGTTAGCTCAGGCGGCGGCTCGGCTCGACAGCGAGAGCCACCACTCGCGGAACATGACGCTAAGTTTATTGAGATCTAACTGGTTCTTTGTCTGCTGAGTTGCCGGGTCGGCGGTCCGCCAGGCTGGCGCCTCGTTCTTCTTGGGGAGCGGGGCGGGGACCAATAGCTCTTCCGCATTGGCCATCGCGTAGCCGGCCGCGTCGGCTGCTCTTGTCAGCCTGTCTATACCCATGGGAGTCACGCCCCTACAGTCTGCTGTCCACGGCAAGCAACACCGTACGACATCGATAGTTCCATCAACCATGATGGTGCGAAAACGTCGCACGTCAAGCCAAACTTTTGGCCCAATTGGTGCTCCTGCGCGCAGACTCACCATACCTGCTTGGTAAACGTCGCTTCCTTAGATTGCGTTGAGCTTGCTCAAAATCCGTTACCAGCGGCCGCAAGGCAGGATTGCCTAATCAACCTGAGTGGAAAGGCCCGGTTATTGCGGAGCGCGCGACCGCGCCCAGCGGCCAATCGTTCGACGCCTGTAGATGCGTCGGCAGAGTATTCCCCTGGTACTCGCGTCCTTAACTTCCTGCTCGCACAAGTCGAATCTTCTCTTGCACTCGGAAAGAGGCAGCGCGAACATGATGATCCTGCCGCGCTCCTCCCTAGGCGCGGGGCGCGCGGTGCGCGACCTGATGCCTGAGAACATAATTGAGGAGGAAACCCATGGGGCAATCCGCTGGTCAAAATGGCCGCTCCGCCCGGTGCATCGCACTCGTCGGACCCTACCTCAGCGGCAAGACCACGCTCCTTGAAGCGATCCTCGCACGCTGCGGCGCGATTTCCCGACAAGGACGCGTCACAGAGGGCTCGACCGTTGGAGACGCAAGCCCAGAAGCACGCGCCCACGGCATGAGCATCGAGCTGAACATCGCCGATGTCGAGTATTTGGGGGACCAGTTCACCTTCATCGACTGCCCGGGGTCTATTGAATTTCAGCACGAGAGCACGGCCGCGCTGACCGCCTGCGATGCAGCGGTTGTCGTCTGCGAGCCTGATGCGAAGCGCGTGCCGGCACTCCAGCTGATCCTGAAACAACTCGAGGATCGCGGCATCCCGCACTTTCTTTTCCTGAACAAGATCGACACGTTCTCGACCGGCGTTCGCGACATCCTGCCCATTTTGCAGCCGGCCAGCGCCAAGCCCCTCGTTCTGCGCCAGATCCCCATTTGGGAGAACGGTATCGCAACAGGGTTCGTCGACCTCGCCCTGGAGCGAGCCTTCATCTACCGCGAGCACGCGCCGTCAGAAGTCGTCGAGATGCCCGAGGGACTGAAGGAGCGGGAGCAGGAAGCCCGTTTCCAAATGCTGGAGCAGCTCGCCGATTATGACGACGAGCTGATGGAGCAGCTCCTCTCCGACATGGAGCCTCCGCGGGACCGAATTTTTGATGATCTCGCTCGGGAGCTTCGGGAAGGGCTGATCTGCCCCGTCCTCCTGGGTTCCGCGGAGCGCGGGAACGGAATTATTCGGCTTCTCAAAGCCTTGCGTCACGAAGTTCCGTTCGTGCACCAGACGGCCAAGCGGCTTGGCCTCGAAGGCGTTGGATCGGCCGCCTACGTGATGAAGACGCTTCACACGGCGCACGGTGGCAAGCTATCCGTGGCGCGCTTGTTGGCCGGCGAGATCCAAGATGGCGCAACGGTTTTCGGCCCGAACGGCGAGGACCGCATCGGCGGCGTGTACTCGATGCTGGGCCAGGAAACAAGGAAGCGGCCGGGGGCCAAGGCCGGCGACACGGTCGCGCTCGGGCGGCTCGATCATATCCGGACCGGTGACACCATCACTCTGGACAAGAACGGCGTACAGCAGCTGGCATGCCCACCACCGCCGCAGCCAGTCTACGGTGTCGCCCTTGAGCTCAAGGACAGGAAGGACGAGGTCAAGCTTTCGACCGCACTGGGCAAGCTGATCGAGGAGGATTCATCCCTTTCGGTCGAGCATAATCTGGATACCCACCAGCTTGTGCTGCTCGGACAAGGGGAAATGCATCTCCGGGTGGCCTTGGAGCGCCTCAACCGTAAATACGGGGTAACGGTCGAGCAGCGGCGCCGTCAGGTGCCGTATAAGGAGACGATCCGCAAAGGCATCACCGTGCGGGGCCGCCACAAGAAGCAGTCCGGCGGCCATGGGCAGTACGGTGACGTGGTTCTGGACATCAAGCCCCTGCCGCGCGGCGCCGGCTTCCAGTTCTCCGAGACAATCACCGGCGGCGTGGTCCCCAAACAATTCATCCCGTCGGTGGAAATCGGCGTACAGGAATATCTGAAGCAGGGCCCGCTCGGTTTCCCGGTGGTCGACGTCTCGGTCACGCTTGTTGACGGCAGCTATCACTCGGTCGACTCGTCCGATATGGCTTTCCGGCAAGCGGGCCGGCTTGCGATGTCGGAGGGGATGCCGAAGTGCAATCCCGTTCTGCTCGAGCCCATCATGGCGGTCGAAATCGCCGTTCCTTCGGAAGCGACAGCCAAGATCAACGCGATGATCTCCCAGCGGCGCGGGCAGATTCTCGGCTTTGACCAGCGGGAAGGTTGGCCTGGCTGGGATGTGGTGAACGCCCAGATCCCGGCGGCGGAGATGGATGACCTGATCGTCGAGTTGCGATCGGCCACCGCCGGCGTGGGGTCGTTCACGGCGCGCTTCGACCATCTCGCCGAGTTGACGGGCCGTTTGGCCGATCAGGTGCTGGCCAGCCATAAGGCTGCGGCCGAATAGGTGCCGGATTTCAGGTATCAACAACTCAGGACGTTACCTTGCAATTTCGGGCGCGAATGCGCATGGTTTGATTGCCATGTCGCGCCCGATCACCAGCTTTTCATTCGATATCGACGTCAGTGAATTTCGCAGGCTCGCTCGCGAGCGACTGTCACAGGCACCAAGCGATGCCATATTTGATCCGCGCACGGGCCGGAGCTGGGGTCGCAGCGATTTCGACCTTAACCCGGAGCTGCTTGCGGACCTTGCCTTGATGGACCCTCCGCGGCCGGCGGCAGTGCTGGTTCCGGTTATCGCCCGCAGGCCTATGACGGTTCTCTTGACCGTCCGAACCGATCATTTGCCGACCCATGCTGGCCAGATCGCCTTTCCAGGGGGCAAGGTGGAGCCCGACGACCCGGGCCCGGTAGCCACGGCAATCAGGGAAGCACAGGAGGAAATTGGGCTTGAGGCGCGTTTCATCGAGCCACTTGGCTATCTGGACAGTTATCGGTCCGGCAGCGGCTTTCACATCATGCCGGTGGTGGCTCTTGTCGAACCGTCGTTTTCGCTAAAGCCTGATCCGTCCGAGGTCGCCGATACGTTCGAGGTCCCGCTTTCTTTCCTGATGGACCCGGCAAACCATCAGCGACATTCGCGGGAGTGGCGCGGGCGACAGCGGCACTTCTATGCAATTCCGTACGGGGCTCGCTATATCTGGGGGGCTACTGCAGGAATGCTGAAGAACATGCACGAGAGACTGTTCGGCGCATGATCCGCATCATCATCGAGAACACGCTGCTGTTTCTGCTGCCGACGGCCATCTATGTCGCCTATGTGCTGCTCAAGCGCCGGGTGGAAGGTCCATCGAGCGCGGGTGTGCTCGATGATGCGCCATTGATCTGGCTCGTGGCGGCAGGGGCCGGACTCGTCATAATCACGCTGATTGTCTTTGGGTCGGTTTCGGGCGGGAAACCGGGGCAGGTGTACCATCCGCCCGTCTACAAGGACGGCAAGATTGAGCCCGGCCGTTTGGAATGAGCAACGATCAGTCATCTGCTGAAGGTGCTGCCCAGCCGCCGCGCCTTGCCGATGCGGATTGGCTCAAGCGTCCGCAGACGCAGGCCGTTTTTCGTGCGCTGGCTGCGGGCGGTTATCCGGCCCGGGCGGTAGGTGGGGGAGTAAGAAACGCGCTGCTCGGAGTTCCGGTGCACGACGTCGACATTGCGACGCCCGCGCCGCCCGAGGAAGTCATGCGGCTCGCCACGGCTGCCGGGCTCAAGGCGGTACCCACGGGGATCGAGCACGGGACCGTGACGGTTGTTGCTGATCACATTCCTTACGAAGTCACGACGCTGCGCGAGGACGTGGAGACATTCGGCCGGCACGCGCGTGTCGTGTTTACCGAGGATTGGGCGGCGGATGCGCGCCGGCGGGATTTCACCATCAATGCCCTTTATTGCGATGCTGAAGGCACCATTTATGACCCGTTGGGTGGCTATCAGGACATCGTCGCCCGGCGTGTGCGTTTTATTGGCGATCCTGAGGAGCGCATTCGCGAGGATTATCTCCGCATTCTCCGTTTTTTCCGCCTGACCGCTGTTTATTCCGCGAGCGCGCCGGATCCGGAGGGATTGGCTGCGGCAGTTCGCCAGCGCGATGGCCTCACGCGTTTGTCCGGCGAACGTATTCGCCAGGAATTGATGCGCCTGATGGTGGCGCCTCGGGCGGCAGAGCTCATCGAAGTGATGAGAGACTACGGTCTACTTGCGCTCGTCCTACCGGTTGCACCGCGCCCGCAATTCCTCAAGCGGTTGGCCGAGATTGAACGGGTGCAAGCTGCCTCGCCAGATTGGGCGTTACGTCTGGCGGTTCTGGCGGTCGAAGTGCCGGAAGATGCAGCCAGATTGCGTGAGCGGTTGCGTCTTTCGACACCGGAATATGAAACGCTCCTGTTAGCGGCTGAGGCCCCAAGAACTGGACCGCGCCCAGATAGCTCCGTGCATGAGGCCAAGGTTTCCAATTACCGGCGCGGCGCGCGCGATATGCGCCGACAGCTGCTGATCAACTGGGCCCGCCTCGATGTGCCGCCCAATGACCCGACTGCGACCGCGCTTTACGCGCTACCGGAGCATTGGCAGCCGCCGACATTTCCGGTAAGCGGCGCCGATGTGCTCAAGGCTGGAGTTCAGCCAGGGCCCCAGGTCGGCAAGATTTTGGCAGAGCTCGAGCGCCGCTGGATCGAGGCGGATTTTGTATGGGAGCGCGAACGGCTTCTGACAGAACTTGATCGGTTGGTTTCCAGATAATCGGCCGAAGCATCCCGCTTTCAGAAAGAAATAAAGCCCCGGTCTTCGAAGCCGGGGCTTTAACGCACTTCGGTATGTAATGGATATCAGAAGTCCATTCCGCCCATGCCGCCACCCGGCGCCGGGGCCGCAGCTTCTTTCTTCGGCTTTTCGGCGACCATGGCCTCGGTGGTGATCAGAAGCCCGGCGACGGACGCGGCATCCTGCAGAGCATGCCGAACTACCTTGACGGGGTCGATAACCCCCTGGGCTATAAGGTCTCCATACTCATTCGTCTGGGCGTTATACCCATACGAGTACTGTGGGTTTTCCAGGATTTTCCCAACAATTACCGCGCCATCCTCGCCCGCGTTTTCGAAGATCTGACGGGCAGGAGCCATCAGCGCCCGGCGGACAATGTTGACCCCGGCCTTTTGATCCTCATTTTCAACATTCAGGGTGTCGAGCACGCTTGCCGCCCGAACGAGTGCCACACCGCCTCCCGGAACAATTCCTTCCTCGACGGCAGCGCGGGTAGCATTCAGCGCGTCATCAACGCGGTCCTTACGCTCCTTGACCTCGACCTCCGTTGCGCCGCCAACCTTTATAACCGCGACGCCACCGGTAAGCTTTGCCAAACGCTCCTGCAGCTTTTCGCGGTCGTAATCAGAGGTGGTTTCCTCGATTTGAACTTTGATCTGATTGGCCCGCGCCTGAATATCCTCTTTCTTCCCGGCCCCATCGACAATCGTCGTATTCTCCTTGTCGATGGTGACGCGCTTGGCGCGGCCGAGCATATCAAGCGTTACGTTTTCGAGCTTGATGCCCAGATCTTCAGAAATCACCGTGCCACCTGTGAGGATCGCAATGTCCTCGAGCATTGCCTTACGGCGATCACCGAAGCCCGGGGCCTTGACGGCGGCGACCTTCAGCCCGCCGCGTAATTTATTGACGACAAGCGTGGCCAAGGCCTCGCCCTCGACGTCCTCTGCAATGATGAGTAGCGGCTTGCCGGTCTGCACGACGGCTTCGAGCACCGGCAGCATCGGTTGCAGCGAGGACAGCTTCTTTTCATGGACGAGGATATAAGGGTCTTCGAGCTCAACGGTCATCTTGTCCGGATTGGTGATGAAATACGGCGAGATGTAACCGCGGTCGAACTGCATGCCCTCGACCACGTCGAGCTCTGTTTCAAGACTCTTGGCCTCTTCTACGGTGATAACTCCGTCATTGCCGACCTTGCGCATGGCTTCGGCAATGATTTTGCCGATCTCAGCATCGCCGTTAGCGGAAATCGTTCCGACCTGAGCGACCTCGTCGTTAGAGGTGATTTTCTTCGCCTTCGATTTCAGCTCTTCCACGACGCGAGCCACGGCCATATCAATGCCGCGTTTCAAGTCCATCGGGTTGGCACCGGCTGCAACGGACTTGGCGCCTTCGCGCACAATTGCCTGGGCAAGGACAGTTGCGGTGGTCGTCCCGTCACCAGCCTGCTCGGCGGCCTTGGACGCGACCTCGCGCACCATTTGTGCGCCCATATTCTCAAACTTGTCTTCAAGTTCGATTTCCTTGGCGACGGTAACGCCGTCCTTGCTGATGCGCGGCGCGCCAAAGGATTTTTCAATGACAACGTTTCGGCCTTTCGGGCCGAGCGTGACCTTGACGGCGTTCGCAAGAATATCCACGCCGCGTAACATGCGGTCACGAGCTTCCTGGGAGAACTTGACGTCCTTCGCTGGCATTGCAGTGAACTCCGATTAGGGGGACGATCGGAAAAGCAGTCGAAGTTTATTGAGAATAAGGTTGGTCAACGATTTCAGGCTGCCGCCCGAGCGGAGCCCTTGTCCTCCAGAATGCCGAGGACCTCACTTTCCTTCATGATGAGCAGGTCTTGCCCATCAATCTTCACCTCAGTACCTGCCCATTTGCCGAACAAAATGCGATCGCCGACACGCACGTCGAGCGGCACGATCTTGCCGGTTTCGTCTCTATGACCCGGACCTACAGCCAGGACCTCGCCCTGTATCGGCTTTTCTTTCGCGGTATCAGGTATGATGATGCCGCCGGTGGTTCGGTTTTCCTCTTCAACGCGGCGGACGAGAATGCGGTCATGCAGAGGGCGGAACTTCATGGCATCAACCTCTTTATCGAGCGTTGAAACTGCCTTTCACCAGGCGTCCAAATAGGCAAACTGGACCCGCAAGGCACCAGTTTAATTGTTCAGGACTTCAGGTGATGTTCAGCCCCAATTCTGGGCTATAAGTCGGCAGTTTAGCACTGTCAAGGGTGGAGCGCTAACTCCCGAGGTGTTCAAACCCGGTCCTGATCGGCAAGAGAAACGCGGGGAGGGCGAGGCGGTTCGAAAGGTTTCCACAGGGGCAGGTAAAACAAAAGGGCGCTTGTGCAATTGCACCAGCGCCCTTTTGTTCTGAATGATAGAAAAACGACTTAGCGGACCAAGAAGTCTTCCAACTTCGCGCCCTTTTCGAGCTTGGCGGTCAGCCAGCGCGGCTTGCGGCCCCGACCACTCCAGGTCTCTGAACGATTGTCCGGATTGACGTACTTGGCAGCGACCTTACCGCCCTTGCTTACAGCCGGACGGCCAGGGCCGCTCCTGCCGCCAAACAGCTCGCTCACAGAAAAACCAGCGTTCTGAACGATCGCTTCGATCTTTTGCCTAACCTCGGCACGCTCGCGCTCGCGAGCCGTGGAAATCGCCTTCTCGAGCTTCGCTTCCAGATCAAGAAGCTCTTTCAGCGACATCTTGTCGAGATTTACGCTGGCCATCCGCGTCACTTCCTTTCGTCTTGCGGTTCTAATCACGTTACCTCGCTATCGTTGGGTGGTGCCCCCCAACCTCACATTCTGGGTCAGCCGTTTAATTGATTATGCCGGCCAAATAAAGAGGGATTCGGTCGCAGTTGCGCAAAAACATGGCCCCGCGAACAGCTCAAAGGAATGCCAAAGCGGTTAACATCTCCCTAAAGGGATTGCAAGCGGATGCATTTGGTTTATTTGCGTCGATTTTCAATCTTCATGATAGGGCAAAGATCGCTTGCTCGCCTCGGTAAGCTGACGGAGTTTCTTTTCCATAGCACTCCAATACTTTGGCGGTGCGACCAACAGTCTTGAGACAGCTCCTTGGCAGAATGCCATTCAACGCCGTTCGACTTATGAACGGCCGGTTTGTTGAGGGGCCTGTTTAAGAACAATCGACAAGTATAATGTGCCCGCCGCAACCCGAGTCGGGGATGAGAGGAGCCAATGCTGGAGCGCTATTTCGAGCTGGAACGGTACGGGACCACCGTACGCACGGAGATCGTGGCGGGCGTCACGACCTTCATGACTATGGCCTACATCATTTTCGTCAATCCGCAGATCCTTGCGGATGCGGGAATGGATCAGGGAGCCGTTTTCGTGGCGACCTGCCTTGCGGCAGCGTTCGCTTCGGCATTCATGGGGTTGTTTGCAAATTACCCGATTGCGCTTGCCCCGGGCATGGGCCTGAACGCGTATTTTACATACGGGGTTGTGAAAGGCCTCGGGTATAGCTGGGAAACGGCACTCGGAGCCGTATTTCTATCCGGCGTCCTGTTCCTCATCGTAAGCCTCACGCGTATTCGGGAATGGGTGATCGACAGCATCCCAATTTCCCTCAAACTTGCGATTGCAGCCGGTATCGGCATGTTTCTCGCGATAATTGGCTTGAAAAGCGCCGGCATCATTCAGGCGAGCCCCGCGACGCTTGTGACACTGGGCGACTTGAAGAGCCTGCCGGTAGCGCTTTCCATTATTGGCTTTCTCCTTATGGTTGCCCTCGACGCCCGGAACGTGCCTGGTGCGATCATCATTGGGATTTTGGCGGTGACTGCTGCCGGAATCGCGCTGGGCGTGGGCAGCTTCGGCGGGATCTTTTCTCTGCCACCCTCTATTGCCCCCGTGTTCCTGAAACTGGATATATTGGGCGCGCTTGAGGTGGGGCTTATTGCGATCGTCTTCACGTTCTTCTTCGTCGACGTATTCGATAACACTGGCACTCTTTTGGGGGTTGCACACAAGGCGGGCCTCGTTGGCCCGGATGGCAAACTGCCCCGGTTGCGTCGTGCGCTGACGGTTGACTCGACGGCCGCTATGGTCGGTGCCGCTTTGGGCACGTCGACAACGACGAGCTACATTGAAAGTGCTGCTGGTGTGAACGCGGGCGGGCGCACAGGTCTCACGGCAGTTGTTGTGGCGGTGCTGTTCCTGGCGGCTCTTTTTATCTCGCCGCTTGCCGGCTCCATTCCGGCTTATGCTACCGCACCGGCTCTCGTCTACGTGGCCTGTATGATGATGGCGGCGATCAAGGACGTCGACTTTTCGGATGCGACGGAATACGCCCCGGCCGTCATCACCGTTGTGGCCATGCCGCTGACCTTCTCGATTGCGCACGGCATAGCTTTTGGCTTTATCGCCTATACGGGCATCAAGTTGTTGGCTGGGCGCTTCAGCGATATTCGCCCGGCTGTCGCCATCCTGGCGGTGCTCTTCGTGCTGAAATTCGCCTTCTTGTGAGGCTTTTGACTTACGCCAAGCTGACGTGGTGATGGGCGCCTCAGGCGCCCATCATTTTGCAAGCTTCGCTACGTATTCGTAGACCGCCGTATGATCGGCCGTCGATCCCAGTGCCTTGAGAGCTTTTCCGAGAATTGCGTGGACAAGGTTGAGCTCTTCGGCACCAATTCCGAGATTGTCGGCGAGGGTCTGTGCCATGCCGACATCCTTTTCCATCAATGCGAGCGCAAATCCGGAATCAAATCGGCCGTTCAGCATGTAGCGCTCGACCTTGTTCTCGGTGGTGTTATTACGCCCAGTCGATGTATTCAGGATTTTGGTCATCACGTGCGGGTCGAGCCCAAACCGCTGGCCGATAATCAAGGCCTCGCAAGTCGCAATCAGCCCCGCAGCTGAGACGTAATTGTTGAGAGCCTTCATGGCATGGCCGGAGCCGAGCGGCCCCGTGCGATGAACCGTGCCCATTGTTTCCAGAATGGGCTGCACACGGTCGAGCAAACCCGCATCCCCGCCGGCCATAATGGCGAGCGTTCCGCTAATTGCCTTGGGAACACCGCCGGACACCGGCGCATCGATTAGGCCAATACCGCGGGAGGAGAGCTCCTCGCCGAGCGCGCGGGTGTCGAGGGCAAAGGATGAGCTCATGTCGATAATGATGGAGCCGGGCTTTAGCGCGTCCGCGAGGCTCTTGCCGCCATTCTGCCCCAGCACGACTGACCGGACGACCTTGCTGTCTGGCAGCATCGTAATGACAATTTGGCATTCTTCGCCGACGCGGGCCAGTGAACTGGCGATGCGAATTTGGGGAGCGGCTTCGCGGAAAGCTTCCGTCGCTTCGGTCCGGGCATCATGAATGACAACATGGAAGCCTCCTTTGGCCAGGCAACGCACCATTGGCGCGCCCATATTTCCGATGCCGATAAAGCCGACTGGCCCCATCCCCGCCATGAACGCCCTCCTGAGCTTGAAGCGAAATGCGAAAAGCGAATTGTCGGTGCTGAATAGAGCGAAGTCTTGCGCCGTGTCTATTCGCTTTCGCTTTTGTTATTCGCCGGAGGTGCTCAGCGGCCCTCACGCCACCAGGCCAGCGCAATGAGGATCAAGAGGGCAGACAGCGCCAGCAAGCCGGTGAACATCGGGGTGAGCTTGACACCGCGTGTCACGTAGGCCTCGCGGTCCTTGAGACCCATCCAGCCGGAGCCAGCGAGAACGCGGGACGAGGAACTCAGCATCGTAACGCGCGGCACGTCGACCGCTGACGGATCGCTGCTGGAGAAAAGTCCGCCGCCGCGCGTCCAGAACACACCGCCGCCCGTTTCCTCCACCAGCGGCCGCATTTTTTCTTCCGTGGCGGTCACTTCGGACATCTCCCGCGGATCTGCCGCGCCGGCGTGCGCAAGCG
The DNA here is from genome assembly GCA_002919265.1 of Hyphomicrobiaceae bacterium. Lineage (GTDB taxonomy): Bacteria > Pseudomonadota > Alphaproteobacteria > Rhizobiales > Hyphomicrobiaceae > ZC4RG25. The sequence continues at coordinate 9,419 of PKEY01000064.1, read as the reverse complement.
CCGTCAGGATGCCTGAAGGTGAGCCGGTTTGCATTTTATAGAGGCCCGGTTCGCGCACGTCGATGGTCGTGCGCCAGAGGCCCGGACCGGCCTCCTCCAGCGTGACCTCGCTCGTCTCTCCACTCGGCGAAAGAACGGTCACAGGAGGCACCGTGGGCTCCATCGAGCGCCGCTCGATCGTGAGTTTCAGCCCGCGAGCAGAAGCTGTCAGCCGTTCTTCTTCGAGGTCCGGCTCTTTCATCAGCCAGTGGGCGAGGCGGCGCAACAGATCTGTATGCGGTCCACCGCCTTCAAAGCCGCGTGCCCAGAGCCAGGCATGGTCCGAAGTCAGCAGGGCAACGCGACCGTTTCCTTTGCGGTCGAGGACGAGCAGCGGTTTGTCCTCAGCGCCGTTCATGACAATGCGCCCACGCTCCGGCAGCACATCAACCTGGCGGAACCAGCGCCCCCAGGTCGGTTCCTTGTCGTCGGCGCCCGGCAAACCGCGGGTCACGGGATGCTTGATGCCGTCGGCCGTCAGCTTGGCTTTGAAAGGCTGCTCGAGAACGCGGCCTGTCGGAATTGCGGGAAGGACCGGCGCCAGCGGCGTTCTGACGAGGCTTTGTTGCCCCGCATAGTCATCTCCGGCAGCAATGAGCAGGGCACCACCATGCGCTTCGACATAGCGGGCGATGTTGTCGTAATAGAGCAGCTGCAGAATGCCGCGATGCTGATAGCGGTCGAAAATAATGAGGTCGAAATCGCGGATTTTCTGGCTGAACAGCTCCCGCGTCGGGAATGCAATTAGCGACAGCTGATTAATCGGCGTGCCGTCCTGCTTCTCGGGCGGACGCAGAATAGTAAAATGCACAAGATCAACAGCCGCGTCCGATTTCAGCAGGTTGCGCCACGTCCGCTCGCCCGCATGCGGCTCTCCGGAAACAAGCAACACACGCAGATTTTCGCGCACACCTTCCGCGGCGATGACAACACGATTGTTCGCAGGCGTCAGCTCGCCAGGAGCAGGCTCCAGTTCGATCTCCAGGATATTCTGGCCAGCATGCGGGAAATGCATCGGAATGCGGACGCGCTGCCCGATATTCGCGCGCCGAAGCTCATCGGCTCGGCCTTCGCGCCGTACGCGCAAAGTAACCGGGTCGCCGCCGCCTTGAAGCTTCCCGGTTTCCCGCACCGCGATTTCGACGTCGCGCGTCTGCCCCACAATGGCGTACTTGGGAGCGACCAAGACCTCGATGCGGCGGTCGAATTCATCCGGGCGCCCCGTGAGCAGCGTGTGCACAGGCGCGTCGAAGCCAAGCGCGGCCGCGCTTTTCGGGACGTCGTGGACCTGGCCGTCCGTCACCATGATGACGCCGGCGAGGCGGTCAGGTGGCGTGTTTGCAAGGGCGCGGTTTAGCTCTTCGAACAGATTGGTTCCGGAAATGCCGTCGCCAGTGGGCCGTGCGGCCGTCACCCACCGAACTTGCAGCCCGGGAATTTGCCCCAGCTTTGCTTCGAGATCGGCACGGATGGCTTGGGCTTGCTCCGGACGATCCGCCAGCGTGTTGCTGGTGCTCTCGTCCATCACCACGATGGCGATGTTGCCGAGGTTTTCGCGCTCTTCCTGGCGCAGTGTTGGATTCATGAGCGCAAGGAGTAGCGCGCCGAGAGCCAACGCGCGCAGGAAGGCGCCACGGGAGCGCCGGAATACAAGCAGACCGACGAGCGCAAGCGCAATAACCGCGCCGGCAATGATGAACGGCCAAGGCAGTATGGGTGCGAAGTCGATGGACCAGTTCATCCGTTACGCTTGAACCTCACTGTCCGAGCCGCTCCAGGAGAGCCGGCACGTGCACCTGATCCGCCTTGTAATTGCCGGTCAGGGCATACATCACGATGTTGATGCCGGTGCGGAAGGCCATTTCACGTTGGCTTTCGCCGCCGGGCACCGTTGGGTAAAGCGGGCGACCGCGCTCGTCCAACGCCCAGGCCGCTGCGAAATCGTTCGATGTCACGAGAATCGACGAAACGCCGTCCGCGCGGCGCGCCTTGCGGCCTTCGCCGGGGGTGTCATTCATGCCGGCCTCGACCCAAAGCTGACCACCATCCCAGCGTCCCGGGAAAGTGCGCAGCAGGTAGAACGATTTGGTCAGGACGTGATCCTCGGGCACCGGCTCGAGCGGGGGAATGTCCAGCCGACCGAGCAGCGTTTGCAAGGCCGTATTCCCTCCACCACCGCGCAAGCTGAAACCAAGTGGCACGCCTTTCCCGAAATCACGCGTGTCGAAGATGATCATCCCGCCCTGCTTCATGAAGGCGTCGATCTTCGCCAGCGTTTCTTCCGGCAACGGACGGGCATCCTCCGGCACGGGCCAGTAAAGGATAGGGAAGAACGCGATTTCGTCTGTCGTGATGTTGACGCCGATCGGCTCGCCGGGCTCGACCGCCGTTCTCAATGCGAGCACCTTCCCCAGGCCGATGAGGCCGTTGCGGCTGATCTCGTCGATCTCAGGGTTGCCAGTGAGGACGTAGCCGAACGTCACCTTGCTCGTTGCTTTCAATGCCAGGAGATCGTTTCGGCTCAGTGACTGGGGTGAGCTGGACTGAGCAATCGCTTCACTGGGAGCCGCTTGCATCAGCAGGGTGAGAGCGGCGACAACGCCTGCGGTTCGCGCGGCACGTCCGAGCGGCCGGAAAATAAGCCCTCCGAGCTGCAGCAGGATCACAGCAACAATATCGGCAAAGAGCAAGGCCAGCGCGACCGCCAGGAGCCAGGGCTTCAACGGGGTTGCCGCTTGGCCTTCGTACGTTTGTCGCTGAGCCGATGCCGGCAGGGCTGGAAGCGGTTTCAGCACCGTTTCGGGCGTGACGACGTTGAGCGCTCGTGGAGCACCCTGGGCCCCGTAATAGCCGGGAGGATGCTCTGCGCTGGGAGTAACCTTGGCCATCTCTGTCACCGCGATAGCCTGGGCTGTTGGAGGCGGTGGTTTCAGGGTGCCCCATCCATCAAGCGTTTGCACGGGTGGAAGAACGCCCGCATCCGCGGTGACTGCATTATTTCCACTGGTATCGGCGGCCGTAGCCTCGCCGGCCCCACCCAGTCGACCAAGGGTGCTTATCCGGCGCAACATTTCGACGAACAGGCCGGACAGCGGAAGGTTGGACCAATCCGAGTTCGCGGTGACGTGGAACAGTATGAGCTGACCGTCACCAAGCGACCGCGCCGTGACCAGCGGAGTGCCATCTGCCAGCCGCGCCCAAACCTTCACCTCGGGGCCGAGCTGTGTCGGGTCCGCCAGCACCTGCCTGTTGACCGTCACATCTTGCGGCACCGCCAGACCGGCGAAGATGCTATCCTCCGGGAACGGAGCGAGTGGTTGGGGCGTGGACCACGAAAGTGCGCCTCCGAGTGTACGCCCGCCCGCTCTGAGCCCGACGGGCAGCAGATCATCCCCGCCATTTTCAAGGCGCGGCCCGGCGAAACGCACGAGAATGCCGCCTTTCTTGACCCATTCTTCGAGTCGTGACCGCACCTCGCCGGTGAGCGTGCCAATGTCGGCGAGCATCAGAATGGACGCGTTTCGCTGCAGCACTGTGTTGACGCCGGAAAGCAGATTGGCATCGCCCGGCTTCACAAGTTCCGAGAACGGAGCAAGGGCCTTCTCGATATAATAGAGTGGCCCGAGGAGGGGCTGTGCCTGCTCGCTGCTTTCACCCGAGAGCAGACCAATGCGGTTCCACTGAGAGCGCGCGTCTAGCAAATGTACGGCGCCAGCGGACGGCTCGCCCGCAATTTCGATGCGGGTGATTTGGTTGCGCAACTCGAGCGGTAGGTCGAAAACCGCCTGAGTGCGGGTTTCTCCTGCAGAGAAATGAAACGGCACTTCGCCCAAGCGCTGACCCCTGGCCGAGAATGCGTGGAGGGTGCCATCGCGCGGTCCGCCTCCGGCGCGAACAACGATTGCTTCGAGGCGACCGCCGGCGCCCACGTTGGCAGCAACGCCCATCGGCTCTTCGCCAACGCCTGTCTCGATCACAGACAAGTCAGTCGATCCCAGCGATGCCAGCTTTTCGAGGAAAGCTGAGGTCGCATCGTCGTGGTCGATACCGTCGGTCAGCCAAACGACGCTGCTTTCGCCTTGGCCTCCCAACGCTGTTTCAAGTGCGTTGGCAGCAGCCATGCGGTCGGGAGGGAACGGCTGCGGCTGTATTGCGGCGGCTGCCGTCCGGGCATCGTTGGGCGCTTCGATCTTGGCAATTGGCAGACGGCCGGTGAAAGCCGTCGGCACAACGACGACCGGGCGGTTCTGGCGCTCGGCGACATCGATGAGCTGCGCGACCATCTGGGAACGCTGCGACCAGCGAGAGGCCGAAGCCCAGCCATTATCGACCACGATGGCCACCGGTCCAGTACCCGTAAGAACCGTCTGTCGTGTTGGATTCAAAATAGGCTCGGCCAGGGCAATGATGATGAGAGCTGCCGCCAGCATGCGGATCAGCATCAGCCACCACGGCGTCTGCGCTGGCGTTTTCTCGCGGTTCTCGATACCCACGAGAATGCGCGTGGCCGGAAATTCGACCTGCCGCGGCCGCGGCGGCACCGTGCGCAATAGCCAGTAGATGAGCGGCAGCGCCGCCAGTCCGGCCAAAAGCCATGGGTTGAGAAACGCCAGTGCGCCCAGGCTCATCCGGCAGCTCCCGAATTGGCTGCGCTAGAAGAGGTCCAGCGGTAATCGTGACCGCTGTCCTGCAGCCGCATGATCAACTTGAGCAACGGCTCAGCCGCAGGCCGATCGGTGTGGTGCACCAGGAACGACCAGCCGAGCCGGTGTGCCACCTCTTCGAGGCCGGCACGATGGGCACGCAACCTCTTCTGATATTCCGGCCGCAGAGTTTCGACCCGATCCGCGAGCCAGCGTTCCCCACCCTCCATTCCAAGAAATTCCGTCCGGCCCTTGTAAGGCAGCGTTTCCTCGGCGGGATCGAGCACCTGAACCATGTAGCCAGTGACGCCGTCGCTCGCCAGATAAGTCAGACGCTCTCCAATCTTCTCGAGCGGATCGAGAAAGTCACTGAACAGCAGCACGCCGGAAAACCGGCTTAGGCGCTCAGCCGGCGGCAGGCTTTCCTTGAGAGCGGGTGTTTCCGCATGTTCGGCAAGGATCTCGGCCAGCTTGGTCGTCGCCTTCCTACTGGCGGTTGGCCTCGAAAGGCCGAGCAGGGCGACCCGCTCGCCGCCACGGACCAGTAGCTCCGCCAATGCCAGCGTCAGCACCAGCGCCCTGTCCGATTTGCGTGTAACCGCAAGCTCACTACGAAAATCCATTGAAGGTGACAGATCGGGCCAAAGCCACAGGGTGTGAGCCGCCTCCCACTCGCGCTCGCGCACGTAAAGGTGGTCGGAGCTCGCCGAGCGGCGCCAATCGATCTGCGTCGCCGCATCACCAGTCTGGAACTGACGGAACTGCCAGAAGGTTTCGCCCAGCCCTGGCCGGCGCCGGCCATGAATGCCGTGGGCGACAGTGCTGGCTACCCGGATCGCTTCGACCAGCAAGTCGGGCAGGCGGTCAGCAAGGCTATGCGCCTCGCCCTCGAGCTCAAAAATGGACCCGAGATGCTGCGATCTGGTCGAACCTTTTCCGGCACCGGGCTTAAGCACCGCTTCTTACTCCAATGCCGACGCGAGACGCGAAATGACGCCGCTGATCTCCTGCCCCTCCGTGCGAGCCAAGAAAGTGAGCGCCATGCGGTGCTTCAGAACCGGCTCGGCCAGCGCGATCACGTCATCGACAGACGGCGCAAGCCGGCCCTGGATCAGCGCCCGGGCGCGAACGGCAAGCATCAAGGCCTGACTGGCGCGAGGACCGGGGCCCCACGCAATGAAACGGTTTGTTTCCTCGCTGGCTTCAGGCCCGGGACGAGCAGAGCGTACTAGCCGCAGGATGGCATCAACAACCTTATCGGGAACAGGGATCTGACGCACGAGCCGCTGCATGGCCATCAGCTCCTGCGCATTGACGATACTTTCAACCCGCCGCTCCTCGGTGCCCGTGGTGGCGAACAGCATACGCCGTTCCGCAGCGAGATCGGGGTAGCTGACGTCGATCTGTAGCAAGAAGCGGTCGAGCTGCGCCTCGGGAAGCGGATACGTGCCTTCCTGCTCGAGCGGGTTCTGGGTTGCGAGCACGTGGAAAGGCGTTGGAATGTCGTAGCGCTGCCCCGCAACGGTAACGTGATGCTCCTGCATGGCCTGGAGCAGGGCGGACTGCGTCTTGGGGCTCGCCCGATTGATCTCGTCGGCCATCAGCAGCTGGGTGAAAATCGGTCCAGCGACGAAGCGAAACGAGCGTCCTTTGCCGGGGATCTCCTCCAGGACTTCCGACCCAATGATGTCGGACGGCATGAGGTCTGGCGTGAACTGGATGCGCTTGCTTTCGAGGCCCAGCACCTTGCCCAGCGTTTCCACCAGAAGCGTTTTCGCGAGGCCGGGCACCCCGATGAGTAGCCCATGACCACCCGCCAGGATCGTGATGAGCGTCTGCTCGATCACCACATCTTGGCCAAAGATCACGGAAGCGGCGGCCCTGTGGACGCGGGCCATGCGTTCGCCGGCCGCTTCAATGCGCGCGACGATATCGCCGTCGGAATGGGTGAGTGTTGTCATGGGCTCTACTATAGAATGTGTCCGGTCTTGCACAAACTCTGCTGCGGGGATGTTGGTCACAATATGGAGCCAAGTTGATAAATGAGAAGAGTTCCGAGCATCCCCGTATTTCGCAATAAGTTGAAGAGAGACGACACAGGTCGATCATGAGTCACCAAGGAACCGCTGCGGGCGAGATCCGGATCCAGGGGCTTAATGAACTTTTGAAGGCGGCCGAGGCTGACCGCCTCCCACCGGTCGACAAATGGGATCCGCCCTACTGCGGGGACATCGGCATGCGCATTCGTGCCGATGGGACTTGGCTTTATCAGAACAGCCCGATCACCCGAAAACCGCTGGTGAAGCTCTTCTCGCGGATTCTACGCCGCGATGCCGACGGGCGAACCTATTTGGTGACGCCCGTCGAGAAGGTGGACGTTGCTGTCGACGACGCGCCATTCCTCGCCGTCGAAATGCAGGTCGAAAATCCGGGGCCCAGCCAGCAGATCATTTTCCGAACAAACGTTGACGACATCATCCGCTGTGGGCCGGAACATCCCCTGCGGTTTGCGCGCGAGCCTGGCACGGGCGGCCTCAAGCCGTACGTCCTTGTGCGCGGACGCCTTGAGGCTCTGCTCACGCGCGCACTTTATTACGATCTCGTTGAGCTGGCTGTTCCGGCGCCTGACGGGAAGGAAGATACCGTCGGAGTGTGGAGTGGCGGGGTTTTTTTCCCGCTTCAGGCCGAAGGGGAAGGCTGAGCCGAGGGCTTGTTACCGGTGCTGCGAGACTTCGAGGGACGCAGCCAGGGCGGCACCGGGCTGTACCAATCCTTGGCGAATTCAATGAACGCGCGCACTTTTGCCGACAGATGCTGGCGGTGCGGATAGACGAGCTGCATGCTGTAGGAATAGGCAGGCTTGTCTTCGAAAAGTTCGACGAGCTCCCCGCGTGCAATGGCGCGCGCTACGGCGAATTGGGGACAGAGGCCGATACCTAGTCCTGCAATCATCGCCTGGCAAACGGCAGCGGCGCTGTTGACGCTGAGTACCGGATCAATGCGAACGCTGATCGTTTCGCTGCCACGATTGAAGCGCCAAACTTCCCGGCCGGGCAGGTTGGTATCGAGAATGCACGCGTGAGATGCAAGATCTTCGGGTGCATTTGGCCAGCCATACGCGTCGAGATAGGCAGGTGAAGCGCAGGCCAATATCGGTATTTCACACAGGCGGCGGCTGAGAAGCGCGGAGTCGATCTGATTTGTAATGCGGATGGCGACTTCAAATCCTTCTTGAACGAGATCAACCTGGCGGTCGGAGAGAACGATGTCGAATTCGACCTGCGGATAAAGATCGCGAAACGCGCTCGCCATTTCGACGAGCTCAAGTTCCACGAAGGATTGCGGAGCTGCAAGCCGCAAAAGACCTCGCGGGTTGCCCCCGCCGCTGCGCACAGCATCCGTCAGAGCGTCGAGCTCTGCCAGCATCTCCTGCACGCGATCGTGATAGGCCTTGCCGATATCCGTAACGGTTACGCGCCGCGTCGTGCGATGGAGAAGCTTCGCCCCTAGCCGCCGTTCAAGCTCAGCAACATGCTTGGAAACGAGAGCCTTCGACTTGCCGAGCTGTCGACTCGCAGCGGTGAAACTGCCGGAATCCACTACGGCGACAAAGGTACGAATGAGGTCAATACTATCCATCGCAGGTTTCGCTCCCCACCGAAACGCGATTGCTCAGGGCGAGCATTTATTGCGGACGGGGGAGGAGTCAATTAATCCGTGTCCGTCACGTTAGAGATTTCCCAAGATGATGCGTGGCATTGTTTATATTTCCTGGGTGCTTGAGTGGGCCTTGCAGCGAACTGCGTGCCAGCATCCAAAGAATTGGCTCGGTTTGCTAGCCTCATTTTCAACGTTTGATAAACAAAAAAACCGTCGCTCGCGGCTACGTGCTGTGAAGGGAATTGGAGCCGACGGTTTGCGCGCTCGCATGACTGTCAAACGCGCGTTTGCGCAAAAATTAGGCGCCGAAGCGAGAATCGGCCGAAATTCGAAATGCGCGGTAAGTTCGCCTAAAATTTTACGTTAATCGCGCTGACTGCTCTCGTTCCTGACTAATGAAGAACGATCTCGCCGTTTACGAAACGAACTTCACTCGGGTGGATCAGGTGCTTGTGCGCGACGCGAACGCGGTAAAGCTTACCGTCCAAATTCTTTGACCAGAACTCCAGGAATTTTCTCAGCTTCGGAAATTGGGGATGCAGGTCATAGTCCTGCCAGACGAACGTCTGCAGCAGGTTTGGATGATCGGGCATCCGATAGAGGATTTCAGCAGTGGTCAGGCTGTAGCCTCTGAGCTGAACAATGAAGCCTGGATCAACCATAGTGGACATCCCCATCCAGAGATTTCCAAGCGAATAACGTAGACCACTTTCATCATAATGCAAGTGATAGTGTGGTGGAATTTCAATGTGTTAGCAGCAAACTCTAAGTGCTGCTAACAATTGCTCGTGGTTTTACTTTGTGTGACTTGAAAAGTCTTTATTTCCATTCGCAACTGCAGTCGATGCGGAGGCTAGGCCAGCAAAGCCTCCATCGCGGTGCCCAGGATGCCGGAGCACTTGAAAACGAAGGTTTCCACTTACGAGCCAAGCCCCATCGATTCGAGCCTTAACCTCTGAGTAGGCCGAGCTTGCTTTTGGCGGCAGTCCGTCGCAGACTGCCTGCGTTCCGAGGGGGGCCGGCGGCAGCCGGCTGAGATGGCGCTGATGCCGCGCCGCCACCCTTTGAACCTGATCC
>PKEY01000066.1 GCA_002919265.1 Hyphomicrobiaceae bacterium | reverse complement strand
GCAATATTCCAGGCCGCTCGCGCATGTCGAAGGCGCAGCTGAAACGGGCTGTCGGGCAGCGGTAGGCGTCGACACCTCGTGCTCGAAAGTCGATGCGAGGCATCATGAACTCTTGTGCCTGAGGCGCCGGCAAGCCAGTTTGGCGCTGATGCGGCAACTAGGGTGAGCACGACGCCTTGCGCCTGACCGATCTTGCTGACGGCACCCTCGACGCGCTGAGGAGCGCGGGCGCTTATCTGACCGATCTTGCGACGCCTTCGATTCGGCTCGGCGTCACGGGCCTCGCCCGCGCGGGAAAGACTGTTTTCATCACGGCGCTCATCCGGAATCTCACGGTGGGCGGCCGCCTTCCCTTTTTCGACGCCTACGCGGAAGGGCGCATCAGCCGCGCCTATCTCCAGCCGCAGCCGGACGATGACGTTCCGCGCTTCGATTATGAAGCGCATCTTTCCGCGCTGATGGATGACCCACCGCGCTGGCCTGAAAGCACGCGACGCATCAGCGAGCTTCGCGTCACGATCGAGTACCGCCCCACCGGGCTTCTGAAGCGCGCCGTGAGCACCGGAAAGTTGCATGTCGACATCGTCGATTATCCCGGTGAGTGGCTGCTCGATCTCGCGCTGCTCGATCAGAGCTACATCGAATGGTCTCGCGAGGCTATCGCATTGGCATCCGCCCCACAGCGACGCGCCGTGAGCGAAGAATGGCGGAGGTATCTCGCGAAGCTTGATCCGGCGGCTCCACAAGACGAACAGGTGGCACTCGAAGCCGCAGACGTTTTCACCCGCTTTCTCGCCGCTGCACGCGCGGCCGAACCAGCACTATCAACGCTTGGTCCGGGCCGCTTTCTTTTGCCGGGAGACCTTGCGGGTTCGCCCCTTCTGACATTTGTTCCGCTCAATATGCCTGAAGGCTTTTCGCCGCCGCGCAATTCCCTCGCGGCCATGATGGAGCGGCGGTTCGAAAGCTATAAGACGCACGTCGTAAAGCCGTTTTTCCGCGACCATTTCAGCCGGCTTGATCGACAGATTGTTCTTGTCGACGTGCTTGCAGCACTGAATGCGGGAAGAGAGGCCATCGAAGACCTGAGCCGAGCTTTGGAGGCCTCCCTGCGCGCTTTCCGTCCAGGCGCACGAACGTGGCTCGCAAGTATACTCCCTCGACGGATCGATCGGGTGCTGTTCGCGGCAAGCAAAGCCGATCATTTGCCCAGCGCGAGCCACGACCGGTTGGAGGCCGTCCTTCGGCTGATGACGCAGAAAGCGGCGGATCGGGCCAAGTTCGCGGGCGCCACAGTCGGCGTCATTGCCCTGGCAGCATTGCGCGCCACGCGGGAGGTCGAGGCGCAACAGAACGGAGAACGTCTTGCCTGCATCCGCGGCGTGCCAATGCCTGGCGAAAAGGTCGGAGACAAAGCATTCGACGGCGCAACGGAGGTTGCTCTTTTCCCTGGCGATCTGCCCGCAGATCCGCAATCACTGTTCGAGCACGGAGGGGAGGATCTCAAAGGCCGCGTACGCTTCGTGCGTTTCCGCCCACCACGCCTCGGCAAAGGAGGACAAAGCGAGACGCAAGTTTGGCAGCGTACCTGGCCACACGTGAGGCTCGATCGCGCGCTGCAATTCCTCATTGGAGATTGGCTGGAATGACCGAGCCAACGCGACCGCGCCCGCCCCGTGTTTTCGATCCCGATGATCCCTCCCTGCTCGAAGCGCCCGAGCAGCCAGAGGCGATCGATGACATGGCGGGAGAGCCATTGGCGGAACCGGAGACCGTCGCCGCGCCAACGCCGGCGCCGAGAACGGGCGTTCGCTGGGGCGCGATTCTGGGCTCGGCGCTGCTAGGCCTCGCCCTGCTCGCCGCAAGCCTGTGGATCACCGAATTCGCGCTCAATGCGCTCACGCGCAATGACATCATAGGCTGGATCGCCGTTACCTTGGTTGCCATCGCCGGTCTTGCGGCAATCGCCATCGTGCTTCGTGAAACGATCGGCATCATGCGCCTCAACCGACTGGGGCGCGTCCGCCGTGGGCTCGAGGATGCGCTCGACGCGCGCGATGCGGCAAAGGAGAAGGCGTTTCTTCGGCAGCTGCTGGCCAGCTTCCACGGACGCGATGACCTGAAATGGAGCATCGCCCGCTTCCGTGAGCACGAGGCCGATGTGCGCGATCCCGGCGATCTGGCGCGGCTCGCGGATCGCGAAATCTTCGCTCCACTCGATCAGCGGGCCAAACGGATCGTCCTCACAGCAGCGAAGCGGGTTAGCGTTGTTACGGCGATCAGCCCCCTGCCGCTTGTCGATGTCGTCTTCGTGCTGCTGGAAAACCTGCGCATGCTGCGGGGGTTGGCAACGTTGTATGGCGGACGGCCAGGCATTATGGCTGCGCTGAAGCTGGGCCGGATGGTGGTGACCCACCTCGTCGCGACGGGTGGTATCGCTCTAACGGACGATCTCGTGGGACAGGTGCTCGGGCACGATCTGCTGCGCCGTTTGTCTCAGCGCCTTGGCGAAGGGGCCCTCAACGGCGCGCTGACGGCACGGATCGGCGCAGCCGCCATTCAGGTGATCCGTCCGCTGCCTTTCCTGGAGGCCTCACCGGTGCGCGTGCGCGATTTCCTCGGCGAACTCTTTCGCTCCATCCCTGCCCCAACCGGGAGACGGCGGTCCTGACACTTCGGCGTCGGATACAGGGGAAATTACGACATCCTTGCGCGTCCCATCACTCGTCTGAGCTGCCCAGGCCGCGGCACAGGCCCGCGCGGAAGCCAGGATGTGCGGGGGACTGAGGTCTTCCCGGATCGCCAGGCACCGGGAAAGCAGACGCCCTGCAGGGCGCGCTGTCCACCAGCTCAAAAAGACTGAAAGGGAAAGCCCCAACAGAACGGGCGACATCCACGCCATCAGCTCCCAGGAAACGAGATAGGTGACTGCCGCTAGCGCAAGGCCCAGCAACATGTGCCAGCCATGGAAATACAGCGCGGTCGTGAAGGGCATTTTCGTTTCATCGCGCTTCTGCGGCTTCCATCCGGAATCGATGCCCGCGAAGATCTGCGCGACAGCGGTCGTCTGAGTCACCATGAGGATGGGCGCCAGCAGCATTGAAAGCAACGTTTCGACGAGCACGCCGGCCGTAATGCGCGGGGCTGCGCTGATCTCGCCACTGTCTGCTGCCCGGCGCAGCTCGAGGATGAGGCCAATCCCCTTCGGAATCATCACCACGACCATGGTCGCCAGGAACAGCCGGAATGCGGCGCCCGGATCAATCGTCGGCCAGATGGGGAACAGCGTCTTGCTGTCGAGGAAATAGGTCGGGATGACGTGCGTGCCTTGCAGCGCGAGCACAAGGCCGACGGCCAAGGAGGCCGCCCAGACGGCGGAAACCAGATAGGCGCAGGCCCCCATTGCCAGATGAACGCGCGCCATCATTGTCAGGCCGCGCTTTCCGACGATGGCAAGGTGCTGAAGATTGCCCTGCGCCCAACGGCGATCGCGCGCTACGAGCTCAGGCAGAGCTGGCGGGGCGCCTTCGTACGAACCTTCCAGAGATGGCGCCATGTGCACTTCCCAACCGGCCCTTTGCAGCAAGGCGGCCTCGACGAAGTCGTGGCTCTGAATATGCCCGCCGAATGGCGGTTTTCCGGGAAGCTCAGGCAAGCCGGCAGCCGAAGCAAACGCAACCGTGCGGATGATGGCATTATGGCCCCAGTAGTTGCCCTGCGGCCCATGCCACGCGGCAAGCCCTGCCGCAACGGCCGGACCATAAACGCCGCCCGCGAACTGCTGCAGCCGCTGGAAAATGGTGCAGCCGCCGATGAGCTTCGGCACGGTCTGGATCAGGCCGGTATAGGGCCTGTTCTGCATGGCAATCGCCAGCCGCACCAGCGTCTCACCGGACATGACACTGTCGGCGTCGAGAACCACGAAACTTTCGTAGCCACCACCAAAGCGCTTGATCCAGTCAGCAATGTTGCCCGCCTTTTTGGCGGTGTTCTGAAGGCGACGACGATAATAGACGGGGATGATACCCTGCAGTCGCTCAGCCAGCTGGGAGAAGACACGCTCCTCTTCCAGCCCAGCTTCCAGACTACGGCTGTCGCTCAGAATAAAAACGTCAAAGTTTTTGGCGCGACCCAGGCTGGCGAGATCCTGCGCCATCGCTTCGATCGTGCCGGCGATGCGCGCGCAATCCTCGTGATAGACGGGAAACAGGAGCGCGACTCGCGAATACAGCGGCTCCGAAACGTCGGGCAATTCCAGCGTATCTGGCCGCTCGCCTGCGAAGAGCGGCATGAGGCCGACGACCGCCGAAAGCGACCCCAACGCAATCCAGCCGAAAGCCAGCGTTGATAGTATGAGGAAGACGATCTGAACCGGCGTGATTTGAACGAAGGACAGGACCAAGTAGAGTTCGCGGGCGAACCCAATAATCAGCAGGATGACACCGGCGAAGAGCGCAGCGCGCGTTGTCCAATGAACGCTTGCGTCCCCGCGCACTGTCGGTTGCGGTCGGACGTCGAAGTCCTGAGCCGGCATGTCGAGCGGTTGCTCAGGGGGTAAGAAGGAGCGGCCGGCATCCAGCCGCTGCACCTGAGCTGCCCATTGGGCGATTTTATCGCTCATGATTGTGTTAACTCGTCCAGCGATAGAGCCAACTTTCCGAAATCACCCGTTCCGACCGTTTCAGAACGACCCTGAGCTCGATCAGATCCGCGGACCCGGGGTCCAGCTCGAAGCTGCATCTGATCCCTTCGATCTCGAGATGGCGTCGGACCACGACATTCGAGATTGTGCCTGCGCTTGCCGACACCTGCGCGACAGGGAGCTCAGGCTCCTTCAGCGCAGGCCCATCGAAATCGAGCACGAACAGAACGACCTCACCCTTGCGACCAACGCTTCCGCGCCGCGTCTTGCGTACCCGCGCACCGGCCCACGCCACGGGAATGGAATCGCCCCAATGCAGCCGGTAGCTGAATTCGTGCGGCTTTCCGGGAGCGATTCCTTTCGCCGGCTTCCAATAAGCGACGATGTTGTCGTGAATTTCCTCGTCGGTCGGAATTTCGATCAGTTCGACGTATCCCTCGCCCCAGTCTCCTTTGGGCTCCACCCAGGCCGTCGGACGGCGCTCGTAATGCGCATCGAGGTCCTCGTAGCTCTCAAAAGACCGGTCGCGCTGCACCAGCCCGAACCCCTTCGGATTCTTGTCCACGAAGGCACTGACCTGCAGCAGCTTCGGATTTGTCAAGGGGCGCCAGATGCGTTCACCATTGCCGTTCAGAATTGCCAGACCTTCACTGTCATGAACGGCTGACCTGTAATCGTTGCGCACGCGTCTGTGCGCCGCACCGTGTAAGAACATGCTCGTCAGCGGGGCGAGGCCCACGTGTGGCATCTCGTTCCGCGGATAGAGCGTGGCATCGATGTCCATGACCGTGAACGGCCCCGGACGGATGACAAAACGATACGCACCCGTTGTCGACGGACTGTCGAGCAACGCATGCACGACGATTTCCGGCGCGCCGGGAGCAGGTTTCTCGATCCAGAAACTCCGGAAAATCGGAAACTCCTCTCCAGGCGGCTTCGCGGTATTTATGGCGAGCCCGCGCGCCGACAAGCCGTACCGCTGATCACGGCCAACCGCTCGAAAATATGTCGCACCCTGAAAGACGACATACTCGTCCATCACGTCGGCGCGGTTGATCGGCCCATGTACACGGAACCCTGAAAATCCGAATGGGGCTTCCTGAGGCGCGTTGGGGATCTGCGGTCCTATGGTGAACAGAGTGCCGTCCGCCTTCAGCTTCCGCGGCACGCCCTCCTCAACCAGCCAGATGTCGACGGGAACGTCGTAGAGATACCCAAGCGGGAAGAGTTGTATCTCGTAGTCCAGGTGCTGGTCCCGCCAGATCGCCTGCTCCGGGCGGAAACGAATGTCCCTGTACTGCTCCGCGCTCAGCTTGTTGAAGGGCTCAGGCAGCTCCGCTTCCGGCTTGGAGAAGGGGCGCGCGGCAAGGTCCGCAGCGATACGCTTCACGGTATCGGCGGTGAAATCAGGCGCGTTCGCCTGGGCCTCCTCAGTCACCTCGGCTCTGGCCCAGTCCAGCCGCGCTGCTAAGGACAGCACTCCGCCCGCAAGCGCCCATGCACCTGCATGGCGAAGAACCGTGCGACGGTCCATGCCCGTTCTTCCCATTTCAGTCGCTGTCCTGAATCCCTCGTTCTTCCCGCTCGTGAATTCTTCGACGCTGCCCGGCGTGCACCCCCGTACTGCTTGCCAGCGCGACTTGCCGGCTCCGGACAACCTCCTGAACTCGCGACGATTAGGCCGACCCCATATGAATGCATCCGTTGCCAAATCAATGTGGCGGTTTTGCTGCCAATTACGACAGTTTCGGTGACGCCCAGCCATGTCTTTCTCACATGGCAGGTGAGCAATCATCGCCAGTAGTCGACGATGCCGCCCACTTCCCCTGTGATCGGATCATTGGGCGGTAGTGAGACCTGCGGAATTTCCTTGAGGGCCTGTGTCCGATCGGCCGCCGTCGCCCGTTTCAGGTCCCAGTCCTCTTGGCCGCGAGGATAGGCCCCTACGACCACCAAACCCTCGGCCGCACTCCGTCGGCAGTGACCCACGCCCGCCGGGATGGCGACGGCATCACCAGGATGAAGCGTGAGAATCGGCCCGCTCGGGCCGCCGAACTGCACCTCGGCCTCGCCACCGGCAATCCCCAGGATCTCGTGGGAGCGCGCGTGATAGTGGTGGAAGTCGTAGATCCCGTTCACCCACAGCCCGCCCCAGCCGTGGCCGGTGAAGCGCCGCCGAAACTCTTGGACCGCCTCCTCAGTCGACGGAACGACAATGGCCGAGCGATAGACCACCAACGGCAGCCGCTCATTGTTCGGAATGGTGCCATCATCCCGTATGAGATATGTCTCCGTTTTGAGTGTCATGGTTGGTCGAGCTTGTCGCGTTGCGCCCAACGAAATGTGGCCACCGCCGCGATCTTGTGGACCGGCATGGCGGAGACGTCACGGGGTGGGGCATGCAAATTCAGGAACAGACGCTCATTGATGCGATCATGCAGGTCCGCGCGCAGATCGACTTCCTCTGGCAGTTCTTCATGACCGTGCAGATCGCGATATTCGCCCTCATCTTCATCTATGACGAGGCGGTGGAGCAGCTGAACGCCTTCGCCCGGATGCTGGCCATCGGCGCCGTGGCTTTGTTCGACTGGATCAACGCCGAGGCGCTCAAGGGCGCATACACCCTCCTCGACGCGCTGCATCATCAGTATCGCGCCGACTTTGGCCAGCCTGAACGTTTCCATCCCGCGCTTTATGATCATTTCGTGCTCGCAAACTTTGACGGCCGAGTGCCCATGATCTCGGTCACGCACAGCATGGCGTTCGGCGTCGTCCTCCTGGCCCTCTTCTGGCGCCGCTTCATGCAGTCCCGCGCGAAACGGCAAGCGTAAAAGGGTGAACCGCCGGGCTGGGGTCGCGGTTCCTCCGCCGCGGTTGCGCTGGGCCGCAAGGCACTACTTCTGAACACTGTTCAGTAAAGCATTTTTTCCCCTATTTTGCGCGCCTCAAGTGCGTAGTGGGAAATGGGGGGCCCATGACGCGAGGCTGGGGGGAGGAACCGGAGCGGCTTGCGGTCCAGTTCGTGGAAACAATCGACCGCGCAACTGACGCGAGCCTCATTCAGCAGGCATTCCAGGAGCTCATCGAGAAGCTCGGCTTCTCGTACGTAATATGTGCGCGGCTGACCGCAGGCCAACACGACCCGCTCAACGTCCTGATGTGCACCTGGCCGAAAGGCTTCCGGGAGGCCTACCAGACTCGCGGATATGCGGAGCACGACCCGATCCTCGGGGAGATCGTGCGTGTTCGCCACGCCCTCGACTGGCCGCAGGGGCTCGAAAAGCGCCGCCTCACAAGCAAGGAAGCGCGCGTGCTGGAGCAGGCCAGGAAGGCGGGGCTCTGCTACGGGCTTTCCATCCCCATCACCGAGGTGAGCGGCAATCTGGGGTTCATCAGCGTTTCCGGCCCGAACCCCTGTGCTGATAATCGCGTGCGCAGCGCGCTGACGTTGGTCGCCAACTACGTCTACCACCGCCTGCACGCGCTGAACGCGACGACCACGCGACAGCGCCTCAGCCGCCGCGAGATCGAGGTGCTGCACTGGATCGCCGAGGGCAAGTCCGACTGGCAGATCGGCCAGATCCTTTCCATCTCCGCCAAGACCGTGAACTACCACACCGAGAACCTGAAGCGGAAATTCGGGGTGGCGACCCGCATGCAGGCCGTCGTCAGCGCCATCAAGCAGGGCGCGTTCGTGCCGGGCGAGGGGCTTGTGCTCCCGCGCCGCTCGCGCGAAAACCGCAATCCGGCGCGCCAGGATTGAGCTGGCGCCCGCTTTCGGTTTCTTTGGGCTGCGCGCCCCCAAGTGGCGACGCGCGACAGGGCGGGTTCCGCGATGTTCGTCAACTTCTTCCATGAGCTCAGAGCCGCCGGCCTGCCGGTGACGCTGAAGGAGTATCTGACGCTGATGGAAGCCCTCGAGGCCGACCTCGCCAACCGCAGCGTGGAGGACTTCTACTACCTCTCCCGCGCCGCGCTGGTGAAGGACGAGCGCCACCTGGACCGCTTCGACCAGGTGTTCGGCCACGTCTTCAAGGGCCTCGAGCTGATGAGCGACGCCATCGAGGCGCATATCCCGGAGGAATGGCTGCGCGCCATCAGCCAGCTCTACCTCTCCGAAGAGGAGAAGCGGAAAATCGAAGAGCTCGGCGGCTGGGAAAAGATCATGGAGGAGCTGAAGAAGCGCCTCGCCGAGCAGAAGGGCCGCCACCAGGGCGGCTCGAAGTGGATCGGCACCGCCGGCACCTCCCCTTACGGCGCCTACGGCTACAACCCCGCCGGCGTACGCATCGGCCAGAAGGAGAACCGCAACTTCCGCGCCATCAAGGTGTGGGACAAGCGTGAGTTTCGCGACCTCGACGACTCGGTGGAGATCGGCACCCGCAACATCAAGGTCGCGCTGCGCCGCCTGCGCCGCTTCGCCCGCGAGGGCGCCGCGGAGGAGCTCGACCTCGACGGCACCATCAGGAGCACCGCGCACAAGGGCTATCTCGACGTGCAAATGCGGCCCGAGCGGCGCAACACGGTGAAGGTGCTGATGTTCTTCGACGTCGGCGGCTCCATGGACTGGCACATCAAGTCCGTCGAGGAGCTGTTCTCGGCCGCGCGCAGCGAGTTCAAGCACCTCGAGTACTACTACTTCCACAACTGCCTTTACGAGAGCGTCTGGAAGAACAACGCGCGCCGCTGGACGGAGAAGACGCCCACGTGGGACGTGCTGCACACCTATCCGTCCGACTACAAGGTGATCTTCGTCGGCGACGCCTCCATGAGCCCCTACGAGATCACGCTGCCCGGCGGCTCCGTCGAGCACATGAACGAGGAGCCCGGCGCCCTATGGCTCCGCCGCGTCACGGACATCTACGAGCACTGCGTCTGGCTCAACCCCGTGCCTGAGGAGCACTGGGGCTGGACGCCGTCGATCAAGATGATCCGGGACATATTCGAGGGACGGATGTTTCCGTTGACGCTGGAGGGTCTGGATAGGGCGATGAGGGAGTTGATGAGGTGAGTTCCGTAATTATATGTGACGACCTACTCCGCTAGTTTCCGACAACCTGATCTACCCGCTGTTTGGAAACTGATTGACGCGCGACGAATCGTTACCTATTGCGTAACAGTCTCTCTGATATTACCTATCGGGTAACGAGGCGTCGATGGAATTCTCGTTCAGTGGGAAGCTGAAGAAGCTCCTCAGCTCCGAGAAAGCGATGCGGAGGACATTTGGCGACCGACGAGCGAAGGCCTTACAGCTAAGACTCGGCGTCCTCGCTAACGCCAAGACACTTGCTGACGTGCCAGTTACTCCACCAGTGAGGTGCCATCAACTCACGGGTGACAGGAAAGGCCAGTTCGCAGTGGTACTTGTCGACAACTGGCGATTGGTATTTGAGCCTGATCCTGCGGTCAAGGGAACCGTCGATTTGACGTCGGTTAAGAAGATTCGCCTCTTAGAGATTGTTGATTACCACGGCAAGTAATCTGATGAGAGGAGGTAGGTAGCGATACGATTGAAAATCTATCTTTCAGGGCGGGGAGAAAGGGCGACTCTCATGGCGACGATGGTTGAAGAGAGGAATGGGTGGAATCCAGACTGGGCCGTTCATCCGGGAGAACATTTGGCAGAGTACCTTGAGGCCCGGGGATGGTCGCAGGCTGAGTTCGCTCGGCTTGCCGATCTCACACCGAAACTCGTCAGTGAGATTATTAACGGAAAGAACCCTATAACGCCTGAAACCGCAATCAAGTTGGAGCGCGTACTTGGCCTGAAGGACTACATTTGGCTGGGCTTGCAGCGTGATTGGGATTTGTATCAGGCCCGCCAGAAAGCAATGAAAATGGCGCCAGAGCAGGAATCCTGGCTCGCCCGTTTTCCTATCAGGGAAATGAAAGCGCAGGGCTATCTACCCAACACGAATAACAAAGGAACCTTGCTCGATGCGCTTCTTCAGCTGTTGGGTGTTGGTGATTTTACCGCCTACGCTGCCAAGTGTGAGAGTTTTGCCGTTCAACACCGACAGTCGCGCTCCTACGAAAGTTCGCAAGACCATGTGTTCACTTGGCTCGTGCTAGGTGAGCAATGCGCACGAGCAATGAACCTTCCACCTTTCAACGAGCAAAAATTTCAAGATGCTGTCCATGAAATTCGGGGTCTGACTCGTGAAACGCCAAGTACGTTCGTCCCGCGTATGCAGCGCCTCTGCGCAGACGCGGGGGTCGCCGTACTGTTTAGAAGACCGCTGGGAAAGACTCGACTATTTGGCTCAGCGTGGTGGTTTGACGGCAAGCAACGTGCCGTGATCCAGATGTCCTTGCGGATGAAAACCAACGACCATTTCTGGTGGACGTTCTTCCACGAGTGCGGACATATCTTGCTCCATCGAGGGAAGAATTTTGCTGACGATGACAATGCGCAGGGGGACGGGCTTGAAGCGGAAGCCGATCGTTGGGCGGAGTCGTTATTATACCGTGGTCAGCTTCGCCGCATACTTGCCAATCCCCCGCAAACTGAAATTGGCGTGCGTCGCCTCGCGGACGAGTTAGATCTCCACCCAGGTATTGTTGTGGGTATGCTTCAACATTATAGGTGTGTGCCATATCGTAATCTCAATCATCTGAAAGCTAGGTTTGAATGGGCAAATTGAGCGCCCAGTGCCTCAACAATGTACACCCCACCCGCCTTCCGTGAGGACGATCCCGACGCGCTCCGCGCGATGATCCGCGAGGCGCGGCTCTGCAATCTCGTCACCGCGACGGCCGAGGGGCTGATGTCCACGCCGCTGCCGCTCTATCTCGTCCCCGACGAAGGCGAGCACGGCACGCTCTACGGCCACATGGCCAAGGCCAATCCGCAGTGGAAGGCCGCGCCGATCGGCGATGCGCTCGCGATCTTCATGGGGCCGGACGCCTACATCACGCCGTCCTGGTACGCCTCGAAGAAGGAGCACGGCCGGGTCGTGCCGACCTGGAACTATCTCGCCGTCGCCGCCTACGGTCCCGTGGAGTTCTTCGAGGAGGCCGACCGGCTGCGCGAGGTGGTGACGCGGCTCACGGACCTCTACGAGCAGCAGCGCAGCGATCCGTGGTCGGTGTCGGACGCGCCGGAGCCGTTCGTTGAGGCGCAGCTCAAGGGCATCGTCGGCGTGCGCCTGCCGATCCGCCGGATCGAGGGCAAGCGCAAGATGAGCCAGAACCGCCCGCTGGAGGACCGGCGCGGCGTCGCCGAAGGGCTGGCGGCGAGTGACAACCCGGTGGACCAGATCGTCTCCCGGCTTATTCCTGTTGCTGACAAATGAAGGCCGAAGATTTCGGCTGAGCTCGTGGCCTGACGAAAAGCTGCGCGCTACGAATTACTGTCATTCGGGCGACAAACTCCGCGAGCCACCCATGCCCACGCGAACCGCCTCCTGCTCCTGCGGCCAGTTGCGCATCGAGGTCCACGGCGAGCCGCTGGGCGTCGGCGTCTGCCATTGCCTCGCCTGCCAACGGCGGACGGGGAGCGTGTTCGCGGCGCTCGCCAGCTTCGCCGCGCCCTACACGGTCCA
The DNA here is from genome assembly GCA_002919265.1 of Hyphomicrobiaceae bacterium. Lineage (GTDB taxonomy): Bacteria > Pseudomonadota > Alphaproteobacteria > Rhizobiales > Hyphomicrobiaceae > ZC4RG25. The sequence continues at coordinate 8,822 of PKEY01000066.1, read as the reverse complement.
TGGCACAGCGACGGAGTACGTGCGCACCGGCGACCAGGGCGCGCGGTTCCGATTCCGCTTCTGCCCTGTCTGCGGCACGACCGTGTTCCACACCGAGGAAGGCTACGAGGATAGATCCGTGGCTATCGCCGTGGGAGCGTTCGATGATCCCAACTTTCCGCCTCCGGAGGTTTCGGTCTACGACTGCCGCAGGCATCCCTGGGTGCAGCTCCCGCCGGGAATTGAGGTTCACGACAAGGACCCCGACTGAGCGAGGGCACCCCTCTCCGACCCCTCAAGAGCGTCAAACACCTGAGACCTGATTCGGGCGGCGCGGCCCAGGAATCGCCACCGTCGAGGCCTCTATAACCAGCGCCCAGGTTCCCTCTCAGAACGCATTTCGAAGGTGACTGCTGCGCCTTTTCCGTTGGCGTGGCTGACGAACCACATAAATGCTCAACTCTGAACGAAGCAAAATGCTTATAACCCATTGAGAAACAATATTTTTCAATTCAGAGCACTGAACGCTGGGGAAAATGGCGTCACAGGCCGGTTCCGCACCTGTGCCACAAACGCTGCCTAGGTCCTGTTCATGTCGCGGGACGCCGCGTGGCCTGAGGGGGAGGCTGGCGTCCCTAATAAGGAGGACGATAAATGAACGTGATGCGGTGGGGAGTAACTTCGACGGCGGTCATCGCCGCATGCATGAGTTTGGTAGCAACCCCGGCTACGGCGGCGGACTTCGGAGGGCCACCTCCACGCTATGAGGAGCCGCCGGCATACGAAGCTCCAGTCGTGCCGATCTGGCAGGGCCTCTACGGCGGCGTGCATCTCGGTTACATCGAGGAGTGGGATGACGAGGGCGTCCTTGGCGGTGCCCAGCTCGGCTACAACTGGCAAGCCGACCGCTTCGTCGTCGGTGTGGAGGGCGATCTGTCGGCGGCAGACACATCCGTCGACTGGCTCGCCTCTATCCGGGGTCGCGCCGGATTCCTGCTCGACGATCGCCTGTTGGCGTACGGCACGGCCGGCGTCGGGTTCGTAGACGCGTTCGACGATGCTGAGACGGACTTCGTGTGGGGCGTAGGCCTTGAAGGCAAGCTCTCCGACACGATGTCGGCACGCGTCGAATATCTGTCTTATGACGATTTCGACATCGACGTCATCAGGGGCGGCTTGAACTTCAAGCTCGGCTACTGACGCTCCGACAAGACTGCACGGGCACGGCCGGCGAAATCGTCTGTCGTGCCCTTTTTTCGTGCGCGCGATGCATTTAGCCGGTCGCGACCAACCGGGGCATTTACCGCCTCAGTCTTCCGATGAGGCCATCACCAGCCGAATAGGCTCGCCCTCGGGTACATGCTTCAAGGCGACCGAGTTCATGCAGTAGCGCAGGCCGGTGGGCGGCGGGCCGTCGGGGAAGACATGGCCCAAGTGCCCATCGCAGCGGGCACAGCGCACCTCCGTGCGGATCATGCCGTAGGAGCGGTCCTCGTGCTCAGTCACCGCATCCTCTGAAATCGGCTTGGTGAACGACGGCCAGCCGGTGCCCGACTCGAACTTCTCGCCCGACTTGAACAGCGGATTGCCGCAGCCGGCGCAAACGTAGGTTCCCGGCTCGGTCGTCCCAAGGAAGCAGCCCTGCCAGGGCGGCTCCGTCCCGTGCTGCCGGAGGACGCGATACTGCTCGGGCGTAAGGCGCCGTCGCCATTCCTCGTCGCTGAGGTGCAGCTTATCGACCATGATGTCCTCCAATTCCGGCGTCAGGCATAGAGACCGTCCTCACCGCGCCTCGCGAACCTCGGGCTTCAGCTCGCCGGCAAACGACTCCTTCAGCTTCTTCACCTTGGGATCGGAAACCGCGCGAATGTAGGGCTGGTCCGGGTGCCGTTGCGCGTACTTGCAGTGCATCGCCTCGGCCGGGAAGTACTGATCGAGCGGCTCGAGCGTGGTCGCGATCGGCGCATCGAAAACGCCGGCCTCGTTGAGCTGCTTGATATAAGCCTCCGCGACGCGGCGCTCGTCCTCTGTTGAATAAAAGATCGCCGACCGGTACTGCGGGCCCACGTCGGCGCCCTGACGGTTCACCTGTGTCGGGTCGTGCGCCACAGAGAAGAAGATCTTCAGCAACTGACCATAGCTGATCACATGCGGGTCGTAGTGGATCTCGATGGCTTCCGCATGTCCGGTCGTGCCAGTGCATACGGCCGCATAGTTGGCAGTTTCCGCCGTTCCGCCGGCGTAGACGGGACGGACGGAGTGCACGCCCTCAAGAAGCTCGAACACGGCCTCCGTACACCAGAAGCAGCCGCCTGCCAGCACGACGATGTCCGGTGAAGAATCCGGCGGTAGGTCCTCTACCGGATCGGGAAACTCGTGCGGCTCGACCTTCAGGCCCATCTCTCTATCCCCACGGAGTAACAGCTCTACCATGAGAGTACATATACTCGACGCGAACCGGATTGAATGCTGGTGGGTTCCGGTGCTGAACCGCGCGCTCGTGCAATCAAGCCGCAGGGCATGTTCATCAATTGCGCCCAAGACGTCGCCCCTCTTGAGCCTGCCAGCACCTGCCCCTATGTAAGGCGCCACCAGGCCGGGCCCCTCTGGCAGCTCACTCGGGCTGTGATGTCGGACTGGACATCATCGGAAGCGGCCTGACGTGACCTCCAGCCAGCTCCAAATCGCTGATCTGTTCCCGGGGAAGTTTGGCCGCTCCTTCGTGTCGGACAAGACAAAGGGCGAGCCAAATGGATTTCCTTGCCGAATATCTGACCACCGGTGCGCTGATAGCCTTCGGTCAGGTCGTTCTCATCGACCTCGTGCTGGCTGGCGACAATGCCATCGTCATCGGCCTCGCGGCAGCCGGGCTTCCAGCCGATCAACGTAACAAGGCTATCCTGGTCGGCATCGCGGCAGCGACCGTGATGCGGATCGGATTTGCCACCATTACCGTGCAGCTTCTGGCCATCGTCGGGCTGCTGCTCGCGGGTGGCCTGCTGCTCCTGTGGGTCTGCTGGAAGATGTGGCGTGAGTTGCGGGTCCCAGCGGACGTGGTGCACGCCGGTCAGGAGGCGCTGGCCTGCGAGGACTTGGACAACAGCGGCGGCGTTGCCGAACTTGCGCCACGAAAGACCTTCGGCCAGGCCGCGCTTCAGATCCTTATCGCTGACGTCACCATGTCGCTCGACAACGTGCTGGCCGTCGCCGGCGCATCCCGCGAGCATCCCTGGGTTCTCGTCTTCGGTCTCGCCCTTTCCATCGCGCTGATGGGTGTCGCCGCATCCTTCATCGCGCGATTGCTGCACCGGCATCGGTGGATTGCTTTCGTCGGCCTCGGCATCATCCTGTACGTCGCGCTCGACATGATCTGGCGCGGTGCCAACGACGTTTGGCCTCACGTCGAGGCGGCATTGGCTGGGCTTTTGCGTTAGCGGCCGATCAATGAAGAGCGCGATCATTCGAGTCGCGCTCTTCATTGCGACGCTCGTCTTATGAGGAGACAGCCTGCAACATGGCGTCGATCACGTGATCGACCTGCTCTTCGCTCAGTCCGCCGTGAAGCGGCAGGCTTAAGACCTCATCCGCTGCCTGCTCTGAAACCGGCAACTCCTCCTCGCCGGTCAGCCAGCCCGCGAAGGCAGGATGGCGATGGAGAGGCACGCGATAATAAAGGCCTGTTTCAACACCTGCCGCAGCAAGCCGCCCCCGCACGTTATCTCGATCCCGTGTTCGGATCGTGTAGAGCGCCCAGGCAGAGCAAAGAAGCGCCGACTGCGGAGGGGTTCCGACCACACCGCTGAAGGCCCGTTGGTATCGGGCTGCGATCTCCCGGCGCGAGGCGAGCCGTTCCTCGAAGACCTCTAGTCCCACCAACAGCACCGCGGCTTGAAGGGTATCGAGGCGGCCGGTAAGGCCGAGCCGCATTGCGACGTCGCCTGAGCCGCGGGTGCCGTGGCTTCTGATCTCGCGCACCGCCTGGGCGAGTTGGTCGTCATCGGTGAAGATGGCACCGCCGTCGCCGAAGGCTCCGAGCGGCTTCGTCGGGTAGAAGCTGGTCGCGGTAATCTCGGCCAGAGTGCCGACCCGGCGTGAGCCTACCCGGGCGCCGAAGCTCTGTGCCGCGTCCGCGATAATCGATAAGCCATACCTCGTCGCAACAGCTTCGATGGCCGCGTAGTCAGCTGGAAGTCCGTAGAGATCGACCGGGATAACTGCCCTTGGTCGCAGCGCCGTATTGCGGAGCGTCCGCTTGATTGCGCGCTCCAGCTGTTCGGCGTCCATCGTCAAGGTTGCCGGATCGACATCTGTGAAGACCGGCACGGCGCCCGCCGCAACGACCGCGCCGGCTGTGGCAGAGAACGTGAACGCCGGAACGAAAACGGCATCACCGGCGCCAACGCCCAACGCCATCAGTGAAATGATTAAGGCGTCGCGACCACTCGAAACACCGATGACGTGGCGCGCACCCGTAAACCTGGCGAGTGCAGCTTCGAGCTCCTCCACTTCCGGGCCGAGAATGAACCGGCCATGCTGAAGCACTTCAGCAATGCGTTGGTTGAGCTTGGGACCGAAACGCTCAGCCTGACGCGACAAATCGAACAATGGCACCTTGACCCGGGCCGGAGCGGGATTCGTATCGCGCAGTGCAAAGGCGTGCTTCATGCGGATGCACCGTAGGGCGCCGAGCCCTCGTCCCATTGAGCGTCGTTTCGAAGAGCTCCGTTCGCCATCAACCGGTGCCCATCGATGCTGTCGCTGATCAACTCCGCGAGGCGCATCGCCTCACAAGCCTCGCGGCCCGTGACCGTCGGTCTGCGCCCAGTGCTGATGCATTCGAGGAACTCGGCGATCTCGTTGGCGAGACTGTCCTCTTTCGGAACCTCGACGGAATCGAATTTGATTGCGGCGAGCCCTATCCGTGCCGGATTTCCGCAAACCGAATACCGCTCGATCCGATGATTTGCGAAATCGCCAATGATGTACCGATTGGGCTGAAAAACGCGAATTCGCCGCTCGGTCTTATGACTAATTCGGCTTGCCGTAATGGTGGCGACGCAAGCGGAGCCAAATACGATTCTGGCATTCGCCAAATCTGTGGTGGCATTGATCACCGGCATGCCTACCGCGTGCACCATTGTTGCCGGCAGCCCCACCAGCCCCTGAATGAGATCGATGTCATGAATCATGAGGTCGAGAACGACGTCGACCTCACCACTCCTCTGCTTCCACGGTGAGACGCGGTAGCTTTCAATGTAAAGCGGGCGCGTGACCTCGCGCGCGAGTGCGCGGTATGTGCTGGAAAACCGCTCGATATGACCGACCTGGAGCACCCGCCGCCGTTCCTCCGCAAGAGACGCGAGTGCCAGCGCAGTCTCCAGCCTGTCGGTAATCGGCTTCTCGACCAAAACGTGAATGCCGTTGTCGATCAGAGCGCTGGCGACCTCGAAATGCAGCGCCGTCGGCACGGCGACACTCGCGCCAATCACACGGCCGATCACGGAGCGGTAGTCGCAAAACGCCTCGGCCCCGAACTCCTCCGCCACGGCCCTGGCCTTTGCGGGATCGATGTCGACCACAGCGACCAGCTTGGCTGCCGGATTGGCCGCGTAGTGTTTCGCATGGAGGCGTCCGAAGTATCCCGCCCCGACGACAGCGACCGGTATTGGCTCTGTCATGTTCCCCACCCGAACCAAAAGTGGCAGGAATGTTACGCACACCACCTATGGATGAGAAGTGGCGCGGGGGCCAACCAGCGCGGGAAATGAGCGGTTATCCACTTCTGTCTGTGGACACTGATGGCAAGGTGGCGGAACACGCGACAGCACATGCCGACGTCGATCTCCTTCAACGACGCAGCTCCGCTTGAATAGCACACGGATCGCATTTACCTGGGACGACCGCCGAACCTCACACCAACGACAGCACCACCAGAGGCTCGCCCATGGACACCATTCTTCCCCTCCTGACCGACCCGGCCGCGTGGGTTGCCCTCGTGACACTTGTCGCGATGGAGGTGGTGCTTGGAATCGACAATCTCATATTCATCGCCGTGCTGACCAACAAACTTCCGGAGAATCAGCGGGTCAGCGCGCGCCGCATCGGAATTTCCGCTGCCCTCCTGTTGCGGATTGCTCTTCTGTTCACAATTGCAACAATCGTAACCTTGACGACGCCCGTCTTCTCGATCTTCGGCCTCGATTTCTCCTGGCGTGACCTCATCCTCATCGCAGGCGGGCTGTTCCTCGTTTGGAAGGCGACCAAAGAGATCCATCATCGGGTCGACCCCGATCCGGCGCCCGACATTTTCGACCGCAAAACGGCTGTGCTCGGGTTTGGATCGGCCATTGGGCAGATTCTTCTGCTAGACCTCGTTTTCTCGGTCGATAGCATCATCACCGCGGTCGGCATGACGACGCACGTGCCCATTATGGTCGTGGCTGTCATCGTCGCCGTGCTTGCCATGTTGCTCGCGGCAAATCCGCTCTCTGATTTCATTAACGCTCACCCGACGATCGTGATGCTTGCGCTCGCCTTCCTATTAATGATCGGCATGGTGCTGATCGCGGATGGGTTCGGGGTGCACGTACCGAGAGGCTACATCTATGCTGCAATGGCCTTTTCGGCTCTGGTCGAGGGTCTCAACATGCTTGCGCGCCGAGCACGGCGGCAACGCCGCGGCGGCGGCTCTCATTAGACGGCGTGCCGCCCGGCACATTTGGGGCGAATTGTGAGGATATGACTACGTTCCGCCGCAAAGCGTGACCGTTCTGTGCTTGACGTGTACGTCCACGAAGCGCACTGTGCACGAAATGTTCCAAGATTCCCAATTTCTTGGGAGAAACACGGATGAGGGGGGCGACCGTGCTCGTTTGCAGGCCGCAGATCATCTTAGCCGCCTCCGCGCTTGTGCTCGCCGGATGCAGCTCGGGGGGCCTTACGACCGCATCACTGACGGGCGGCGGTAATGCAACGGAAGTAGCGGCCGGAGAGGCGGCATCGGCCGGCCCGCCGCCAAGCGATCCGACTTCCCGCACGCTTCAAGTCGCCGCCACTTCCGCTCGCGCTAGCCGCTGCGGCTTCTATTTCGACCCCGAAAAGCTCAAGTCGAGCTTCCTGGCTGCCGAGATGGCGCGGGGCGCCGGCCCGGAGGAGCTTCAGAAGATCGAGCGCGAATACAATTACGTCCGCTCGTCCGTCGCTGAAAAAATCGCCGAGGACAGCCGATACTGCGACGAGGCCAGAACCAAGGAGATCAAGCGCGACCTCAACCGCCATCTTGCTGGCGACTTCACGCCGGCACCCAAAAAGCAGGAGGCGCAGCAGGGCCTGCTGGCCGGGCTGCTCGACAGTGATCGCAGCGAGAGCAAGCCTTTCAACGCCGACACCTTCTTCGAGGATCTCAGTCGGAGGAATCCGCGCTGAAGTGGGATGATTAGCCACAAGCGGCCGAGACCATGGCCGATCAACTTCTCTGGTTCGAGACGCTGATCAGGTTTTCGGCTGGCCTAGTGTTGCTGATCATGCCGTTGACGGCGGCAAGGGTGCTTGGATTGCCGTTGCCACAGGCGCTTCTTTGGCCGCGGTTGCTCGGTGCTCTTCTCATTGGCATGGCCGCCGCGACGCTGCTCGAAGGCAGCATCTCAGGCTCCCGCGGGCTGGGGCTTGGCGGGCTCGTGCTCATCAATCTCATCACAGCAGTAGTCATTATCGCCTTGCTCGTGCTCGAGCGCGGCAGTCAGACGAAACGCGGCAAGCTGTTTCTGCGGGCCCTGGCCATAACGCTCGTTGGCCTTGGTCTCATTGAGATCGCGGTTGCCTGACGTTTTAATGAAATAGAGTGCGATCCGAGCTTGCCGACCGCTTGCATCCCCGGCACGATGCAGCTTGCACGTTGGGTCCAACTCAAGCACCGCGGTTCAAGGCCATGATGAAGCTCCTGTTCTCTCCTGCCTCGCCTTACGTCCGCAAAGTCAGGATCACTGCCGCGATGAAGGGCGTCGCTGATCGCATTGAGAATGTGCCGACCGACACCCTGCCATTGGTCAACGAGGATTTGCGCCGGGAAAATCCGCTTTCCAAAATTCCAGTTCTGATCACCGACGACGGCATGCGGATTTTCGACAGCCACGTGATCTGCGAATACCTCGACACGCTCGCGCCCGAACCGCGGCTGTTCCCCGCTTCTGGCCCAGAACGGTTCCGAACGCTGACCCTTGGCGCGCTCGCAGACGGCATGCTCGATGCGGCATTGCTGCTCGTCTACGAGAAGCGCTATCGGCCGGAGGACAAGTGGGTCGAGAGCTGGATGCAGCGTCAGCAGGCCAAGATCGACACGTCCCTCGACTGGCTCGAAAAGGCGCCGCCAACGTGGTCTGACCATCCGGATTACGGCCACATCACCCTTGCCTGCGCACTCGGTTATCTCGACTTCCGGCACGGCGGGCAGTGGCGCGCCAGACATCCAGGGCTGGTCGCCTGGCTCGACAAGTTCGCATCGGCTGTGCCCGCCTTCGACGAGACGCGGCCAAGCTGAGGAAGGGGCAGCGCATGGCCTCGTTCGACCCAAAGGCGGCTGCGGCGTACGTGGCCGAGGCGCACCGTATGCGAGCGCCTTACAGGAATTTGCCGCCTGAAATCGCGCCCCCGACCGTCGCTGACGCCTACGCCGCCCAGGAAGCGCTCCGCGAGCTATGGACGCCGATTTACGGCCCTGTCCGCGGGCTCAAGATCGCGACGACCACCAAGGTCATGCAGGAGCTGATGGGCATCGATCACCCATGCGGCGGCATGATCTACGAGCGGCGCATTCATCAGTCGCCGGCGCAGGTGCGGCGGGGGGG
>PKEY01000021.1 GCA_002919265.1 Hyphomicrobiaceae bacterium | reverse complement strand
ATCGACGCTAGCGCAAAAACGGGATTGTTCCCTCCGCCGGCGCTCCGGCGGCGCGGCTGTAATTGCTCGGATGGAGGACAAAACGTGACCGCGCAAGGACCGGTGTCGTTGGACAGCTTCAAAAGCCGCAAGACACTTACCGTCGACAACAAGACCTACACCTACTTCTCGCTGCCGGATGCGGAGCGGAACGGCCTTACGGGCATTTCCCGTTTGCCGTACTCGATGAAGGTGCTGCTGGAGAACCTTCTCCGCCACGAGAACGGCCGCTCGGTAACCCAGGACGATATCGCAGCCATTTCCGCGTGGCTTGAGAACCGCGGCAAGGTCGAGAAGGAGATCGGCTTCCGCCCCGCCCGCGTGCTGATGCAGGACTTCACGGGCGTGCCGGCCGTCGTGGACCTCGCGGCCATGCGCGATGGCATGCAGGCGCTGGGCGGCGATCCGCGGAAGATCAACCCGCTCGTCCCCGTCGATCTCGTCATCGACCACTCGGTGATCGTGGACGAGTTCGGCACGCCGCGCGCCTTCGCCCGCAACGTTGAATTGGAGTACCAGCGGAACCTGGAGCGCTACGAGTTCCTGAAGTGGGGGCAGGGCGCGTTCTCCAACTTCCGCGTGGTTCCGCCGGGCACCGGCATTTGCCACCAGGTTAACCTCGAGTATCTGGCGCAGACCGTTTGGACCAATGAGGTCGGCGGCGAATCCTACGCTTACCCGGACACACTCGTCGGCACGGACAGCCACACGACGATGGTCAATGGCCTCGCGGTTCTCGGCTGGGGTGTGGGTGGCATCGAGGCGGAGGCAGCGATGCTCGGTCAGCCTCTGTCGATGCTCATTCCCGAGGTTGTCGGCTTCAAACTGACGGGTCGCCTGAGGGAAGGTGTCACGGCGACGGACCTTGTGCTCACCGTGACGCAGATGCTGCGTAAGCACGGCGTCGTCGGCAGGTTCGTCGAGTTCTTCGGCCCAGGCCTTGATCACATGTCCATCGCGGACCGGGCCACCATCGCCAACATGGCACCGGAGTATGGCGCGACCTGCGGCTTCTTCCCGATCGACCAGGCCACGCTGGAGTACCTGGAGCTGACGGGCCGCGACGCCCACCGGATCGCACTCGTCGAGGCCTACGCGAAGGCCCAAGGCCTGTTCCGGACGGCGGACAGCCCCGATCCGGTGTTCACGGAGACGCTGGAGCTCGACCTTGGCACTGTAGAGCCGTCCATGGCTGGTCCGAAGCGGCCGGAAGGGCGGATTGCGCTCGAGAAGGTGGCAAGCGGCTTCGCGACGGCGCTCGAGACCGAGTACCGCAAGACCAGCAACACCAGCGCCCGGTACAAGGTGCCTGGCAAGGACTTCGACCTTGGCCACGGCGACGTCGTCATCGCAGCCATCACCAGCTGCACCAACACATCGAACCCGAGCGTGCTCATCGGTGCCGGCCTGCTCGCGCGCAATGCCGTCGAGAAGGGCCTGACCTCCAAGCCGTGGGTGAAGACCTCGCTGGCGCCTGGGTCGCAGGTTGTGGCCGCCTATCTCGAGAAGTCCGGCCTGCAGCCGTATCTCGACAAGCTCGGCTTCAATCTGGTCGGCTTCGGCTGCACCACCTGCATCGGCAACTCGGGACCGCTGGCGCCAGAGATCTCGCAGACAATCAACGAGAACGGTATCGTTGCGGCGGCTGTGCTGTCCGGTAACCGCAACTTCGAAGGTCGCGTGAGCCCCGACGTGCAGGCCAACTACCTCGCGTCGCCGCCGCTGGTCGTTGCCTACGCTCTCGCCGGCACGGTCGCCAAAGACCTAACGAAGGAGCCGCTCGGCATCGGCAAGGATGGCAACCCTGTCTACCTGCGCGACATCTGGCCGTCGAACCAGGAGATCCAGAAGTACATCGCCGAGAACATCTCGCGTGAGCTGTTCAAGCAGCGTTACGCCGACGTGTTCAAGGGCGACGAGCACTGGCAGAAGATCAAGGCCACGCCCGGACTGACCTACTCCTGGAACAGCGGCTCGACCTACGTGCAGAACCCGCCCTACTTCCAGGGCATCACGAAAGAGCCGCAGCCGATCTCCGACATTGAGAATGCGCGGATCCTGGCGCTCCTCGGTGACAAGATCACTACCGACCACATCTCGCCTGCCGGCTCCATCAAGAAGGACAGCCCGGCGGGACGCTACTTGCTGGAGCGGCAGGTGCGGCCCGAGGACTTCAACCAGTACGGCACGCGCCGCGGTAACCATGAGGTGATGATGCGGGGCACCTTCGCCAACATCCGCATCAAGAACCACATGGTGAAGGACGAGAACGGGAACATCCGCGAGGGCGGCTACACTGTCCATTATCCCTCGGGCGAGACGATGTTCATCTACGATGCGGCCATGCGTTACCGCGAGGAGGGCGTGCCGCTGGTCGTCTTCGCCGGCGTCGAGTACGGCAACGGCTCCTCGCGCGACTGGGCTGCCAAGGGCACGAACCTGCTCGGCGTGAAGGCGGTGATCGCGCAGTCCTTTGAGCGCATCCACCGCTCGAACCTTGTCGGCATGGGCGTGTTGCCGCTCGTCTTCGAGGAGGGCTACAGCTGGCTGTCTCTCGACCTCAAGGGCAATGAGACGGTAACCATTCACGGCCTCTCCGACCTGAAGCCGCGGGCCAAGCTGACGGCAGTGATCACGAGCGCTGACGGGAAAGTGAAGGAGGTGCCGCTCCTTTGCCGTATCGACACCCTGGATGAGCTCGAGTACTACCGCCACGGCGGTATCCTCCATTACGTGCTGCGCAATCTGGCTGCAGCAGCCTGACGGAAAGCATGGGGCCGGCCACAAAGTCGGCCCCATTTTCCATTCTTACGTGAGCCGAAGTTGCTAACTCACCCATTCGTGACTGGCATTTGGAAGCGCAGGGGCAGATAAGTCTTCGCTCGGAGCAACTGAAGGGTGCGCATGATTCGCTGGCTGACAGCGTTCCTGGGAATTGTCTTGGCGTTTAGCGCCGCGGGCGTTGCGCAAGCGGCTTCACCGTCTCACGGCCAACGCACCATCAACGTCATCGAGTTGTTCACCAGCCAAGGCTGCTCCTCTTGCCCCACAGCTGATGCCTTGCTTCACGCCTACGCGCAGCAGCCGGATATCATCGCGCTTTCGTTGCCCGTGGATTACTGGGACTACCTTGGCTGGAAGGACACGCTGGCGAGTCCGAAATTTACGAACCGCCAGCGCGCTTATGCTGAGGCTCGGGGCGATGGCCGCGTATACACCCCGCAGGTCGTCGTGAACGGCTTGGTTCATACGCTTGGCAGCCGGAAAAGCGACATCGACCGCGCGCTCGCCGAGACGGCTGAGAGGCTCAAGAACGATCGTGTGGATCTTGTCGCCACGCATAACGGCAAGACGATCTCGATTGAGGTCGGTGCCATTCCGCCGACCAGCCGCATGACGGGCGGCACAATCTGGCTGGCCGTTGTTCAGCCGAGCGTGGATGTAGAGATCAAGCGCGGCGAAAATCGCGGAAAGACGGTCAATTATGTAAACGTCGTTCGCGATCTGACAGCGGTCGGCATGTGGTCTCACAAGCCGACGAGCATCGACCTTCAGGAAGCTGCAGTCCTGCAGCAGGAAGGGCAGCGTTGCGCCGTTCTTCTGCAGGAGGGGACTGCCGGCCCGATCGTTGCCGCAGCCTGGGTCGTCGGGCCGACGAACTGATCGGCGTTCAAATCCGCCGCTCTTCCACCAACTCCAACTCTAAGCCTGGTCGAGCGCCGCCAGAATCATCCGATTCATGCGCGCGGCGAACTCTGACGGATTGGTGGGGGCTTCTCCTTCAAGAATGCGAGCTTCATCGAACAGGAGGCGCGCCCACTCCTGAGCCTCGTCCTTGCCTTTCTCCGCAATGCGACGGCCGATGGCGGCAATCAGCGGATGGGTCGGGTTGATTTCCAGCACGGGCTTGGAGTTGAAACCCTGCTGTTGCCGCTGGAGCAAGCGATCGAGCCCAAGATCCGGCCCGCCGCGCGGCGCCACAAGGCACACGGCGCTGTCCGTGAGGCGCTTCGAGGCGCGGACGTCCGTTACCAGATCTCCCAGTGCGTTGCGGAGCGCATCTACGAGGGCTTTCACATCTACCCCCTCCGGCTCCTTCTCCTGCGCCTTGCTCTCATCGAGCAGAGGAATGGCCGAGAGATCGACTTCGCCCTGGCTCAGCGAACGGAATTGCTTGCCCTCGAATTTCGGCGCAAGGGACGTCCAGAAATGGTCGATTGGATCGGTAAGCAGCAGCACCTCGATGCCACGGGCTCGCGCCGCTTCGAGCTGCGGGCTTGCAGCCAGTCGACCGATGTCTTCGCCAGCGAGGAAATAGATTTCGTTCTGGTTGGGCCGCATGTTCGCAATGTAATCGCTGAGCGACCGCCAACCTGATCCGGCGGTGCTGCGGAAGCGCGCGAGCTTCAGCAGCTGATCGCGCCGGGTGATATCCTCGTAGATCCCTTCCTTCAGAACGCTGCCAAAGGTCTCAAAGAATGAGTCGTAGCCTTTGGGGTCTTTGGTCGCAAAGGTTTCAAGCTCGCTCAAAACCCGGCTTGTGACCGCACTGCGAATTTGCGTCACCAGCGGATTCTTCTGCAGCATTTCGCGCGAGATATTGAGCGGCAGGTCCTCGCTGTCGACAACGCCGCGGACGAACCGCAGGTAAGGCGGCAAGATGCCGGCATCGTCCGTGATGTACACGCGGCGCACATAAAGCTTCACGCGGCCTTTGCGATCAGGATCGAAAAGGTCATATGGCCGGAGCTTTGGGACAAACAGCAATACCGCGTAGGACTGACGACCCTCCGCCTTGTAGTGAATCGTAAGGGTGGGCTCGTCGATCGCATTCGTGAGAGAACGATAAGTCTGCGTATAATCCTCAGGCTTAATTTCACTCTTCGGTCGATGCCAAATCGCACTGGCCGTATTGATCTGGCGCTCGGCCTGGCCCGGGATTTTCAGCTCAATCGGGAAAAGAATGTGGTCTGAGTAAATCCGAACGATTCTTTCGATTTCGTCAGCCTCGAGGAAATTCCGTGCGTCCTCTTTCAGCTTCAGCTTGACTGACGTTCCACGGGATATTCCGGTTTCCGCCTCCGCCGGCGCGACTGTAAACCCTGAAAGCCCATCCGATTTCCAAACCCAGGTCTCGGAAGAACCGGCCCTGCGACTCGTAACCTCGATTTCCGAGGCCACCATAAAGGCGGAGTAGAAGCCAACTCCGAATTGGCCGATAAGACCGTTGCCTTGGCCGGCCTCCTGAACACGATCCAGGAAGGCGCGCGTGCCAGAACGAGCGATAGTGCCGAGATTTTCGACCAGCTCCTGCCGGTCCATGCCTATGCCGTTATCAAGGACCGTCAGAGTGTCGGCTGCCTTGTCCGGAATAATGGTGATGCGCAGGCGCTCGTCACCTTCCAACAAATTCGGCTGGGAAATGGCTTCATAGCGAAGCTTGTCGCAGGCGTCCGAGGCGTTCGAGATCAGCTCGCGCAGAAAGATCTCACGATCGGAGTAGACCGCATTGACCATGAGGTGAAGAAGACGGCTCACCTCGGCCATGAACTGGTGGGTTTCTGCCTTTTTCGTTTCTGCCATGGTCTCTGTCATGGTCGCTCAAGCTATCAGGATGTGCGATCGAATGAGCGGCCGCATTGGTAAGTCGAGGCCGTGAAAAATCGCAAGAGGAGCAATTGATTTGGGTAGCGCGCCAGCCAAGGGAAAGGTCCCGGCGCCGATATTTGTGCCGCGATGCGATTAAGGCCCGGTTCTAGGTACGCAGCTCCGGGCAGCTTGGGGGCCGTGATTCCGGAGACATCCTAAGGACCGGGCCGGGGCAACGGAATGAGAAATGCTGATGATTCGCGGCAAGAGCGCGACCATCCTGCGGCACTGGTGTGGTCGGGGGCGTTTGCGCAGAAAGGGCCCGGTCCACGAGGGGAGGCTCGGCAATTGGGGGGCAAATTCGTCCGAGCGAGGGATGGACCGGGCCAGGGGCAACGTTTGAACACTATATCCGGCAATGGGGCAGCGGATTGAAAGGACCGTGGCGGTTCTGTGATATTTATTTCAGTTTGTTACATATGAAGATCTTTGGCGCTCACGCTTGAAATTTGTGCAAGCCCAAGCGAGATTGAATTAAGGAAAAGGAGGCGCCATTGAGCGATTCCGAGCCAATAGTCTTTCGCCCGCGCCAGGCGGGCCGTTTCGATCCTGGCACGGTGCAGAGCCACCAAGGGGGGCCAGCTCCGGCGATAGTGTCCTTCGATCGTCGTGAGCTTGATGAGTTGCTTGCTGTTTACGGTCGCAAGGTTGCTACCGGTGAGTGGCGCGACTACGCGATCGACATGGGAAAGGAAAAGGCGGTCTTCTCAGTTTTCCGCCGGTCGAGCGAGTGCCCCCTGTATCGCATCGAGAAGAATCCCAAGCTCGCGAAAAAGCAGGGGGCCTACAGCGTCATTGCCGCCGGAGGGCTAATTCTTAAGCGTGGGCATGAGCTGCGCCGCGTTCTCCGCGTGCTGGAGGGCAAGCTGCGGCTGGTCTAGCGCAAACGAATGATCGGCCGGCGTCTCGCCTTCGGTCGGCTCGAAATGCGCGTGACCGTTCGCTTCTGCAGGTTCCGAGAGCCCAGTGTCTTGCCGCGCATTCGACTGCGATCTCTTTCCGGCGAGAAGCGGCCGGCCGATGTAGTCGTCGAGCTCACCTCTCCACCACAGCCGTATCGGCTCCACAAAGCTGATGACCCGCCGGCCCGTGGCCGGATCGAAGTAGCGGGGATGATACTTCCACAAGCGCCAGGCGGCGAGATAACGGATCCGGGTTAGGCGCGCCCAGCCAAGGATCCCACGCACAATGGGGAATCTTCTCAGCCAAGCCACGAACCTTCTGTGGTGACGTCCGAATAGCCGCCAATACCAGCTCCCGAACAGCAGATCTGCGGCCTGGATCCAGAGGCGCCGCACCACAGGGACGAGAAACGCGATCGGGAAAACGATGAGAACTGTATGCAGATAGACCTGACTGGCGATGAGGATTGCGACGACGACCAGCTTCCAGACTAGCGGCAAATCCTGCCAGTACCGGCGAATCTGCGCGATCGTCGCCTTCAGTTTCGCCCGCCAGCCGCGCGCCTTCTGAACCTTCTCGTCGCTCAACACCACGCTGCCGACGTAGCCGAGGCCGACGCCGGCGATGACGTTCGCCACGCGGGTTACGCGGCGCCAGCCCACACCTTTCGCGATGATCCCGAGCAGGCTGCCGAGAACACGAAGGAAGCTGTTGGCAAGAAAGGCGAAGGCATTCCAAAAGACGCGAACGGCGGCGGCCAGAACTTCCTGGCCCGTAATTGCGCCGAGGACGACGAAGGCAACGATGGCAATCAGCGCAAAGCTGAAGTACCAGCCAATTCCGTCAATCCGCTCAGCCGGAGCCCTCTTCTCCGACACAGCCTCCCCCTTACAGTGCGGCTCTCAACAGCACCCGGCGTGCAGGAGGGGTTTTCGCTGAAAATCCACCTCAGAGCCAGATCAGCGCACTGCCCCTGGCATTCTTACAGGACGACAACGGAGCGATTCAGTCGATCAAGACTTCGGCGAAAGCGCGACCTCGTTGAGGAATTGCGCAAGATTTTCCGTCATGTGGTGGACGTGCTCGGGCGGCTCGCGCCACTCCTTGATCTTCTGCTGGATCGGGTGGTCATAGTAGCTCGAATGCACGAGAACTGTTGTCATCCCAAGCACATGAGGTGTCTCGAGATTTTGCGGCATATCCTCGAACATGGCAGCTGTTTGTGGATCGACGCCATGTCGCCGCGTCATTCTGGTGAAAGCCTCAGGGCTGGGTTTCGGCACGTACTCGCACGCCGCGATATCGCAGATGTCCTCGAAAAGGTGCAGCACGCCGAGCTTTTCCGCCACGCGCTCCGCATGGCGGCGCGACCCGTTGGTGAAAATCAGACGTCGGCCGGGTAGCTGCTCGATGGCTTTCGCCAGCTCAGGGTGCTCCGGCACGACGGACAGGTCGATGTCGTGCACGTAATCGAGGAATGGCTGCGGATCGAGTTTGTGCACCTGCATGAGCCCGCAAAGGGTGGTTCCGTATTGGCGGTAATAGCTCTTCTGCAAGTGCCGCGCATATTCGAACGGGACGCCGAGATACTGAGCGATGAATTCGCCCATCCGGCGATCGACCTGGGCGAACAGATTGCATTCCGCCGGATAGAGCGTGTTATCCAGGTCGAAAATCCACGTCGTCGTTGAATCGAAGCCTCGCCGACGATTCTCGGCGGCCGCACGGGCCGCCGCCATTTGACCGAAGGTTTCGGGCGATGGAGCGCTCATGTTAGCGCGGGATCCTCCGATTTTCCGACGAGAGTGCCAACGCCGTGTTCTGTGAAAAGCTCGAGCAGCACGCAGTGCGGAACCCGCCCGTCAATGATGACCACAGCTTCCACACCAGCTTCAACGACCTCGATGCATCCCTCGATCTTTGGGATCATTCCGCCCGTGATCGTCCCGTTGCGGATCAGCTCACGTGCCTGGGCCACGGTGAGCTGTGGTATGAGCTTCTTGTCCTTGTCGAGCACCCCTGCCACGTCCGTCAGCAGCAGCAGACGTTTGGCTTTCATCTTTGCTGCAAGGGCGCTGGCGAACGTATCGGCGTTGATGTTGAGGGTGTGGCCGTCGCGGCTGATGCCGACCGGGGCGATCACCGGAATGAGATCCGAGTTCGAGATCACTTCCACAATATGGGGGTTGACCTCTTCCGGATCACCCACGTAGCCGATGTCGACCGCCTTCATGATGTTGGATTCGGGATCCGGCATCTCCGTGATCCGCTTGGCGATCATCAGGTTGGCGTCCTTGCCGCAGATGCCAACGGCCTTGCCGCCCTGCCGGTTGATGGCGGAAACGATCTGTTTGTTGATGGCGCCAGCCAGCACCATCTCGACGACCTCGACGGTAGGCTTGTCGGTGACGCGGAGGCCGTTCACGAATTCCGACTTGATCTGGAGCTTGTTGAGCATCGCCCCGATCTGCGGCCCACCGCCATGCACCACGATCGGGTTTATGCCGGACAGCTTGAGATAGACGATGTCCTGCGCGAAGGCGTCGGCCAGCGCCTCGTCGCCCATCGCATGCCCGCCGAATTTGATGACGACGGTCTGGTTGTCATATCGCTGCAGGTAAGGGAGCGCTTCCGCGAGGATCTGGGCCTTCTGATGAGATGAAACGCCACTCAGCGCCTGCAACTTCTGCGACCTGTCCGAATTTTCCGACATCTTGATAGTTCCTTGCCCACCCGGCGAGTGCTGTTATAGCGGCTCGGCATCGCCCCACAACGGAATTCCCTCACAATTCGGGATTATCAAGGCCCTTGATGGGGGGACGGGTGCGGCTAACGTGCAGGCGGCCGTCCGATCAGGTAATCTCGCCACGAGTCGAGCAGATTCGCTTGGCATGGATGCTGTGCGGCTCCCGGCAGGTCCGGCGGGCCGAAGGGGAGTATGAATGTCGCAATCGTTCGCCGAGGCGTTGAGCTGGGTGCCCAAATCACGCGGCCTGGCGGCAGCGCTCGCGCGTGCGCACGATTATGCGAGAAGTCGATCGCACGGCGTCGTCACGCTCGAGCACCTTTTGCTCGCCCTGACCAGCGACAGGGATGCTGGCGCAGTGCTCCAGGCCTGCGCGGTGGATCTCGATCGCCTCAATTCGGATGTTGCCTCCTTCCTTTCGGGGAATGAAGAGAGGCTGGCGGGCCAGCCCGGTGCTGAACCCACCGCATCGCCAGAGCTTGTTCGCATCATCGAGTACGCAACCGCGGCAGCACGGCAAAGCCGGCGGCGCGAGGTGAATGGCGCGATCGTCTTGGCCGCAATTGTTGGCGATGGTCAGAGCCCCGCGGCAGGGATGCTGCGGGCGCAGGGGCTGACCTTCGAGGCAGCTATCAAAGCCCTGCAGCGGGCGAACGCGGCTGCAGCAGCGGCACAGCAGGCGCCGGCTCGGCCAGCCACTCAGGCGCCGCAAAGTGCGCCTGAGCCTACTCCGCCTCCGACTGCGGCAGCTCAGGCAGGGCCGGCGAGCGTACCGCACCAACCTTCTGCCCCGTCTCCGCCCCCAACGCCTCAAGCCCCGCGGCATGCTCAGGCCGCTCCGGCGAAAGCGGCGCCCGAGCAGACGACAGAAGAAATCCTTGCTGACGCCAGAAGGCGCCTTGGGATCGGGCTCAATGGCGCCGATACCCCCAAGGCAGAAGCACCCCCGCCTGCATCGCCGGTGCGCGAAGCGTCAGCCATGCCTCAGCCGGGCCCTGCTTCCGACAGGCACGCGGACGTGCCGCGTCCGCAACAGGACCGCCCGGCTACGGACGCGCGTAGTGGTTTCGCTCCGGTTGGACGCGGGGTAGGGGATCGACCGCCTCCGCCCGGAGGCCACGAAGCGACGGTGGCCAAGTATCCGCCGTCAGACCGAGCTACACCGCCGCCTCCTCCAGAGTGGCATCATCCGACTCCCGACCCGTTAGCTGCGGAGGTCGCTATTCGACCGAAAACGGCGGCAGCTCAAAGTGCGCCGCAGGCTGGCGGCTATCATCTCCCGCAACAACCTCGCCCGGATCAGGGGGCGCGTCCGTCGCAAGCGGCTCCGCCGCGTTTGCATCCGCACCCGGCGCCAAATCGGCCGCCGATTGGTCATACGCAGCCTCCGCCTCCCCCAGGCACACCGCCCAGATACGACGACGCTCAGCGGCCGCCGCAGTCGCCTCGGGCGGAGCCGCCTCCCATGCCTGGCCCGGCTCCTCAGAAGACGGCCCGGGGAGAGCCGTCCGCCGGACCGCAGCAGCGCGCATCGGCTGAGGTCAGGCGCAAAGGCGTTGGGGGCGAGGGGACGGCTGAGTACTTCTCACTCGGCCAGCTCGGTGAATTTCTCCCGCGCCGGATGATGGCGGGCGTGACAGAGCTGATTGAGGTCCATATTCCGCGCGCGGAAATCATCGCATTCGCAGAGAATCTGCAAGGTTCGGGCGTCGCCTATCGGCACGACAAGATCGTGAGCAAGGCGATGTCGGTGCGTTTGCGTGCGCCGGATGGAGGGTTCTGGATCGAGTCTGCGTCGCCCGAGACGCAGTGGATCGAGAACTCGCTGGGGTTGCTGTCGGACGATTATGCCTCCTGGCGCTGGGCCGTGACGCCGCGGCAGCGGGGTAAGGCGCGGCTACAACTCATTATTTCGGCACGAACGGTCGGATCCGACGGTGTCGCGGCGGAAACAGCCCTTCCGGACCAGTTTGTCGAGGTGAAGATCCGCACGAACTATCAACGCCTGGCTATGCAATGGGCCGGTTGGCTCGCGGCGGCTTTGGTCGGCGGAATTTTGGCGACGTTCGGCGGAGGGTTGTTGGAGATCGTCGGCGCGGTGCTTAGCCCGTTGGGTATCTTCTAGCGCCGCGCATTCCTTCAATCTCAAACGCTGACTTGGCAGAGCTCGGCGATAGTCGCTCGAAGGACGTCGATGCCTTGACCTTTCTCGGCCGAGGTCACGAGGATTTCCGGATAGGCGGCCGGGTGAGAGGCAATCGTTTCGTAAGTCGCTGTGATTACGCTGCGTAGCTGGCGGAGATTGGGCTTGTCCGCCTTCGTGAGCACGATCTGATAGGAGACTGCCGCCTCGTCGAGCATCTCCATGATTTCCCGGTCATTGGATTTGATCCCGTGACGGGAGTCGATCAGCAGAAACACCCGCTTCAGCGTGGGGCGGCCACGCAGATAGTTTCGGACGAGCTCTGTCCACGCCTTTACCTTCTCCTTCGGAGCCTGGGCGAACCCGTAGCCCGGCATGTCGACGAGATAGAGAGCGACGTTGGCCGTCGCGAAGAAGTTCAATTCCTGAGTGCGGCCTGGCGTGTTCGAGGTCCGCGCCAATCCATTCTGACCAACAAGTGCGTTGATGAGGCTCGACTTGCCGACGTTCGAACGACCGGCGAAGGCAATCTCCGGCCGATCCGCATCGGGAAGAAGATCAAGGCTCGGCACTCCTTTGACGAACTCCCAGGGGCGGCCGAACAGCTTCACGCCGACTTCAAGCCACGCCGGATCGGGTGCTGCCGGAGAGAGCAGATCGCCAGCTGTCTTGTCGGAAGATGCCATAGCTCCAGCACTCCTCCGCGAGGCGCGGCGCTGATCTCTAGAGAATTACTTTGCCTTCCGAGATACGAGCCGCAGGATCGGCGCGAAGTTCCGCTTCAAGTTGGCCCCGATCGGCACTTCCACGCCCTGGCGCTTCATGATGAGCCACTGCTGAGCGAGCGACAGAACGTTGTTCCAGGCCCAGTAAATCACCAGACCTGCCGGGAAGGCGGCCAGCAGGAATGTGAACAGCACCGGCATCCAATTGAAGATCTTTTGCTGCATCGGATCCGGCTGCTGCGGGTTTAGCTGCATTTGCAGCCACATCGTGATGCCCATGATGATGGGCCAAGCGCCGATGTGCAGAAACTCAGGCACCGAGAATGGCAGCAGGCCGAACAGGTTGAAGATCGACGTCGGATCGGGGGCCGACAGGTCCTTGATCCAGCCGAAGAACGGCGCATGGCGCATGTCGATGCTGACGAACAGCACCTTGTACAGCGCAAAGAACACCGGGATCTGGATCAGGATCGGCAAGCAGCCGGCCAGCGGATTGATCTTCTCCTTCTGGTAAAGCGCCATCAGCTCCTGCTGCTGACGCATCCGGTCATCCTTGTAGCGATCGCGGATGCGCTCCATCTCCGGCTGCAGCTTCTTCATCTTCGCCATCGACTCGTAGGACTTGTTGGCGAGCGGGAAGAAGAGCGCCTTGACGACCACGGTCACGGCAAGAATGGCCAAACCGAAGTTGCCGAGCAGGCCGTAGAACCAGTTGATCAGGTAGTAGAGCGGCTTGGTGATGAAGTAGAACCAGCCCCAGTCGATCAGCAGGTCGAACTGCTTGATGCCGTACGTGTCGGCATAGCTCTGCACCGTGCCGACCTCGCGTGCGCCAGCGAAAAGCATGCCCTCAGTTTGCGACTGGCCGCCTGCCGGGATTACTGTCGCTGGGAGCAGATAGTCCGTCTGGTAAGACTCTGGCTGCCCGCCATTCGCAGGCAGGCCCATCATCCGGGCATTGTAGGCGACCTTCTGGTTCGGGATCAGGGTCGCTGCCCAATACTTGTCGGTGATGCCGAGCCAGCCACCTACGGCGTTGTTGACCGTCGCGCCGCCGCCCTGCTTCAGCGCATCGGAGTACGTGATTTCCTCAAGGCCGTTCTCGCCGAGCACGCCGATGAGGCCCTCGTGCAGGATGTAGAAGCCTTGCACGTGAGGGGTGCCTTCACGATGAAGGCGCGCATAGGGATAAAGCGTAACGTCGGCACCCGACTTGTTCTCGACCAAGTCGACGACCTTGAACATGTAGTTGTCATCGATCGAGATCGTGCGGCGGAAGGTCAGGCCCTGTCCATTGTCCCAGACGAGTGTGACCGGGGTGCTCGGGGTCAGCGTGGTCCCGCTCTCAACCTGCCAAACTGTATCCTTGCCAGGCAGAGCCACCGAGGAACCGCTGGGTGCGACCCAGCCATACTCGGCAAAATAAGCCTTCGGCCCCTCGGCAGGTGAAAGCAGAATGATGTTCGGGCTGTTGGGGTCTACCGTCTCGCGGTAGCGCTTGAGAACAAGGTCGTCGATGCGGCCGCCTTTGAGCGCGATGGACCCGCGCACTGACGGCGTATCAATGGTGACGCGTGGCGAGAGAGCGAGGGCCGCCTCGCGTGTCGGTGCAACCCCCGGCGTCGCGGACGAGGCCATGCCCGGCGCCTCAGGCGCGGCTCCCGGCGTGGGGACGGTCTCGGTCGGCGCTGGGCTTTCCGCCTGCTGCGGCTGTGGCATAGGCGGGCCGAACAACAGCTGCCAGCCCAACAGAACCACGATCGAGAGGACGATCGCGATCAGAAGGTTTTTCTGGTTGTCAGGTTGTTGGGTCTGCATAAGCGCCTCGAGTAGGCCGGTTCACGACACAGGGGCTGATTGCGTGCGGCCTATGTGCCGTTTTTTTCCGCCTGGGGGAAGTGGCAGCGGGTCGCGTCTCAAGTCTTTTCGGGCCGACGCTTTCTGCTTTGCACCGCTCGGTCGATCCGGGCGAAGGCCTGCGCGAGATCGGCCTTCAAGTCCGAGTATGGGCGGTCTACCGCTTCCGGCCGGGCGATAATCACGTAGTCGACCCCAGGCCGGGCCGCGTCCAGAAGCTCGGTCGTTGCCGCTTTCAGGCGCCGCCTCGTGCGGTTGCGGACAACCGCTTTCCCGATCTTCTTGCTTACTGTGTAGCCGAACCGCGGCCCACCACCGGCGTCCCCGTCTGCCGGATCGCGCGGTTTCGCTTCGACGACAAGCGATGGCGTGCTCCATCTGAGCCCGCCTCTGACTCGGAGGAATTCCGCCCTGCGCTTTAGTGTCTTGAGCCCCACGGCGTTCCAATTGTCGATGCGGGGCTAGCCGCGCGCAACCGCCTCCGGCGGCTGCCATCAGGCAGAAAGGCGCTTGCGGCCCTTGGCCCGCCGGCGGGCGAGAACCTTGACGCCTCCGGGCGTCATCATGCGCTTACGGAAGCCATGGCGGCGTTTGCGGACGAGGCGGCTCGGTTGATAAGTGCGCTTCACGTTCTCTCTCCGTATTGGCAGTCGATCACGGGGCTGGCCGAGCGGAGAGGGCCCGTATGGCTCACCTCGTGCACGTCACCCGAGCGGTCACGATCACCTGCCCTCGTGATCCCAGAATTGACCGGCGTGCTTATAGGGGTCCGATCGCTTCAAGTCAATTGTGGGCTGAAGACTGGGACGCGAAGCTCACCGTCCTACCTACCGAAATAATTCACAAGATACCGATCTCGCGCAGACTTGTTCGGTGGCCTTGGTGCAACTTTAACAAGCGGTGACTATAGTCTCGGCAACCGCAGCTCAAGAAGGCACGTCCGACCAGGTCGATTGGGTAAAGCTGCGGAGATCCCCGGCGATATAAATGCGGCACCAAGAAATCGAGCACACGAAGTCGAGCCTTAGGCGATGGCTGCCGCTCCTGGTGCTCGTCGCCGGCATGGCGTTGGCATATGGGATGGGGTGGCACGGGCTGCTCTCCCTGAAAACGATCGGCCTCAACTTTGAAGCGTTGAAAAGCTTTATCGATCGCCACCTGCTCGCGGCGCTGCTTCTTTACATGCTCATCTATTTCGTCGTCGTGGCGCTTTCCTTGCCCGGCGGTTTGGTGATGACGCTTTCGGGCGGCCTTCTGTTCGGCTGGCCACTCGCATTTCCGGCGACGGTCATTGCAGCCACCGCAGGTGCAAGCGTCGTTTTCCTCATCGCGAAAACGTCGTTTGGGGAGTCTCTAGCAGCGCGCGCCACGCCTTGGCTTGAGAAGATGCGCCACGGCTTCCAGCGAAATGCTCTTAACTATCTTCTCTTCTTAAGGCTCGTTCCCATATTTCCTTTCTTTGTGGTGAACCTGGTCCCAGCTCTGCTTGGCGTTCCTTTCAGGACCTACGTCATTGCAACGTTCCTCGGCATCATGCCCGGCACATTGGCATTTGTCGTAACCGGGTCAGGACTAAGCAGCGTCATTGAAGCCCACAATCGGCTTTATTCAGCGTGCCTGGAGCGCGCCCCTGCAAATTCCGAGACGAGCTGTCCATATAACGTTGATGCCGGAGCGTTTGTTACGCCTGAACTCCTCGCCGCGTTCTTTCTTCTGGGAGTTGTGGCGCTGATTCCGGTTGCGGTCAGACATTGGAGTAAGCGGAATGCTGAAACGTAATACTGGCCAGGACGCGCAGCTCCCATCGGTTTCCAGCAAGCCAGACGTCATCACCACAGACATTTGTATTATTGGCGCAGGAGCAGGTGGGCTTTCGGTGGCTGCGGCGGCTGCGGCCTTTGGCCGAAGCGTGGTGCTTGTCGAGAAACATAGAATGGGCGGCGACTGCCTGAACTACGGATGCGTGCCGTCCAAGGCGCTCATCGCCGCAGCAAAACGCGCGCGCGACATGCGGACGAGTGGCGCATTCGGAATTAAGCCCGTAACGCCCGAAGTGAATTGGGAAGGGGTGAGAGCGCACATCCGGGACGTGATAGCGCAAATCGCGCCCAATGATTCCATCGGGCGATTCACGGGATTGGGCGTGCGGGTCATCCAGGCCGCTGGTCGGTTCGTCGACAAGTATACGCTGCAAGCCGGCGAGCATCTTATCCGGGCGCGCCGGTTTGTGATTGCCACGGGGTCATCGCCCGTCCTGCCGGATATTCCAGGGCTCGAAGATGTCCCGTGCTTCACAAACGAAACGATTTTTGACAATGCCGCGCCCATCCCGCATCTGATTATCCTTGGCGCCGGCTCGATTGGGCTGGAGTTGGCTCAAGTGTTCGCACGCCTTGGCAGTCTCGTTACTGTGCTGGATGCTGCGGTCGCGCTCGCCAGGGAAGACCCGGAACTCGCTTGTCACGTACTTAAGGCTTTACGGGACGAAGCTATCGACATTCGGGAAAACGTTACAGTCGAGCGAATTGAGGGCCGCGAGGGCGAGATCCGTGTAACGGCGAAGGGGCCCGGCGAGACGGTTCAAGTCATCGAGGGTACGCACCTTCTCGTCGCAACGGGTCGCAAACCGAATGTTTCTGGCCTCAATCTGGAAGCGGCGAAAATCAGGTACGACAAACACTCCGGGATCAAAGTCAACAAGGGCCTCGTCACGACGAACCGGAGAGTGTTCGCGATTGGGGATTGTGCTGGTGGGCCGCAGTTCACGCACGTCGCCAATCATCATGCCGAGGTGGTGATAAAACGAGCGCTGTTCCACCTCCCGGCCAAAGTAAAAGAATCTATGTTGCCGCGTGTCACGTTTACAGATCCGGAGCTTGCCTACGTCGGCCTTTCCGAGGAGGAGGCGCGCACGGCCTACAAAGAAATTCGGGTTCTCCGCTGGCCATTTTTTGAGAACGACAGAGCCCATACCGAACGGGCGACGAGGGGGCTCGTCAAAGTCGTGCTCGACAAGCGCGGCCGCATCCTGGGTGCCGGCATCGTCGGCAAGAATGCAGGAGAACTCATTCAGGTGTGGTCGCTCGCGCTTTCCAAAAAGCTCAATATTAGAGATATGATGGGTTGGGTTTCGCCCTACCCGACTTTTTCAGAGATCAACAAGCGGGTCGCCTTTCGCTATTATGCGGCAGCTGCCAGCAACCCTTTCCTGCGGAAAGTGGTCTCGTTGCTGGCTAAGCTTGGGTAAGGTTCTACCGGCTCGAGGCGTGAGTGCCGCAAGATTCGGCTTCCGTTGAGACAAGCAGCCGGCAAAACGAGATCAAGCCGGCTGGTGACGCTGCTCCGACGCCCCGCTCGTCGGAGATGCTGCTGCACGGCCTGCCGTCAAAACTGCTGTATCTGACGGCGCTGTTCATCATGCTGGCCGAGATTCTCATCTTTGTGCCCTCGGTTGCCAACTTTCGTATTACGTGGCTGACGGACCGCCTGACGGCTGCGCGCCTTGCTTCTCTCGCCGCTGACGCCGCGCCAGGCGGCATAATTCCGGAAAGTGTGCGCAGTGAGTTGTTGAGCACGGCACAACTGCGCTCTGTCGCCGTCAAGACGAGCGGCATGCGAAAACTGGTCCTACCGCCGGAAGAGCCGTTCGTCGTCGATGCGCAATTTGATTTGCGGGAAGATCTCGACGCGACCTTTTCCGAGTGGCTGGCAAACCGCTTTGGGCTCGTGGCCGATGCCATCGGCGTATTTTTTGCCCCCGAGGGGCGAATGATCCTTGTCCGGGGCCATCCGGATCCGGGCTTTCGGTCACCGCTTGCTCAGGAGGATTTCGTCGAAATCGTCCTGCCCGAGGCGACGCTCAAGGCGGCGATGGTGCGCTATGGACTGAACGTCCTTGGGCTGTCCATCATCATCTCCATTATCGCCGCGGCCCTTGTCTATATCACGCTCATCATGATGTTCGTGCGGCCGATGATGCGGCTGACCCGTAATATGCTGTCGTTTAGCGAAGATCCGGAGGATGCGAGCCGTATCATTGTTCCGTCAGACAGACGCGATGAGATCGGAATTGCGGAACGCGAGCTCGCCCGTATGCAGCGGCAGCTCTCACAAACGCTTCAGCAGAAGAGCCGGTTGGCTCAGCTCGGCCTGGCTGTCAGCAAGATCAATCACGATCTGCGCAACATGCTGGCCAGCGCGCAGATCATTTCGGATCGCTTGACGGCCGTTCCCGATCCCACCGTCCAACGCTTTGCACCGAAGCTGATTGCCTCGCTCGATCGCGCCATCAATTTCTGCAACGACACGCTACGTTATGGACGCGCCGAAGAAGCGGCGCCAAGGCGCGAGCTCATTGCGCTTCGCGAACTCGTCGAAGAAGTCGGCGAAGGGCTTGGACTGCCGCGCGAAGGCATAGATTGGCGCGTTCTTATCGAGCCTAAGCTGCGTGTGGATGCTGATCCGGATCATCTCTTCCGCATTCTCAACAACATCTGTCGCAACGCGGCCCAGGCCATCGAAAGCCAACAGCCACCCGCTGCAGGCGAAATCGTTGTGGAGGCTCGACGCGAAGGCCTACGGACGATCATCGAGGTGCGCGACAATGGGCCCGGCGTCTCCGCGCAAGCGCGGGCGCGGCTTTTCCAGGCCTTTGCTGGGTCATCGCGAAATGGCGGCACAGGCCTCGGCCTCGCCATCGCAGCTGAATTGGTGCGTGCGCACGGTGGCACGATCCAGTTGCTCGAAGTGCCGAAGGGAGCTGCATTCCGCATCGAAATTCCGGACCGCAGTAGAGCGAAATACAGTTGACCAGCGGATTGTGTTTCGCCTATTTCGCCGGCACTCAATCATCAGCGCGCGATAGGATGCTTGCTCGCAAGGAGATGTGGTGTACACGTTGTATCTGGGTGAGCAAGGTTCGCGGTGCTGAGTTGGCGTGGAGCAAGAATGCGCGGCGAAGAGATTTGTTGGGCGGACGCCGGAGAGATTGTCGAAGCGGTGCGTGGTGGGAAACTGACGGCTACTCAGGTCGTCACCGCTATTCTCAAACGCATCGACAAATATGACGGCGTGCTTCGTGCTTTCGTCACCGTTTGCGCAGATGAAGCGTTGGCAGCTGCGCGCGCTGCGGATTCGCGCCGCCCGAAAGGAGAGGTGTTGGGTCCTCTCGACGGCGTTCCTGTTTCCATAAAGGACATCATTCTGACTAAAGGGGTGCGGACGACCGCCGGCTCCAAGCTACAGGCCGACTATGTGCCGGATGTCGATGCGATCGTTGTTGAGCGCCTCAAAGCCGCCGGCGCCATCGTTATCGGCAAAACGACAACGCCGGAGTACTGCCACAAAACCGTAACGACCTCTCCTCTCACCGGGGAAACACGCAATCCCTGGGATCTTGATCGAACGCCCGGCGGGTCTTCGGGTGGAAGCGCTGTTGCGCTCGCCGCCGGAATGGGCCCGATCAGCATTGGAACGGACGGCGGCGGGTCCATTAGGTTGCCCGCAGCTTTGTGTGGAATTGTGGGTTTCAAACCCACAGCGGGAGTGGTGCCCCAATGGCCGACAATTCCTGGCTGGGATTTGCTTGGCCATACGGGACCAATGGCGCGGTCCGTTTCTGATATTCGGCTCGTAATGAATTGCATTTCAGGGCCGGATACCCGGGATCCAGACTCTCTTATCCG
Organism: Hyphomicrobiaceae bacterium; assembly: GCA_002919265.1. Classification (GTDB taxonomy): domain Bacteria; phylum Pseudomonadota; class Alphaproteobacteria; order Rhizobiales; family Hyphomicrobiaceae; genus ZC4RG25. Next base: position 2,145 of record PKEY01000021.1, on the reverse strand, counting down.
GCCGCATGATGAGACGGACAAGCCGCTTCGCGTCGCCTGGACACGCTCGCTTGATCAGCTCGAGCCTGAGACGGACGTGGCAGAGGCCTTGGAAGAAGTCGTGGCTGCGGCAAGAGACTGCGTGGGGCACGTGGACGAGGTTCGCCTGAATTGGAGTGACCCCGACCAGCAATTCCGCGTCATCGTTCTCTCCGACCTCCACTCCGCTTTTGGCCATAGGCTGGAAACGGAGGATCGGGAGATCATGGATCCCACCTTGATTCAAATGTTGGAATTCGCGCGCTCCTTGAGTGGGAGCGACTTGGCTCGGGCGCTCCGCTGGCGGCGGTCGTTTTCGGCCCGAATTCTGACCTGGTTCCGCGACTTTGACATTCTCATTGTGCCGACGGCTCCTGTTAGCGCTTTTCCACTGGGTATGATTGGGCCGCGGGTAATTGCCGGAAAGAAGACGTCGCCGCACGCCTGGTTTGGCTGGACGTGGCCTTTCAACGCGACGGGCCAGCCAGCGCTTTCTCTGCCTGTTATCCGCGACAATCGTTTGCCGGTCGGTTTTCAGATCGTTGGCAGGCCGCGGGCAGATTCGATCGTAATCGCCTTCGCCGAGAAGCTCGAAAAGCGACTGCGTTCCAACCGTCGCCCCGAACTAGCGGCCCTAGCCTCTTAGTGGGAAGCGAATCAGGAGTACTGATTCTCGAGTATCGGGGGGCAATTCGATTGACCAAAACCGACGAAAGTCGGGTTTCAACTTGCCAAAATGGGGAAACTCAAGGTCTAGGAAAGCCTAAAACCAGCTTATTTTGTTGCAATCGCGGCACACTTAAATATTTAGTTTATGTTTGGAGGCATCAATTAGGTTCGCAAATGAGGGAAACTCAGTTAAGTGCCCAATTTCATAGAGTTTTGAGAAATTGCCTGGAGCCCGGCCAGGTCAATTAGACGGATATTGAGAGAGGAACAGTCATGAAGGAAAGCCAACTTCAGAAGATGAGCTACAAGGAGCTTCTGCAGCTTCAGAAGCGCGTAGCTGAGGCTATCGAGAAGAAAAGGGTTGCAGAACGCGCGGCCTTGAAGCAGAAGCTGCAGTCGATGGCCGAGCAGGCGGGATTCCGTATCGACGATCTGTTCGGTCAATCTCGTGAGAGGACACCCCGGTCCTCGATCACCGTGAAATATCGCCACCCGACGAACAGCTCGTTGATCTGGTCCGGCCGCGGCCGTAGGCCGAAGTGGCTGGTAGCAGCGGGTGGTGATCTTGAGCGTTTCCGTGTTGCCTGAGTTCGAGATCTAGCTAGCCAATAGTTCGTAAGGAGAACTCAAACCAATGAAAGCCCCAGCCGCTAAGAAATCAACGAAAGCCGCGGCCGCCTCTAAGACCGCCGCGGCGGCGAAGACGGCTGCGAAGCCGGTAACGGTCACGCTGAACCAGATGGCCAAGGCGCTGTCTGAATCGCACGAGATGCCGCGTAAGCAGACGACGGCGCTTCTGAACGAGCTGACCTCGATGATTCAGAAGCACCTCAAGAAGGGCGCCCGTGTCCGCATCGGCGGCATCGGCGTGCTACAGGTTCGCAAGCGCCCGGCTCGTATGGGCCGCAACCCGGCCACTGGCGAGCCGATCAAGATCAAGGCGAGCAAGAAGATCGCGTTCCGTCCGGCCAAGGAGCTCAAGGAGCTTCTCTGATTTAGGTGGGTACGCTTGAATGCAAAATGCGCTCCGGGAAAGCCCATCCCGGGGCGCATTTGTTTATTTGTGAAGCCCATACCATCTGAAAGGATTCTTGTAACGGGAATGGTATCGGGCATCGACGCATTTCGTACCGTCCCAATAGCGGAACGTTCCGCAAGTGCCCGCAGGGTCAATTATGGGGCCAATGGCTTCGACCGGCGCGTATCCATTAACGGGTCCATAGGCTGGCGCGCGGTAATAATAATTAGGCTGATGTCCGTAGTACTCGGCTGCGGCGCGGGACTGTGCGGCACGACCCGCATCATAGATGATGCGTTTGTCGGGCGTGAAAATCGCGTCGTAAGCAACCTCACGCTGACGCCATAAGGAAGGGGGACGTGGAACAAAGGCCGGCCCGTAACCGTAAGCCGGCAGCCCTCTGTAGCGCACGGTGACGTCGACGACAGCCTCGTTTCCTG
>PKEY01000063.1 GCA_002919265.1 Hyphomicrobiaceae bacterium | reverse complement strand
CGCTCTAAATACGGATCATCGGATTTGGCGGAGTTGTGCTCCTCCAGCTCCGCAGCCCAGTCCCCAGGCTCATCGGACCCCCAGGAGAAGCTCAATGAACGAGCAGTTTACAAAGCAGGCGGAAGAGTTCTTCAACGCTGCAAAAGACGTGCGCATCCCCGAGAATTTTCAGGCATTCGCCGAGGAAAGCGTAGCGAAGACGCGTGACGCTTATCAGAAGGTCGCCGCGGCTACCAAGGAAAGCGTGAAGGCCTTCGAAGAGGTGTTGGACACGGCGCAGGCTGGCGCGCGTACACTGAGCGAGAAGGTGCTCAACAACGCGGCTGCCAACGCGGAGGCAGCCTTCGCGGCTGCGCAAGCCATTGCGCGTGCCCGCACCTTGCCGGAGGCTGCGCGTCTGCAGGCTGATTTCCTCCAGCAGCAACTGGCCGCGGCAAGCGCCCAGACCAAGGAGCTGTTTGAGCTTTCGGCTAAGTTGACGCGCCAGACGTTCGAGACGTTCAACTCGGCGGCAAGCCGTAGCTTCAACAGCGTCAAGGCCAACTAAGCTGTTAAAGGCTGAAATCGCGATGACGGAAAGGCCCGATATCAACGAGATCGGGCCTTTCCTTTAGAAAAACTTCGAATTCTCCGGATGTGACTTGTGAACGCGGACGGAACGAATCGCTCACAAGAGCGTTGCAATAAGCTTGGTGGCGCGCTTTATACTGGGCCTATGTTGGGGTCCAGATCACAAGTTCGAGTTCGCCGCGGTAGACCTTCCGATGCGACTGCCCTTGCGCAAGTATTTCGCGAGTCCTGGCAGTTGGCTTACCGGGGTATCATCCCACATCTCCACCTTGAAAGCATGATCCGGAGACGCGGCCCAGAATGGTGGGCGAGTGCGGTGCGCTCTGGCGATAACATTCTAGTTCTCGAGGTGGGGCGCGAAATCGCTGGTTATGCGACCTGGGGCGCGGCTCGGGGCCGCAGCCAGTACCAGGGCGAAATTTATGAGCTTTACCTCGCACCAGTCTATCAAGGCCTTGGGTTCGGCGAGATACTTTTTGAGGCCTGTCGGCACGCAATGGATGAACGTCGCCTCCGTGGCCTGATTTGCTGGGCTCTGGCAAACAACACGCCGGCTATCGATTTCTACTGGCGGCGCGGTGGGCGGCCGATCGCCAAAGCGTATGACCGTATCGGCGGCGCCAAGCTGGAAAAAATCGCCTTCGCCTGGAATTGATCTGAGGATCGTTCGTCAGCGGACGAAGTCTGCCGTCAAACAAGAACAGCAGGCGACTTGCTGTCAGGTCGCTTGTCCGCGCGCGTGAAGACCCAGGTCTTGTGAGCCGGTCGTAGCTGCGCTGTAGCGATGGTCGCCTCCACAACAAGGCCCTCTGGGTGAAAATCCACCCGGCTCTCCTTGGCCATTCCCTCAAGCAATTCTTCGATCAGGAAGGAGCCATAACCTTTCCGGCACGGCGGGTTCACAGGTGGGCCGCCGCGCTCTTTCCAAGAAAGCTGCAGAACCTCGTCATCTTCCTGCTGTCGCAGCCGTGCAGAGAAGATGATCTCCCCTTGGGGAACCGACAGCGCGCCATACTTGGCCGCGTTTGTCGCAAGCTCGTGAATAATGAGACTCATGCTTTGCGCTGCGCTCGGCTTGAGTCGAATCGCGTCGACTTCGATGACCGCCTGGGTGGCGTACGCCGCGAGTTCGAGTGTCACGATGTCCGCAAGCTCAACGCCTGACCATTCTTGCTCACTGAGCAGGGCTTGCGATCGCGCGAGCGCAGCCAGCCGTTGTTCGAATTCCGCACGCGCGGCTTCCATATGCCGATCACCTCGGAATGTTACGGCAGCAATGGATTGCACGACAGCCAACAGGTTTTTTCCGCGGTGCGCGATTTCCGCGAGCAACAACTCGCGCCGCGCTTCTTCCCGTTTGCTTTCCGTTACGTCCCGAAGAATTCCATGAACGAACAGCGGATTGCCGTTGTCGTCGGCTTCTGTTTGCGCGTCCAGCTCGAGCCACTGCGACTGGCCGGCGGGATTGGATTGACGCAAAACGATGCGAAACGGCTTTCGGGTTTTGCCGCTTAACAGAACCTCGCGCCGAAATTCGCTCACATCATCTGGATCGATACTTTTCAGCAGTTGATCGACCGTCGTCACCGATCGCGTGGGAGCCGTGAGCGCGCCTCCGCTTGTGACCGACACGATGTTCGTGCGGCAATCCCACTTCATTGCCACCATGTTTGCTGCGCTGAGCGCCGACCGCAGATTGCGCTCGAATTCTTTTCTGTCGGTTTCATCGAACAGGATGCCGGTGAAATACCTGCGCCCGTTGAGGGTGAAACTGCCTACCGCGAGATGGAGGGGAATAACGGTGCCGTCCTTTCTCCGACCGAGGATTTGGCGGGGTTTGGCCGGGTTGGAGTTGGCAAAATCAGTTTTCAGGAACTCCTGGCGCGACAATTCCGGGCGGGAGAGAAGAATATCCACGCGGGCCCCCATGAGCTCATCACTCCTGTAGCCAAAAAGCTTCTCCGTGGCTGGATTGACGTCCACTATGGTGCCGAATTCGTCGGCTGTAATGATTGCAGCCACGGCAGCGTTGAGGATTGCCTGAAGGCGCGCAACGTCGGCGGCGGGAGTTCCGGCCTGTTTTCTCCACCGGTGTAAGGTGCGAATGGATCTTAGGGCCACGCGGTGCGCCACGGTGGCCTCACGCGGAAACCGGACTGGGGCTCTCGTTGGTCCCGCGAAAGTAGCTGTCGAGAAAGAGAGCATGGCTAACAGTCGCCCGCACGGCTGCTTCCATGTAGGGCTTGGCGATTAGGAACAGCGGCTCCGGGCGTTTGCCTGTGAGAAGGCGCTCTGGATAGGCCGTGATGAAGATGACCGGCACGTCGAAGGTTGATTGGATTTTGTCGACCGCATCGATGCCGGAGCTGCCGTCGGCCAGCTGAACATCTGAAAGAATGATATCAGGCCTACCTTTGAGTGCCTTTTCTATCGCTTGCGTCAGCGTCGCTGCGATGCCGACCACCTCGTGCCCGAGCTGCCGGAGCTGCAACTTAAGATGAGCTGCGATCAACGGTTCGTCTTCAATAACCAGAGCCCGCGCACCGGCCTGGCGTGCGATGTCCGACTGGACCTCCTCGAGCATGTCCTCTACTTCGCCGGTACTGACGTTCAGGATCTCAGCTGCCTGCGCTTTGTCGAAGCCCTCGATCATCGTGAGGAGGTGTGCCTGACGCTTGGCCGGCGTTGGAATCGGTCCGTTTTCGTCTTGCAGCAGCGTGATAAGCTCGAGCAACCGCCGATACAGCGCCACGCGCGGGGTTGACCTGCCGCGTGTGAGGTCGGGATTGGCGAGCAGATCCTCCATCAGCTGCACGACGGAAATATCCGCCCACGATTGACTGCCTGTAATTGCGCGTCCGAAACGCCGGAGATAACTCATGTTGGCGCGCAAATTGTGCCGGATCGATACAAGTGGATCGACGGTCGTATCCAATTCGTCCTCCCGACCAATTTTGAAACGCCGGCGCTGAAGATCCTGACCAATTCTAAAAGAAGAGTGTGCGCAGGACCTGTCGCGCCTCGGCAAATGTTCGTGGGGTTGAGCCGATTTTCGTCGGTGAGAACGGCTCGTACCGCTTGATGATGAGCTGAAGCGTCTCCTGCACGTCTCGTGGTAGGGGGCGATGATTGTCTGTCAAGCCGCGGGACGTGCGAATGATCGTTTCGATTATTCTGACCTGGCGGTCCGGCTTCGCAAAAGCATATTCCCGAACCGCGCGTACAAATCCTTCTTGAGCGGGCAATCCATCCATTTTTCTTCGAAGTGTATGATTTTCGAAATATTCATTTGATTGCCGAAATGACGGTGCACCGAATTTGCGCGGACTCAACATATTTAGCCCCGCTCCCTTTTTTCTCGCGTTGTAGTCTGTCGAACCCTAAAGAATCACTTACCGGATAGTTCGATTTCTCTTCTGACGGCGGACCTTCTTTAATCGGTGGTTAGGGTGCCAGCCGATTGACGGCCGGCGCATTAAGACCAATCAAGTTTCGCGCCAAAAGAGCGCCTGATCCCGGACAGCCGGACCAAGTGCGGCAAGGAATACGTGCCGCAGCCCAAGGCATTGCAATGACCAAGATTCCGGCATAGGAGGGCGTGCCGCGCCGGTGCCGGCGGCTCCTTGCGACAAGCACCGGAAATCCAGCAAGAACAGAACGACGGGGATTGGCGCAATGCGCATTGACGCGGTACCAATTGGTTATGATCCGCCAAACGACATCAACGTGATCGTCGAGGTGCCGATCGGCGGCGAGCCGGTGAAGTATGAGCTAGACAAGGCTTCCGGCACGCTGTTCGTCGACCGAATGCTGCACACGGCGATGCGCTACCCCGGCAACTACGGGTTCGTGCCGCACACGATGTGCGCGGACGGGGATCCTATCGACGTTCTCATCGCCAACCAGCGGCCGCTCATCCCGGGCTGCGTCGTCAATTGCCGCCCGGTCGGCGTCCTGATCATGACGGACGAGAAGGGAGGAGATGAGAAGATCATCGCCGTCCCTTCGAGCAAGGTGACCGCGCGCTACGACAAGGTCCAGTCCTACCGCGATCTGCCGGACAGCCTCGTGCTCCAGATCGCCCACTTCTTCGAGCACTACAAGGATCTGGAGAAGGGCAAGTGGGTTCGCGTCGAACGGTGGGGTGACGAGAACGAGGCGCGCGAGCTCATCAAGCGGGCGATGGCGCACCCGCAGGCGCGTTCATCCACGACGACGCCCTAGTTCCGCTCACCCGCCTCTGCTATACGCCGCGGGGATGGCGGGTCCGAGAGGAGATCCAGATGAGCGACTTCAAGATCGCGGTGATGGGAGCTGCTGGCCGGATGGGCCGGGAGCTCATTCGTGCTGCCCACGCCAACCCCGAATGCACGGTGATCGGCGGCGTTGAGCGCGAGGGGGCGCCCGCGCTCGGCCAGGATCTCGGGACGCTGGCGGGTATCGGCGAGCTTGGCGTGAAGGTCACGGACGATCCGCTGGAGCTCATCGCGCGTGCGGACGCCATCCTGGACTTCACGGCGCCGAAATCCTCCGTGGAGTTTGCCGGACTGGCGGCCAACGCGCGCATCGTGCACGTTCTCGGGACAACTGGGTTCTCCGACGAGGATGAGGCGGCGATCGCTGCGGCCGCGAGGCACGCGACCATCATCAAGGCGGGCAACATGAGCCTGGGCGTGAACCTGCTCGTTGCCCTCACGCGCAAGGTGGCGCAGGCGCTCGGCGAGGATTTCGATATCGAAATCCTCGAGATGCACCACAAGCACAAGGTGGATGCTCCGTCAGGGACCGCGCTCATGCTGGGACAGGCGGCAGCCGAAGGGCGCGGTATTTCGCACAAGGAGCGGAGTGTTCGCGTGCGCGATGGCCATACGGGCCCGCGCCGGCGTGGCGACATCGGCTATGCGACGTTGCGGGGCGGCAACGTTGTCGGCGAGCATACCGTTTTGTTTGTCGGAGAAGGCGAGCGGATCGAGCTGACGCATCGTGCCACCGATCGGGGAATTTATGCCCGGGGGGCAGTCCAGGCAGCACTGTGGGGCAGAGGCAAGCCGCCTGGACTGTACTCGATGATGGACGTTCTCGGCCTTTGAGATGCCGCGCAGTAATTAGCGAATTAGGCCAGTTACAATACGCACAGGACAGAGGACATGGCGGCTGACAACGTGCTCGTATTGGTGCGCCACGGTGAAAGCGAGTGGAACAAGCTCAATCTATTCACCGGCTGGCGCGATCCGGACCTTTCCGAAAAGGGAGTCGAGGAAGCGCGCCGGGCTGGTCAGCTTCTCAAGGCCGAGGGTTATCGCTTCGACATCGCCTTCACCAGCGCGCTAAAGCGGGCGCAGCATACGCTGCAGCTTATCCTGGAAGAGCTCGGCCAGCAGGATCTCACGACAATTGCCGACAAGGCGCTCAATGAGCGTGACTACGGTGATCTGTCAGGCCTCAACAAGGACGATGCGCGAAAGCGCTGGGGCGAGGAGCAGGTGCACATCTGGCGCCGCAGCTATGATGTGCCGCCGCCCGGTGGCGAGAGTCTGAAGGACACGGCGGCTCGCACAATTCCCTATTACGAGTCGAAGATTTGGCCGGAGGTAAAAGCGGGCCGGAACGTGATCGTCGCCGCGCACGGCAACTCGTTGCGCTCGATCGTCATGAAGCTCGATGAGCTTTCACCTGAGCAAGTTGTGAAACTTGAAATCGCGACGGGCGTGCCGATCGTCTACCAGCTCGACGAGAACGGAAAGGTCAAGTCCAAGCGTATTCTCGGCTGATTTGCTCCGTCAGCGCCTCAAACCTCAATCAGGCCATAGGGCTTGCCCGTCGGCTTCTTGATGTGTGAAGCAACATTGTAGACGGGCACGCCTCCTGGTGTGCGGCCCTCGTATTTTCCGTGGTGCGCGTGGCCGTGCACCACCGCGCTCACCTGGTAGCGATCGATGGCCTCTGCGAGTCGCGATGATCCCAAAAAGGGATAGATTTCCGGCGGTTCTCCCGCGAGGGTGTCCACCACGGGCGCGTAATGCAGCACGACAAAAATTTTATCCGTGTGGAGCGCTCTGAGGCCGTTCTCGAGGCGCGTCGCCTCGCTCATGCCTTCCGCAACGAAATTCTTGATGGCCGGCTCACCGAAGGCTGTCAGCATACGACGGCCAAAGCCGCCACCAAATCCTTTCGCGCCGACGAAGCCGACATCCTTGATGACCTGGGTTTGGCCTTCGAGAATGGAAACGCGCGCTTCGCGCAGCACTTTCCGAACCTCTTCGGCCTGATTTGATTCATGGTCATGATTCCCGAGGACGGCCAAGACTGGAATTGAGCAACTCTGCACGTCCTCGGCCAGAATGCGCGCCTCTTCCGGTTTTCCGAGGTCCGTCAAATCTCCCGCGAGAACAAGAACATCAGCTACCCGACAAATTTCGCTGAAGAGTTCGCGATAGGGCCTTACCTGTCCTTCCTTCACGTGGAGATCGGCAAGCGCAGCCACCTTCAATTTACGAGGCATCGCTCCGCCCGTTCGCGCCGGTGAAATTGATAAACCCCCATTCTTTTGTGTCGATATTGTAATCGTAGGGCGCCAGGAGGCCGCCCCGGCAAATCTTCTTCTTCGGCGCCGGAATTTCCATTTGGCAGCGTAGACGGTCCATAAGCTCGTGCATCAGCCACGATGGCACGAGTTTTCGCTCCGAAGGATAAATCCACCGGAACATCAGGAGTTGCGAAAACAGAACCTCCCAGTGCGCTTCCATATTCGCGAGCAGTCGATGCCAGTCGATTTCTTCGTGCGCTTTCAAAATCAGATGCGCGATGTCCGCTCCTTCGTATCGATTGTGGAGCTGAATGAAGCACTTGGTCCAAATGAGCTCGGTGGGACCGACGAGGGGAACGCGCGTTCCGAGCACGTCCGCCTGTCGTGCGTGATCCATCCAGTTGTCGGTGACTTGGATCGTGCCCGTAGGCGAGGCGAAAATGACGTCGAGGTAATGTACGCCTTTGTGGACCTTCGCGAGCCAGATCTCATCTTCGACGGACACGTCGTAGCCACGTCGCTGAAAATGCGCGAGCAGGCGCGGGTAATCGCCGGCCTTGCAGAATATGTCGAGATCTTTCGTAGGGCGCGTAATGCCGGTGTAGACGCTTACCGCATAGGCACCGGCGACCAGGAACGGCATGCCGCTGGCTGAGAGTTCGTTCAGGACATCGTGGTAGAATGTCTCGGCCCCAGCCACGGAGGCGCTTGGCATCGCTTTTGTCGCGACAAACGTTGCTTCTGATCGCTTTGCGGAACTCTCATTCACTTTCACCGAAATTCCTAACCTCTGTCGTCAGGGCCGCGAGAGCTTCCGAAGTCAGCAGTGCTCACGGCAAATCTCGCCGCTCGCACCTGGATTGCTCATTGAGATCTCAGTCCAGAGGAACGGCCACTTAGCAGCCCGGTTCCAAATGCGCGCGCGGTGTGAGAAACGCTAAACTGGGTACATCTGCGGCCGACGCGACAGCATGCCTTGACAGTCCGCGCGCGGTCGCCACAACCGATCTCCAGCCTGGACCCAGGAGGAGATTGATATGAATTTGAACCGATCCCCCGCAGCTGACCGCGCGCGACTTATCGAGATCGTGAAAGCGCGGTCGTTCGAGAGTGGGAGAGAGGTGAAGCTGGCCTCCGGCCGCACGTCGACCTTCTACTTCAATATGAAGCCGACGATGCTTGACGCCGAGGGAGGCTTGCTCATCGCAAATCTCATCCTGGACCAGCTTGAAGGCGTCTCGGCAAAGTGGATTGGCGGCCTTGAAATGGGCGCGGTGCCGATCGCGAGTGCAGTCGCCGCTGTCAGCCCCCTGCGCAACCGGCCGCTTTCAGCGTTCTTCGTTCGCAAGCAGGCGAAGGATCATGGCACGCGCAGCCTCATTGAGGGGTTGGGGCCCGGCGAAAGCCTGAACGGGGCTGATGTCGTGGTTGTGGAGGACGTCACCACAACGGGCGGCTCTGCGCTGAAAGCGGCGGAGGCGGTGCGCGCCGAAGGCGGCAATGTCGTGCGCGTCATTACGATTGTTGATCGGCTCGAAGGTGCATCGGAAGCTTTTAAGGCGGCGGGCCTTGCCTTCTCGCCGATCCTGACGTTGGACGACTTCCGTTAAGGAGTGGCCGCAATGACCATCAGCGACGAAGTCCTGGCGCGATTCGCCGACCTGGCAACGCCAACCATCGCCAATGCTCTTGATGACGTGGGCTTCGACGGCGTGATGTCCGGCATCGGTCAGGTCGTGCCTGGTACGCGGTGCTATGGACGTGCCGTCACTGTTACGCAAGCGACGGGGCCGCGCGGCAGCTTCACGTCGGAAGACTTCAAGGTCGGGCACATGATCGATGCCGCAGGTCCGGGTGACGTCATCGTGGTCGACAACGGCGGGCGTGCGGTATCCACATGGGGCGGCTTGGCGACCTATGCAGCCAAGTTGAAGGGGATCGCGGGGCTCGTTGTTGACGGAGGTGTGCGTGACCGCGAGGAAATGGAGCAGCATCGACTGCCTGTTTTCACCCGGCATATGACGCCGCTGACCGGCCGCACCCGAATTCGCATTACCGGCATCAACAAAGTCATTCAGTGCGGCGGCGTGCGTGTGCGCCCGGGCGACGTCATCGTTGCAGATGGCTCAGGCGTGGTGTGCGTTCCGGCCGAACATGCCGAGAAGGTTGCCGAACTCGCGCACCGTTATGCCAGCGACGACAGGCAGGCAGAAATCGAGCTGGCCAAGGGCCTCTCATTCCGCGAGGCGATGGCAAAATTTAAGCGAATCTAAACGCTGGACTCCACCTACTGGGCTGGAACCCAACTGGCTGATGGCTTCAGTGAGCCATGAATACTGGCAGCTCAGTATTCCAAAGAATGTGATTGGTGGCACCGCCAAAAATCATCTGGCGCAAGCGGCTCTGCGTGTAAGCGCCTTTGAACAGGAGATCGGCGCCTAGGCGCTGGGCCTCTTCGAGAATGGCCTCGCCGGGTTTTCGTCCTCCGGATAACGCTGTCAGCTCGCGGGCTTCAATTCCGTGGCAGGCGAGGCAATCGACCAGCTCTTTTCCGGAAGGCCCGGGCGTTACCGCACCTTCAACTGTGAGGACGGTCACCTCGCGTGCTTTTAGCAATAGAGGCATGCCGTAAGCCACGGTGCGCGCAGACTCTGAGCTGCAATTCCAGGAAATCACGATCCGCTCGCCGATCGTTCGCGGTGGGCGCGGCGGAGCGATGAGAAGCGGGCGGCCGCTTTCAAACAACACCGCTTCGAGCGTGGTCATGCGGGGGCCGTCCATGCCGCTTTGCGGGCGCCCCACGATCGTCATGTCGTACACACGGGCGAGGCTTGCCAGGCCGGCATCATCAATAGGATCGATGGCGCGCCAGTGATGCCGGGGGCGTTGGCCATCCGGGAGAATAGCTGCGGCATCGCTGGCGAAGAACGCATCGAAAATCCGTCGCGCCGACGTCAGGATCTCCAGATCCTCCTGCTCGGCGCGCGGGAATGTGACGGTTACGACCGGGTCCGGGCCAACAACGGAGATCTGCGGCAGGCGCAGCGCGACGCCTTCAATGGTCCCCGAGAAGTTGGCCGCGATCTTGGCCGCGCACTCGAGCATCGAGGTGACGAGATCGTGCTTCTCGATCGGGACGAGGATGCTTTTCATATGTCCTCCGCTGTGACGGTTCTTATGCGGCTATCGACGGACGACGCATGATACCATGATTTGTTAGCCTTCTGTGGCACGGTGTGGCGGTTCTGCATCAGGCGACGACTAATCGTCTGGGTTCGTGGCGTCAGTATTTGAAGAGCGCGTTCAGCGTCCCGTAGCCACCCAGTTCCCGGGAGCGGTCGACCGCTGCGCCAACGCTGGCGGAGATTTCGCCGTGAGACCAGGCGAATCGGAGGAATCCGCCGGCGCGGTTACCGTCGTAATCCGGATTGCCGTTTGCAGCGAGTTCCAGACCGGCAGAGAGCCCATCGTTGAATTGGTAGCCAGCTCTTGCGCGCGCGGCATAGGTGCTGTCGTAGAGGCTCGACCACGAGAGATCGAGTGATAGCCAAGCCTTTGGCGAGATCGTCCACCACGCCTCGAGGACAGCTTTGGGGCCGTATTCGGTGCCGACAACGTCGGTGTCGGGATCAAACGGCAAAAGCGTGTGGTCTTCGAACGCGAGGCCGGCAAATCCCTTGAGGGTTACTGGGCCGAACTGGCGCTGGTAGCCGACGAGCAGGTCTGCGAAGGCTCCATAGCCGCGGATAGTCACGGGATATTTGGGGTAGGAGTACCCACCGTAGCCGCCAACAGCGCGAATGCGCCAGCCATCAGCCTCCAGGGGACCGTAGAGAGCGGCAGTGATGCCGGAATAGACAGACCAGGTCTTGGCCGTGACCTCTGCACCTCCCCAAATTTCCTTATTGGGCAGGGATTCACCAGCCGTGGCGGGATGCATGGCGAGCACGAGGCTTGCCCCCAGAACGAGCGCTCCACCCCGCCGCGCGCACTTCGAACTCCAGCTCAGACGCCCCACATCAAACCCACAAGACGCTGGGCCGTACTCGGCACAGGAAAGTTACTGAACAGTGTTTACTGACGGGCGATGTTTCGATCAACGGGGAAGTGCGGCTCAATTCCTTGAAAAGAAAGGTGAAATTGCGTTCTGACTCAACCAGAACTAGCGTTTAGTAAGAAAGCTGAGTTGCACCTTCCGTGCTCGGCTCGTAGTGCTTGAGAAATGGACACGCTTTGATCGCGTTTCATGAATGGCTGCAATTAACTGATGCAGGTCTCTACTGCGCACCCGGCGATTTCCACATCGACCCGAGCCGCCCGGTAGCTCGGGCCGTCATCACTCATGGTCATTCCGATCATGCGCGCCCCGGCCATGGCGCTGTGCTGGCTACACCTGAAACGATCAGCATTATGAAAGTGCGGCTGGGCGAAGATTCAGCCGATCAATTTCAGGCGCTCGATTACGGGGTTGCGCTCCAGCACGGCGACGTAACGATCCGGCTGCATCCCGCTGGGCACATTCTCGGAAGCGCGCAGGTGGAGCTGAATTTCCGGGGGCAGCGCGCTGTCATATCTGGCGACTACAAGCGATCGTCGGATCCCACGTGCAAAGGTTTTGAGTTGGTCCCTTGCGACCTGTTCGTGACGGAAGCGACGTTCGGACTGCCCGTGTTCCGCCACGGACGGGACATGGAGGAAATCGGGCGGTTGTTGGACTCCCAGCGCACGTTTCCCGATCGTGCGCACCTTGTGGGTTGCTACGCGCTCGGGAAATGCCAGCGTCTGATCGCCCTGCTGCGACAGGCGGGTTACGACCGGCCGATCTATCTCCACGGCGCCCTGAAAAGCATGACTGATCTTTTCCTAGCGCTCGGCCAGAACTTCGGGGAGCTGGCGCTGGTGAGCGAGGCCGGGCGCGGGCTGGCTGGCGAAATCGTGCTGTGTCCGCCGTCGGCTCTCAAAGATCGTTGGTCGCGGCGGCTCGCTGATCCTGTGACCGCCTTCGCTTCTGGCTGGATGCGCGTCCGCGGTCGCGCGCGTCAGCGCGGCGTCGAGCTGCCCCTTGTCATTTCCGATCACGCCGACTGGCCGCAACTCATCGATACCATCGCGGAAACTGGCGCCGAGGAAATCTGGGTCACGCACGGGCGCGAGGACGCATTGGTCTATCAGCTCACCCGCATGGGGAAGCGGGCGCGTGCTCTCGCGCTGCTTGGCCGTGAGGACGAGGAGGATTGAGGCGGGGGAGATGAACAACTCCAAAATCGCTCATTCCCGGTGGGGGAGGCCGTAAGTGAAAGCCTTTGCCACATTGCTCGATCGGCTCGTCTACAGCCCGAGCCGGAATACCAAGCTTCAGCTCCTGCAGGACTATTTCCGCAACACGCCGGATCCGGATCGCGGCTGGGCGCTGGCAGCTCTGACGGACGGTTTGCCGTTTTCGTTTCCGGTGCGGCGGACAATCATGGAGCTGATGGAGCAGCGGCTCGATGCCGAGCTTTTCCGGCTCTCCCGCGACTACGTTGGCGACACTGCCGAAACAGTGGCTTTGGTTTGGCCCGATCCCGCAGAACCGCAGGAGCCGCCGCGACTGTCGGAGGTTATCAGCAAACTTGGCCTGATCGATACGCAAGAGCTCGGCGACACGATTGCTGCTTGGCTTGATTGCCTCGATGTCAATGGGCGCTGGGCGCTTCTCAAGCTTCTCACCGGAGCGCTGCGTGTCGGCGTCTCGGCGCGGCTGGCGAAAACAGCCGTGGCGGCAATGGCGGGGCACAGCGTGGATGAGGTCGAGGAGGTATGGCACGCGCTCACGCCGCCGTACACGCCGCTGTTTGACTGGCTCGAAGGACGCGGGGAAAAACCGGAAATCGCGGGCGCTCCCGTCTTCCGACCATTGATGTTGGCGCACCCGTTGGAAGATGGCGAGCTCGCCGAGCTCGACGTGGCCGAGTTTTCTGCAGAATGGAAGTGGGACGGCATCCGCGTCCAGATCGCCGCCAGCGGACAGGAGGCACGGCTTTATTCGCGCACCGGGGACGAAATTGGCGCCAGCTTTCCCGAGCTGATTTCCGCCTTTCGCTTTGATGCCGTCGTCGATGGGGAATTGCTCATCGTGCGCGAGGGCAAGGTGGCGCCGTTCAACGATTTGCAGCAGCGGCTCAACCGCAAGACGGTCACACGGGCCATGATGGAGCGCTATCCGGCCCATGTGCGCCTCTACGATGCGCTCATCATCAACGGTGAAGACCTGCGGGCATTGCCATTCGTGGAACGCAGGGCGCGGCTTGAGCAATGGCATGCGGCCGTTCGTCCTCCGAGGACGGACTTGTCCGAACTTATCGAAGTCCGCGACCGCGAAGAGCTGATGCGCATTTGGCGGGAAACGCGCGGTGCCGGCATAGAAGGTTTGATGCTCAAGCGCCGTAGCAGCCCCTACCTCGCGGGCCGCCCGCGGGGCCATTGGTACAAGTGGAAGCGCGCGCCCATCACGCTCGATTGCGTGCTGATGTATGCGCAGCGCGGCTCGGGTCGGCGGTCCTCGTACTACTCAGATTACACGTTCGGGGCTTGGCGCCAGAAGCCGGACGGCACCATGGAGCTCGTGCCCGTCGGAAAGGCGTATTCCGGCTATACAGACGCCGAGCTCATTCGGCTGGACCGGTGGATCCGCAACAATACCGTCGAGCGATACGGGCCGGTGCGAGCGGTGCGCCCTGCATTGGTGCTGGAGGTGGCATTCGATGCCGTGCAGCAGTCCACCCGCCATCGCTCAGGAATAGCCATGCGTTTTCCGCGCATTCACCGCATCCGCTGGGATAAGCCAGCCGAAGAAGCAGAACGGCTCGAAACCCTTATCCAATTGATTGAAAACTGACAATTCGCTGTCGGCGTTTACTTGCGGTGAATCAAGGTGAATGTGGCTGCGCGTTGTATCATTGTAGCATGTCAATCATAATTATTCGCTCTGGTCAGCCATGGAGTAAGGGTCATGCGAATGGATTCGAGAACTGATCCGTCGGGGGGACCCTTCCAGGGAATGCTGAACGCCGCTTACGACCAGTTCGCAACTGCGGGGCGAGCTTTTGAGCCTTGGTTCAAGGCGGCTGCACGGGGGAATCTGGAGGCCTTCGCGCTCGTCACTCGTCGCGCGCAGGCATACGTTGAGCTGCCGGCTCGTTTGGGTCGATGCCGATCGGCGCAAGACTTGCTGGAAGAGCAGACGCGCTTCTGGCAGACGATGATGGAGCAGTACGCCGAGTGCTCCCAAAAGATCCTTCAAGCCTGGGCTGATGTCGCGAAGGCCAGCAGCAAAAGTGGTCAAGCCAGCAAGCCGCAACGCGACTACATGATGGTTCCTGAGGGAGATGAAAAACAAGAGGAGGCGGCAGAGAGATCAGAACGGCGGGCTGCTTGAGCCACGCGAAAAAAACTGGCGCCAGTCTTTGAACCGGCGCCAGCTTATGAGAGCTACATGAAATTCTTAGCGTTTAACCAGCTGCCACAGCCCGGGAACCAGGAAGGCTCCCAGCGCAGTCTTGAAGAGTGTCGCCGCGTAGAATGGGGCGACACCTGCCTGCCAGGCATTCTGGAGGCCGATCAGCTGGCTCAGCCAAGCCACGCCGAAGAGGAAGATCGCCGCGTGGCCGATGAACATGGCCAGGAACAGGCGCGCGACAGAGCGATCCCAACCCCTCGCGGCCAGCCAGCCAACGACGTAAGCACCAGCTAGGAAGCCAATGAGGAAGCCGCCTGTCGGGCCAGCCATGTAGGCGAGACCGATGCCCTTCTCCGGCGTTCCGGCGAAAACCGGCAGCCCGAAGGCGCCTTCGAGCAAATAGAGCAAGACCGTTGCCGTTGCCAGCTTCGCGCCAAGCGCCGCGCCGAGGAAGAGGACGACGAAGGTCTGCATCGTCATCGGGACCGGCCAGAACGGCACCTGGATTTTCGCTGAAGCCGTAAGCAGGAGTGTTCCGAGAACAGCGATGGCGCTAAGGCGCAGCAGACTATCCCTACTTTCCGGCCAAATGGCTGAAACCAGCGTCGCGTTCGGCTGAGAATTCATGAGCGTCAGTGCCTCTCAAGGATGCAACGAACTACAGGCGCCGGCGGCGTCCTGGCGGCACAGATTTGCCACGGCCTATTCGACGGCGCAATCGCGGTAAAGTGCAACGGGCCGATTTGGACGAGAATTAAAAGGTGCTGTGAACAGAGTGCGTTCTAAAGCCAAGGAGAGAGAGAGCAGCCGCAATCGGCTGCTCCTCTCTTCGTTATCAAGCGTCGACCGGATCGCGAGAGGCCTGGATGGCCGGCACGATCGGCTCGCTGACCTCGCGGTCCCGGCGGCGAGGCTGTGGTGGTTGATACGCCCTGCGCGCATGGACCTCGCAATAGGGAAGGCCCGGCACTTTCGTGCGATTGCAGAAGTGGAAGTCCTCGCTTTGAGGATCGCCAATCGGCCAACGGCAGCTGGATTCCGTCAGCTGCTGGAGCGTCTTGCGCTCGTGCACGGGAATCTCGATTTCCTCGGCCGGCGGAACGAAGGACTCCACTTCAGGCTGATATAGCGCACGCAGCGCGGGATTTCCGACGCCAGCGAAGCGGGTTTTCGCCGTCCGTTTAGCTGTTGGTACTGTATTCGGGCGGGGGCGCGAGCGGTGAGACTTGGTGCGCGACGTCGTGGCTCGACCGGACAAGCCGAGCCGATGGATTTTGCCGATCACGGCATTGCGCGTAACACCGCCGAGCCGGCTGGCGATCTGGCTGGCGCTCAGACCTTCCGCCCAGAGCCTCTTCAGTTGCTCGACGCGCTCATCCGTCCAGCCCATCTTGTCGCTCCTTGCAGAATCAGATCACATCCGACCCACGCGGGTAGATCGGTACTCGAGCGGCAAGCGACGGACCGCACCGCGCATGACGACGCGACGGAGGTACGCTTGTCCGCGAACTGACGCTGTACTGGGGAACTCGAGACGAACGCGCGCCTGGGCTGCTGCGGGAAACTGGGTGTGCCCCTCGACTCTAGCAACCGATATGGCGCAAAAACTGAGCCAACCGCTACATCTCGCGGCCGGCAAGGGCCAACCTACAACGCCGTGACTTCGGTCTACAAGCCACGTCCCTGCCGACTCCCTCCATTGCCGTTGGATTCGTGGCAAGGGCGCCACACAGAAGCGAGTTCGCTGTATGTTTTTCCATCAAGAGTAGTGGGCTCTTGCTCCCGCACCACGCTGGCTCTGTCCGTTGACAGCGAACAAAAGCGAGTTGTATGCATGTAAAAGATCGGGCCGCCACGCGAAGGGCGGCTCTTTTACTTTCCCGCCACAGGAGCTGCCAGGGAATGACGCAGCCCACGTCTGCTACGGCCACTTCGGCTGCCACTTCATCTTCTTCCTCAGGCCCGTCCCGCGCGGTGATGGACACGTACGCGCGTTTGAACGTGGTGTTTGAGCGAGGCGAAGGCTCGTGGCTGATCTCGACGGAGGGTGAGCGATACCTGGATTTCGGCAGCGGCATTGCCGTCAACCTGCTCGGGCACGCGCATCCCAAGCTCGTCGAGGCGCTGACCGAACAGGCGAAGAAGCTTTGGCACACCTCAAACCTTTACCGCGTTGCGGGCCAGGAGCGTCTGGCGGAGCGGCTTTGCGCGGCAACGTTTGCGGACCGCGTATTCTTCTGCAACTCCGGTGCCGAGGCGGTGGAGGGCGCGATCAAGCTGACGCGCCGCTATCACCATGTTTCCGGCCGGCCGGAGCGGTACCGGCTCATTACGTTCAAGGGCGCGTTCCACGGGCGTACGCTGGCCACCATTGCCGCGGCCGGGAATGAGAAATACCTCGACGGCTTCGGGCCGCAGATGCCCGGCTTCGATGTGCTCCCGGTGGGGGACATCGCCGCTGTCGAAGCGGCGATCGGACCAGAGACAGCCGGCATACTCATCGAGCCTGTGCAAGGCGAAGGTGGCATCCGGGTCATTCCCGTCGAGTTTCTGCGCCAGCTCCGGGAGCTGTGCGATCGGCACGGGCTTCTGCTGGTGTTTGACGAGGTGCAGTGCGGCATGGGCCGCACTGGCAAGCTGTTCGCGCACGAGTGGGCGGGTATCACCCCGGATGTCATGGCTATCGCCAAGGGCATCGGTGGTGGCTTCCCTGTCGGTGCCTTTCTCGCCACCGAGGAAGCAGCCCGGGGATTGGCGCCTGGCACGCACGGCTCGACGTTCGGCGGCAACCCGCTGGCAATGGCCGTCGGTAATGCCGTTCTTGATGTCGTGCTCGAGCCTGGTTTCCTAGAGGGCGTGCAGAAGACCGCCAATCGGTTCAAGCAGGAGCTTGCGCGGCTCAAGGACGAGCTCCCGGATGTCATCGAGGAAATCCGTGGCGCGGGCTTGTTGATGGGTCTTCGCCTCAAGCCCCCGGTGGCAGATGTCGTTAAGGCTTGCACCGAAGAGAAGTTGCTGGCCGTTTCCGCAGGTGAGAACGTGCTGCGCCTGCTGCCCCCGCTCAACATTTCCGAGTCGGAGCTGACGGAAGGCCTCGCACGGCTGTCCCGGGCACTCCGGCGTTTCTCCACCTCACAGTCCTGAGGACGCGAGCCAAACTCGCGCACGCGAGGTTACGTCCATGGCCCTACGCCATTTCATAGATATTGGAGACATCGACGCGGCCACGTTGCGCCGGATCGTTGACACAGCCCACGAGATGAAGAGGGCCGGCAAGGTAGTGCCGGCCCATTTGCGTCCTGAGGGTATCGAGAATGCCGTGCTCGTGATGGTGTTCGAGAAGCCATCGACGCGCACGCGGGTCTCCTTCGACGTTGCCATGCGACAGCTCGGTGGGCAGACCATCGCCCTCAATCACACGGACCTACAACTCGGCCGTGGCGAATCCATCTCCGACACGGCGAAGGTCCTGTCGCGCTACGTGGACGCCATCATGATCCGTGCCAACAAGCACGAGAGCGTGTTGGAGCTGGCGCAGCATGCCACCATCCCGGTGATCAACGGCCTGACGGACAAGAGCCACCCCTGCCAGATCATTGCGGATATCATGACGTTCGAGGAGCACAGGGGGCCAATCGCCGGCCAGACCGTGGCTTGGGTGGGCGACGGCAACAACGTGGCCACCTCTTGGGTCCACGCGGCTTCCCGGTTTGGTTTCAAGCTGCGGATTGCAACTCCTGTTCAGCTCCGGCCGGAACGCCCGGTGCTGGACTGGATCGCTGCCGAGAAGGCCGACGTGGTCCTGACCGATGACCCTGTGGAGGCCGTGGAGGGCGCGGACTGCGTCGTAACCGACACCTGGGTTTCGATGGGACACACGGACGCCCCTAGACGCAAGCAGATGCTGGGACCATATGCGGTGGACAGCGACCTCATGCGGAAGGCGAAGAAGGACGCGATTTTCATGCATTGCCTTCCCGCCTATCGCGGCAACGAGGTGACTGCTGAAGTGATCGACGGTCCCCAGTCTGTCGTCTTCGACGAGGCAGAAAACCGGCTTCATGCACAGAAAGCGATCCTGGCATGGTGCCTTGGGAAGGATTGAATGGCAGAGCGCCTTATGCCTCCTGGAGCCAGTGGGCTCACACAATCGGATGATCTGATCATGCCGTTCCGGACCGAACGGTCCGGCATCTACGGTCGCGTCGTGCGGCTGGGTTCAGTTGTCGACAGCATTCTCAATCGCCACGACTATCCGGAGCCTGTGAGCCGGGTGCTCGGCGAGGCGGTGGCTCTGACGGCTCTGCTCGGCTCGTCGCTTAAATTTGACAGCGCCTATGGCGGCCGGCTGATCCTGCAAACGAAAACGGATGGTCCGATCAGCTTCCTCGTGGTTGACTTCGAGGAGCCTGGTCGCGTGCGTGCTTACGCCAGCTTCGACAAGGAGAAGGTCGAGGCGGTTGCGGCGAGCAAGGAACCGGGGCTTCTGCTTGGCACTGGCCATCTGGCCATGACCATAGATCCTGGCGGTGATCTCGACCGCTATCAGGGCATCGTCGCTCTCGATGGCTGCGGGCTGAGCGAGGCAGCGCATACATATTTCCGGCAATCTGAGCAGATTCCGACCTTTTTGCGGCTCGCGGTGGCTCGTCACTACGCTGCCGGCTCGTGGCAGTGGCGCGCGGGTGGACTGCTCGTGCAGTACGTGCCGCCGGTGGAAGAAGGCGCAACCTCGGACGATGACAACGAGGACGTTCTTCTCGGCGAGGAGGACGAGCGCTGGACGGGCACGCGGATGCTGGCTGAAACGGTCGAGGACCACGAGTTGCTCGATCCAACCCTTTCGCCAGAGCGGCTACTTTACCGGCTGTTTGCGGACGTAGGCGTGCGGGCATTCCCAACCGTCTCCCTTGAAGAGCATTGTCGGTGCTCGCGTGACCGTGTCAGTAGCCTGCTCGGAAGCTTCGAAGCGGATGAGTTGAACGACATGCGTGAGGAGGACGGGTCGATTACCGTCACCTGCGAGTTCTGCAATTCCAAATACCGCTTTGTGCCTGAAGAAATCGGCTAGAGCGCGCAGGAAGTGCGCTCCTAGTTGACTTTGCGCCTGGCGAACGGGCTGTCGAGCGAGAACGCCGGAATCGCGACGTCGAACATTTCGCCGCGCGTGTTCACCATTTGATATGAGCCGACCATGATGCCTTGCGGCGTGCGAAGCGGGCATCCGGATGTGTAAGTGAAGGCCTCGCCAGGCGGGATGACGGGGGTTTGGCCCACGACGCCAGGCCCGCGCACTTCCTCCGTAAAGCCGTTGGCGTCCGTGATGTGCCAGTAGCGCGAACGCAGTTGCACCGCCACGTCGCTACCGTTCTCAATCAAAATGGTATACGCCCAAAAATAGTAGTTGTTCTCAGGGGATGACTGTTCGGCAAGAAACGTCGGCGTTACGCGGACTCGAATGCCGCGCGTGACGGCTTCATACATGTGACGGCGCTCTCACCTCCGAAAAGGGCGCAATCCTGATGAGATAGTAGGGTCACGCAAGACCCCGTCAATATCGACTGCATTCTTCCTCAATGCTGGCTAATGTGCGACCGCCGGGCGAGGAACGCACCATTCGTAGTTGAGCTGAGGTAACGATGGCACCCCCTTTGGTGGCGCTACGCGATATTTATTTAACCTTCGGCGGCACGCCGTTGTTGACGGGAGCCGAGTTGTCCGTAGCTCCCGGGGAGCGCGTCTGCCTTGTGGGGCGCAATGGCTCAGGCAAGTCCACATTGCTGCGCATTGCAGCAGGTCTGGTGGAGCCCGATCGTGGTGAGCGGTTCGTTCAGCCGAGTGCTCTCGTGCGGTATTTGCCGCAAGAGGTGGATTTTTCCGGCTATCGAACGACGCTCGAGTACGTCGAGGCGGGACTGGCACCCTCGCAGGACCCCTACCGGGCGCGGTATCTGCTCGAGGCGCTCGGATTAAGCGGTAATGAGGACGTAAATGCCTTGTCGGGTGGGGAGGCGCGGCGCGCGGCGTTGGCCCGCGTCCTCGCGCCTGAGCCGGATGTGCTGCTCCTCGACGAGCCGACGAACCACCTCGACCTGCCCGCTATCGAGTGGCTCGAGGCCGAGCTCAAAGCCTCGAAGGCGGCGTTGGTTCTCATCAGCCACGACCGGCGGTTTCTCGAAAACCTGTCAGACGTAACGGTATGGCTTGATCGCGGTATCTCCCGACGCTTGGAACGTGGCTTTGGGGCTTTTGAGGGTTGGCGCGACGAGATCCTAGAGCAGGAGGAAATCGAGCGTCACAAGCTCGACCGCAAGATTGCCCGCGAGGAGAGCTGGCTGCACGGCGGCGTCACGGCGCGCCGCAAACGGAATGTGCGTCGCGTGGCCGAGCTGCAGCGCCTGCGTCAGGAGCGCCGCGAGGCTCGACGGGTGCAAGGTGATGTTCGCTTCAGCGTGGGCCAAAGCGGGCCCTCCGGACGGCTCGTCATTGAGGCGAACGGCATCAGCAAGTCGTACGGCGACAGGGTCATCATTCGCGATTTCTCGACCAGGATTGCGCGCGGTGATCGCGTGGGCATCGTCGGTCCGAACGGCGCCGGGAAGACGACGCTCCTGCAGATCTTGACGGGTCAGCTCGCGCCCGACACGGGCGCCGTCCGCATCGGGGCTGCCGTCGAAATGGTGATGCTCAATCAGCACAGGGACGAGCTGGAACCGACGATGACGGTGACGGAGGCGCTCACCGGCGGCCGCGGCGACAAGGTCATCATCAACGGCCAGCCGCGGCATGTCGCGAGCTACATGAAGGACTTCCTGTTTCAGCCCGAACAGGCGCGGAGTCCTCTTTCAGTGCTCTCAGGAGGCGAGCGGGCGCGGCTGATGCTGGCCCGGGCGTTGGCGAAATCTTCAAACCTGCTGGTGCTCGACGAGCCTACCAACGATCTCGACCTTGAAACCTTGGACCTCCTGCAGGAGATCCTCTCCGACTACGAAGGCACCGTTCTGCTGGTAAGCCATGACCGCGATTTCCTCGATCGCGTTGTCACCTCGGTAATCGCGGCGGAAGGCGATGGGCGCTGGGTGGAGTACGCTGGCGGCTACTCCGATATGCTTGCGCAGCGCTCAGGCGCGGACCTGCCTTCGGTGCAGCGGGCCGCGTCAGATGTTGGAAAGTCCAAGGCAGCGGAAAAGCCTGCTGGCGACCGGGCGCCGGCCAAGAAGCGCAAGCTCTCGTTCAACGAGAAGCACGCGCTGGAAACGTTGCCGAAGAAGATCGAGCAGCTGCAGTCAGAGGTGGCGGCTCTTCAGGCCAAACTCTCCGACCCCGGATTTT
Organism: Hyphomicrobiaceae bacterium; assembly: GCA_002919265.1. Taxonomy (GTDB): domain Bacteria; phylum Pseudomonadota; class Alphaproteobacteria; order Rhizobiales; family Hyphomicrobiaceae; genus ZC4RG25. Next base: position 428 of record PKEY01000063.1, on the reverse strand, counting down.
ACGCGCGCGATCCGCAGGGTTTCGAGAAGGCTACAGCCCGTCTCACTGAGGCGGAGGCTGAACTCGCAGCTGCCGAGGAGCGCTGGCTGGAACTGGAACTGTTGCGTGAGGAGCTGGAGGCGGAGAGCTAATTGGGATCGGGCTCTCCGCCTCCGAACATTCTTGCAGGACGTCAGCGTCGGTCGCGCATCGCGAGGGTCCGGAGCCGCAACGCATTCAGCCGGATGAAGCCCTCGGCGTCCTTTTGGTCGTAGGCGCCGCGGTCGTCCTCGAAAGTAACCAGCGTCGGGTTGTAAAGTGATTTCGGGCTCGAGCGGCCGATGACGATGACGTTGCCCTTGTAGAGCTTCAGCCGCACCTCGCCTTCGACGTGCTCCTGGCTCTTGTCGATGAGCGCCTGGAGCATCTCGCGCTCGGGGCTGAACCAG